>NZ_JBSGUS010000007.1:0-324892 GCF_053608045.1 Kribbella sp. NPDC055071
TCAACGTGGAGCACGCGCAGCGCAGCGAGCATGAACGACGTTGACACCGACCAGCGCCGGCACACAATCACCGAGCGAGGAAACACCAGGCCCCCCAGAACACCCGCCAACCCGTGCGTCACTCCATACCGTCTATCCCGGAGCCGCTCACCCGAGTGGTCGCACAGCGGATGTGATCACCGGGGCGGAATCTGGTGAGGCCTTCGGTCCGTGGGGCGGGACGTGGTGAGGCTGACGATCAGGGTCCGTTTCGGGTGGGGGTGATCACGGCGGAGGATATCCCCGCGAGTTGCGGGTTCTCTGCTGGTACTAGAAGGGTGAACCCGCAACCCACGAGGTTATCCCTTCGTAGTGGGCCGGTGGGGAGGTGGATCGCTGTGGGGCAGCGGTCCGGGTGCCGCTGGCCAAACCCCTCGGGGCGGTCGGTCGATGACGTGGTGAGGTTGCCCCGCCCGGGCGGTGTTCATCTCATGGGTTCTCCCATGAGTTTGTCCGTTCCCCCACCGGGATTTCACCGGAGAACCGGCCATCTCGTGGGAGAACCCTCGCGGTGGTGGCCGGGGGACGGGCCGGGGTCTCGGGATGTGGCCGGGTTTGTCCGGGTGGCGGGATTCGCCTGGCAGGGAAGGGGACCGGGAGGATCTTCTACCCGCAACGGGAAGAGATCCACCCCAGCCCGCGAGACACGCGCTACCGCACCAGCGAGTGGATGAATCTGCCCGGATCGCGAGATCCCAAGACCGGGACAGCCCCCGCGCAACCGACACGTGCACACCAGCAGACCAGGACCGGCCCGTTCACCAGATTCCGCACCGAATCACACCGAACCAGACCAGCCCGTCACCACACCGACCAACCCGACCCACCTCAACCCCGGCGCACAGCTCCACGCCGACCAACCGGATCCACACCACCCGGCTCACAGCCCCCCGCGGGATCCGCGTAGCTGCGTCCTTCCCTGGTCGCGGTGGTGTGGGTCAAGGGTCGAAGATCGCGCAGCGACGCCGAAGGCGCCCTTGACGCACGCCGCCGTGACTAGCACGATCACGCAGCGGAGACCGCGAACCACAGTCCCTCCGCAAAGCCCTGACCACAGTTCCTCCGCGAGGCCCGCCCCTGACCACAGTCCCTCCGCAACGCCCACCCGAACCACAGTCCGGAAGGCCCGACCGAATCACACTCGCTCTGCGCACACCATGCGAGCGGCGGATCCACCATCCGCGCCCCGCCGAAGGCGGCAACAAGACAGCCGCCGCGGAGCGGTGTCCCGATCAAACCCACACCTCCTTCACACGAGCTGTTCCCGCCGAGATCGGGAGTTCAGGTTTCTTTGTCGTTGAGGGTCATGGCGGATCTTGGTTCGCGGCCGAGGGGCTGGGGTGGGCGGGGTAGGAGGGGCTGGCGTTTGTGGAGGGTTCGGATTACTGGTTTGTCGGTGGTTACGGTGATTTCCTCGTCGAGGTGCATGAAGGTGACTCGGGCGTCGTCGCCGTCGTGGACCGAGTACTGGACCGACATCGAGTCGATCGCGACCCGCAGGCGGGCCCCGCGCCAGCGGATGGTGAACTTCAGGCCCGACAACCCCTGCGGCAGCGCGGGGTCGAACGACAGAACGCCGTCGTGGTCGCGCAGTCCGCCGAAGCCGGCCACCAGGGCACTCCACGCCCCGCCGAGCGACGCCATGTGGAGGCCGTCGCCGGTGTTGTGGTGCAGGTTGCGCATGTCGATCAGCGCGGCCTCGTACGCGTAGTCGTAGGCCAGATCAAGGTGACCCACCTCAGCCGCCATCACGGCCTGCACGCAAGCGGACAGCGACGAGTCCCGAACCGTCAGCCGCTCGTAGTAGTCGAAGTTCCGCGCCTTCTCCTCCGCGGTGAACGAGTCGCCACACCAGAACGTCGCCAGGATCAGGTCAGCCTGCTTGATCACCTGCGTGCGATACAGCGTGAAGTACGGCGCATGCAGCAGCAGCGGATACTTGTCCTTGTACGCCTCGAAGTCCCATACCGCGTAGCCGGTGAACCCTTCGGACTGCGGATGTACGCCGAGGTTCTCGTCGTACGGCACATACACAGCGGCCGACGCGTCCCGCCACGCGGCCTCTTCCTCCGCGTCGACACCTAATTCACGGGCGATGCTCGGGAGCTGCGCCGCGACCGCAGCCGCCGAACGCAGGTTGCGCGCCGCCATCAGGTTCGTGAAAACGTTGTCGTCGGCAACAGCGCTGTACTCGTCGGGTCCGGTCACGCCCGGCAGGTGCCAGCGACCGTCGCGGTCGTGGTGGCCCAGTGACATCCACAACCGGGCCGTCTCGACCAGCAACTCGAGTCCGACCTCTTCGAGGAACTGCTCGTCCCCCGTCGCTCGGTGGTACCGCATCACCGCTTCGGCGATGTCCGCGTTGAGGTGGAAGGCCGCCGTACCGGCCGGCCAGTAGCCCGAGCACTCCTGGCCGCGGATCGTCCGCCAGGGAAAGGCCGCACCCCGCAGGCCCAGCACGTCGGCTCGCTCGCGGGCCAACGGCAGAATCGAGTGCCGCCATCGCAGCGCGTCAGCGGCCGCATCGGGCAGTGTGTACGTCAACACCGGCAGGACGAACCCTTCGGTGTCCCAGAACGTGTGCCCGTCGTACCCCGCGCCCGTGAGCCCCTTCGACGGGATGGCTCGCCGCTCCGCCCGCGCGCCGGCCTGTAGGACGTGGAACAGCGCGAATCGCACCGCCTGCTGGAGCTCCGGGTGTCCCTCGACCTCGACGTCGGCACCGTCCCAAAAGTCGTTCAGGAACTCGACCTGCTGCTTCAGCAGCCCTTCCCAGCCGGAGAAGCGCGCACTGGCCAGCGCAGCGGCCACCTGGTCCCGAACAGCCGTTTCCGACCGCAGACTGGACCAGCCGTAGGCCAGGTACTTCACCACTCGCAACTTCTCGCCCGGCTGCAGCTGCGCGATGAACGTCGACCGCGCCCAGTCCTCACGGACGTCTTGGTCCTGCGCGAACCGGACCGTGGTGTCCACCTCATGGCACATCGCAGCGGCAATCAGCTGGCGGCTGCGGGTGGTCCGGTGGATCAGGGTGACGCCGTGCTCACCACCGTCGTGGCTTACCGGCTTCAATGGGTTGTCCAGTACGGCGGCCACCCGCGGATCGTCAGACAGCTTCGGCTGCGCCTCGTTCGCGACCAGCTCGGACTGGATCACGAACCGCGCGGGCTGGTCCACGGCCTCGACGGTGTACTCGATCGCGGCCACCGCCCGCTGGGTCAGCGAGACGATCCGGCGACTGCTGATCTTGACCCGCTTGCCACTCGGTGACGTCCAGTCGACGTCCCGTTCGAGAATGCCGGTCCGGAAGTCCAGGGACCGCTCGTGCTTGCTCAGGAAGCCGTAGCGCAGGTCGAACGGCGAATCGTCGACCAGCAGCCGGATCAGCTTGCCGTTGGTGACGTCCACCAGCGTCTGGCCGGACTCCGGGTAGCCGTAGCCGGCTTCGGCGTACGGGAGGGGACGCTGCTCGTAGAAGGAGTTCAGGTACGTGCCCGGGATCCCGTACGGCTCGCCCTCGTCAAGGTTGCCACGCAGGCCGATGTGGCCGTTCGACAAGGCGAACAACGACTCAGACTGCGCCAGCTTGTCGAGCGCCAGGCGGGTCTCCCGCAGCTGCCATGGCTCGATCGGGTGGTGTCCGCGGTCGATCATCAGTCCTCCAGCAGGTCGGCCAGGTCGCGTACGACGATGTCGGCACCATGGACCTTCAACGCGTCGGCCTGCCCGACGCGGTCGACACCAACCACAAACCCGAAGTGCCCGGACCGGCCCGCCGTGACCCCGGCCAGCGCGTCCTCGAACACGACCGCCGCGGACGGCTCGACACCGAACTTCTTGGCCCCGAGCAGGAACGTGTCCGGTGCCGGCTTGCCGGCCAGCCCCTCGGTCCGGATCGTCACACCGTCGACGATCTCCTCGATGTACTGCGCGAGCCCGGTGACCTCGAGGACCTCCCGGGTGTTGGCGCTCGAGGACACCACGGCCCGCCGCAGCCCGGCCTGCTCGGCGGCCTGCAGGTACCGCCGCGATCCCTCGAACACATGTACGCCGTCGGTCCGGATCCGCCGCTGGACGGCGTCGTTCTTGAGGTTGCCGAGTCCGTTCACCGTCATCGCGCCCGGCGGATCGTCCGGCGTGCCCTCGGGCAGCGTGATCCCGCGGGAGGTCAGGAAGTCCCGGACGCCACTCGCGCGCGGCTTGCCGTCGACGTAGGCGTCGTACTCCGCTCTGGCGTCGAAGGGCCGGAACGGGATGCCGTGCTGCTCCGAATAATCCCGGAGGAACACGTCGAACATCTCTTTCCAGGCGGCGGCGTGAACAGCCGCGGTATCGGTGAGCACACCATCCAGGTCGAACAGACACACCTGGATCTCGGAAGGCAGTCCCAGCATGTGGCCCACACTAGGGGGTCAATCGGTCCGGAAGGCCAAAGGCCGGGAAACGGGAGTAGCCGAACGTCATGATCTCGACGATCTTGCCGTCGCCGACCCGCAACACATCCAGCTTGAACGCCCGGAACACGGTGTCCCCGGGCCTGCGCAGGTAGGAACCGGCCGCCGGCAACCGGTTCGCCCAGGTCGGCACCAACCGCCAGTCGCCGTCCCGCTCCGGCCCGAAGGCACGCTCGAACAGCGGCCGGATGGACTCGAGCCCGTCGAAGACCATCGGGTTCGGCGGCATCGACACGCGCAGTTCCTCGGCCGCGATGGCGATCGCTGCGGCCGCGTCGCACCGCTGGTGTGCGTCGATGAATCGGCCCAGGACGTCCCGCTCCTCGGCTGTGGGCCGAGCAGCGGTCCAGTCGCTACGGCGAGCCGGCAACCGTTGCTGCATGGTCACCCGGGCTCGTTGCAGGGCGGAATTCGCCGCCGCCACGCTGGTCTCGAGGAGTACGGCGGTGTCCGCGGCCGACCAGCCGAGGACGTCGCGGGCGATCAGTGCGGCCCGTTGCCGAGCCGGCAAGGCCTGCAGGGCGACCAGGAACGCGAGCTCGATCGTCTCCCGATCCACGGCGACCGAGTCGGGCTGGTCGGTGGGCGGGGCGATCTCGTCGAGCATCCGGTCCGGGTACGGCTGCAACCACGCGACCTCGCCCGATGACGTCGTACGGCGGGCAACGTCGAGGCACACGTTGGTCGCGATCCGGTACAACCAGGCGCGGAAGTATGTCCGCCCGTCGAACGAGTCCCGCCGCCGCCAGGCGCGCAGCAGGGTCTCCTGGACGGCGTCCTCCGCGTCGTCGAAGGACGCGAGCATGCGGTAGCAGTGCACGTGCAGCTCGCGCCGGTACCGCCCGGCGAGGTCGGCGAACGCGGTTTCGTCGCCCGCGAACGCCGCCTCCTCGAGAGTCGTCATGACGGGTTCTTTCCCACCTCCTGGACCGTCCAGCCGTTGCCGTCGGGGTCCGAGAAGGTGAAGAAGCTTTCGAAGTTCTGCCGTTTCGGGCTGACGCCGGGCTGCTGCCCCTCGGCGGTGAAGTGGAACGGCTCACTGGCCTCCACGCCCCGCTCGACCAGCTCGGCCCGGGCCGCCTCGATGTCGTTCACCACCAGATGCGTGCCCTGGTAGGTCCCCGGCGCCGCCTTGGTCAGCCCGATACCGATGCTGATCGAACACGCCGACCCCGGCGGGGTCAGCTGGACGACGCGGAACGAGTCACCCATGCTGTGGTCGACGTCCACGGTGAATCCGAGCTGCTCGGCGTAGAACTTCTTCGCCCGGTCGACGTCCGATACCGGGACGATGACGAGTTCGAGTTTCCAGTCCATTGACGGCCTCCTGCGGTCGGGTCGGCCTCAGTCTGACCGACGCTGCTGACCATGTAACGCAGCCCGGCCGGAAAACTCATCGGCCCACCGATGACTATTTCCTGTGCGCCCGGGAGATCGCTCAGCGGTAAAGGCTGACCAGCCGCCGGCACACCGGTGGGTTGCTCAGCACCTCGGTGCTGTCGGCGAACTGGTCGATCGAGCCGATCAGGCCGTACCGGCGGAGGTCCGGGTCGGTCACCGTCTCCAGGCAGGCGCCGGCGAATCGTTCGGCGCCCAGAACCATGGCCGGGCGGGTGTGGAACGGACGCGGGCTGGGGTCGACCTCGTCGGTGATCGCCAGTGCGTTGTGCCGCCGACCAACCAGTTCGTACGCCGTGACCAGCGCGTGCTCGCGTGCCGCCAGGTCATCGGCCCCCAGCGCGTCGGCCACGGCCTGGTCGAGCCCATCCGCGTGGTCCAGGCGGGCGAACGCCGTACCGAGCCATTTGGAGTACGGCGCATACGTCCGCGCCTGCAGGAGCGCCAGCCGCATGACGTCCCGCACCAGCCGGGCAGCCACGACGCGTGACCCCAACGAGTCCCCGGCCTCAAAGGTCCGCTGGACGAACGCCTCCTCCTCCGAGATCCGGGACCACTGGCACGCCATCAGCCAGCGCCACACCTCATCCGGGTACCACTGCAACACCTCGCGGACCGCAGCGAGGCGGCCGTCGTCGGCGTACACGCGTCCGGCCACCACACCGAGGAGCTGCTGCTGCGGTGTCACCAGCCAGTCCACCAGACCGATCCCCTGGCTCGCATCGAACCCCAACTGACCTGTCAGCCACTCCCCCACCGTTGTGACCGTCACATGGTGCATGGGCTCGACGTCGTCCCAGCCGAATCGGATCGGGAACCCGTCGTACTTCTCCGGCAGACCAGCGTCCACCCGCGCCCGTACGTGCTCGACCTCAGCGGAATCCACCAACACCACGGCTCGCAGTCCCCACCCGTGATCCATCGATCGCTCGGTGTCGTACCCGAGCACGTCCGATCCCCAGCCGAGCAGTCCGGCCGCGTACGCGACGTCTCCCACCAAGGGTCGGATCACCTCGGCGTGAAACCCGACACCGACCTCCCGCGCGCTCCTGAACTCCACTGCACTCCTCAATCGGTTGACCATGGCTCCGCCTAGAGTGACGCAAATGAACAAGGTTTCGCATGTGGTTTGGGACTGGAACGGGACGTTGCTCAACGACAACCAGATCGTCCTGGCAGCGGTCAACCAGGTGTGCGCGGGGTTCGGTCGGGCTGACCTGGTTTGGGCCGAGTTGCAAGCGGTGTACGCGCGACCGATGCGCGTCTCGTACGAGGCGATCCTGGCCCGTGTCCTGGACGACGAGGAGTGGGCGCGGGTCGACAAGCTCTACCACGAGCGGTACGACGCTCTCCTGTCCACGAGCGGTCTCGCGGCCGATGCGCCGGACGCCCTGCGCCGACTGAGCGAGAGCGGACGGACCCAGTCGCTGCTGTCGATGTGGTTCCAGGCGCGGCTCGTCCCGACGGTCGAGCAGTTCGGGCTCACGCAGTACTTCACTCGTGTCGACGGCCTGACCAGCCAGGTCGGCGGCGAGTCGAAGGCGGACAGTCTGATCCGCCACCTCGCGGCCCAGGACCTCGACCCGGCCGACGTCGTACTCATCGGTGACGTCGTCGACGACGCCGTAGCCGCCCGGTCCGCCGGCGCTAACTGCATCCTCGTCACCACCGGCTCGATGACCCGCGCGGCCCTGGAAACTACCGGTGCCCCGGTCACCAACTCCATCACCGAAGCCCTCCACCTGCTCGACAGCTGATTCAGACGGGACGACCCATGCAGCCCATCCTGTCCAAACTGCCCGCCGCGTTGGCCGTACTCGGCGGGGTCTGGATGCTCTTCCTGTTCTTCAACTCCGCGGACGTCACGTACGACGGCTACCGCTCGGACGACGCCGAGATCTCCGTCAACTGCACTCCACTCGGCAGCCTCGAGACCTCTCGGCTGCAGATGGACCACTCGAGCTTCGACGGGCGCCAGGCCGCTCAGACCTTCGCCGGGCAACTGCAGAAGGCCGGCCAGGGCGACAACTCCGAGAAGCTCGTCACCCAGCTCGAACAGAAGGTCACCGCCGACTGCCAAGAAGCTCGCCTCGACCGCGTAGCACTCCTCGTCCTCGTCTCCCTCATCACCGGACTGCTCGCGACCGCCGCGCTGGTGCGCGCCCGCCGGACTCAGATCCCGACGGTCGGGTTCCGGTAAATCACTGGGTTGAGGGGTGTGTTGGGAAGCGGGTGCGGAGCCGTGTCGGCCCGCCAGTGGTCGAGCTCGGAGCGTTGGTGGTCGTTCGTCGGAGTGATGATCGGCATGTCGGCGTCGATGTAGATGATGGTCATCACCCGGCGTGGGACCTCGGTGGTGTTGGGTCCCGCACGATGGAACGTCCACCCGCTGTGGAAGCTGACGTCGCCGAGCGCGTAGGGCTCGGCGGAGACCTCGAAACCCTGCTCGGCCAACGCCTTCCGCAGTGCGGCCTCGGACTCATCGCTGATCGGGACGTCCCGGCCGAACGCGAAGGACTGGCTGCCGACGGCAAACTCCAGCGGGCCCATCCCGGTCGGCGTCTCCTGCAACGGCACCCACGCGGTGCAAGCACGATCGCTACCGAACGGCCAGTAGTACTGGTCGGCGTGCCAGGGCGTGATACCGCCGTCGGCCTCCTTGTACAGCGCCTGATCGTGATACAGCCGCACCCGATCGACACCCATCAGCTCTGCCGCGATCCGCCCGAGCCGCTCGGACAGCACGAGCTGCTGGACGACCTCACTGTGCCGCCAGAGGTTCGTCACCTGCAGAAAAGCCTTCGCGTACGTCGAACGCTCCGCCAACGGCAGGTGCATCGTATTCAGCTCGATCACCCTGGACGTGATCTCCGGCCCGAAGTACTCAACAGTCGCCGCATCGAAAACCCCGGACAACCGAACAAACCCGTCCCGCTCGAACTCCCGGACGGCTTCCGCACCAAGCACGTACGGCGAATCCACGTCAACTGATGCAGTCACCAGACCTCCCTGCCACGGATCTCACGACTGACCGTATCGGGCGACACGGCGCGGGCGCCTCGGTAGGGTTGGCTGCTCGCGACGTCTGGGTGGAAGGCGGCAGCATGGTGTCCGATGGTTGGTCCTTCGAGGATGACCGGCAGCAGTCCGTGGTGGTGGCGGAGCGACCGAGGCGGATCCTTGCCTACGCTCAGGCGGCGCAAACGCTGACGCGGCTCGGAGTGCCAGTGGTGGGCTACTTCGGCTCTCAGCACCACGCAGACGCCGGCGGCAGTGCGGCAGCCGGGCTGGACGTTCCCTTGGTCGGCTCGGGCGATGCGATCGACCTGGACCTGGTCAAGTCGCTGCAGCCGGACCTCATCGTCACTGTGACCTATGGCGGCGAGACGTACGGCGTCTCGGCGGACGCGGCCACCAGCCTCGGCGAGATCGCACCGATCCTGCTGATCGGCATCGCCGGCAACCGCACGCTCACCTCGGTCATCCAGCGCTTCCACGACCTCGCGAGTTCGCTAGGCGCAGAGGTAGACGACCCAGAGGAAGCCCTCACCACAGCCATCGCCCGACTCACCACCACAGCACAGGTCGTGGCGCTCTCCGGCGGCACTCCCACGGACGCGTACGTCGCGAACCCGGCGTACTGGCCGAGTCTTCGACTCCTCGCTGACGCAGGTGTCCCGTTCGCCCCGACCACCACTGCGGGCGGCTGGGAGGTGGTCAAGTGGGCCGACCTCGCCACCAGCCACCCCGCCGACGTCCTGCTCTACGACCAGCGCCCCAACTCTCTGAATGCGGAGAGCCTGGCCACCATCCCCGCGTGGTCCGAGCTGCCGGCCGTAGCCGCGGGCAAGGTTCTCCCCTGGAACCCCGAGCCCGCCCTCACCTACGAAACCGCCGCGGCCTTCGTCAGCACAGTGACCTCCTGAAAAAGGTGATGACCGGCTTGGACCTCGGCCATAGGCTCGGGGTCCGGCGTACCAACAGGAGGCCCCGTGTTCCAGCCGCTGCTTGCATCCGCCACTCGAGCCGTCGAGAAACTCCGCGACCTTGGTGATCCACTCCCGGACGACGTCACCACTCGCCTCCCCAATCTCGCCGATGCGGCCGAGCTGGACGAGCTACTCCGTCCGTACGTCCTCATCGAGGTAGAGGTCGACGAGCAAGGCATGGCAATCAGTACGGCGGGTGCCGCAACGCCGCAGCTGGTCCAGCACGGCTGGCGGAGCTTCCTGGTTCGAGTCGCCAACCCACAGCAGCTGCAGGGCGGGCTGGCCGTCGGACCTGGCGGCGTACTCAATGTGATCGACAGCCACAGCCACGCCGCCCGGATTGCGATGCCGGACACGCTGACCAGCGTGCCGCGGATCAAGACCGCCTGGCTGGAGACACAACTCGCCGGTCCGACCGATCTGTCCGGTCTGGACGCCGAGTACAAGGTCATCAGCCTGTACGGGCGCGACAGCGGCACTCACCGGGGTGAGGTCACCTTCCTCCGCACGGCGGAGGGTGTGAACACCTGGCAGCGGATGGGGTTCGAGAGCCGCCAGTACGGCGCTGTCATCGAGTTCGACTGTCTGCCGGCGCGCGACATCAGGTTCGACATCCGCGAACCCGACGGCAGCAGCTCCGTCGCGACACTGACCGTCAGCGACACGCAGCGGCGGATCTACCCGTCGAGGGCGATGCGGCTGGCGCCCGACATGTTCTTCCACGATCACGTCTACCGCGCGACCGGCGAAATGATCGCGCTTCCGGCCGGACAGTACGAGATCACCGCGCGCCGCGGCCCGGAGTACCGCGAGGTCCGCCTGGACGTGGCTGTAGCCGCTGACACCGAGGCCGTGGCGATCGAGCTGGACCGCTGGACCGATCCGGCGGCCCACGGCTACTACTCGGGCGACCCACACATCCACGCCGGCGGCTGCTCGCACTACAGCGTGCCGACCGAGGGCGTCACGCCGGAGACGATGATCCGGCACGTCCGTGGCGAAGGTCTCTGGATGGGCAGCGTGCTCACCTGGGGTCCCTGCTACTACCACCAGAAGCAGTTCTTCAGCGGCTCGTCGATCAGCCCGCGCGCCGAGCTCGAGTACGCCGACATGCAGCGGGCGCAAGGGATGACCTGGAAGCCGCAGGACACCGATCGCGACAACCAGAGCGTGCTCAGGTACGACCTCGAGGTGTCCGGCTTCCCGTCGAGCCACTCCGGTCACGTCATCCTGCTCGGGCTGACCGACCAGGACTACCCGGGGACCAAGATCATCGAGGACTGGCCGTCCTGGAACCTCCCGATCATGCGCTGGGCCCACGACCAGAACGCGCTGGCCGGCTACGCCCACTGCGGTCTCGGCCTGTCGGTCGGCACCGAAGAGCTACCGAACTACCTCATCCCCGGCTTCCAGTCGATCGGCTCGAACGAGATCATCGTCGACGTACCGCTGGGTGCCGCCGACTTCCAATGCGGCGCCGAGTTCTCGCCGGCCGTCGAGCTCAACATCTGGTACCACCTGCTGAACGTCGGCTACCGCACCCTGATGCTCGGCGAGACCGACTACCCTTGCATCTACGACGACGGCCCGGGCATCGGGCGCACGTACGTCCAGCTGCCCGAGCCGCCGCGCGGCGAGCGAGCCCTGGAGTCATGGCTCGGTGGACTGAGGGACGGAGCGTCGTACTTCGGGGACGGCCGCAGTCACGTCTACGACTTCGCCATCGACGGCGACACCAGCCGCGAGCGTACGGCGGAAGCCGCTGGACCGGTCCGGGTCACCGCGACCCTCGCCGCCTGGCTGCCCGAGGAGCCACCTACGTTGCCTTCAGCGGGACAACCGGCATACAGCGCACCCGTCGGCTGGCACCTCGAGCGAGCCCGGATCGACCGGTCCCGGTCGGTGCTGGTCGAGGTGCTGGTGAACGGCGTGCCGGTCGGCTCTCAGCAGCTGGTTGCCGACGGCAACGAGCATGCGGTCGAGTTCGACGTACCGCTGGAGCGTTCGTCCTGGGTTGCGCTGCGGATCCTGCGCAGCGTGCACACCCAGCCGATCTTCGTCGAGATCGCCGGCCAACCGATCCGGGCATCGCGCCGAAGCGCGCAATGGCTGCACGATTCGGTCGACGCGCTGTGGAAGGCCAAGTCCGGCTTCATCCGCGAGACCGAGCAAGCGGCGGCACGTGAGGCGTACGACGCCGCACAGGCCGCCTACCTGACCCGCCGCGACGAGTGCGAGGTGGACTGATCATGTACGGCGAACCCGCCGGCTGCTGTGGTCCGGTCGACACCACCGCACCGATCTCCGTGAGCATCAACCCCGAAGCCCGGGTCAACGTCGCCCGAACGGCAACCCGGATCCAGACCCTCGCCACCGGCGAATGGCAGCCCATCCCCCTGACGATCGCCAACTTCGGCTACGTCACCGGCCAGCTCGCGATCGAGAGCGACCCGGTCCCCGGGATCGAGCTGGACCTCCCCCTGCACGACCTCACCGGCGAGCCCCGCCAGGAGGGCGAATTCCGGGTCCGGTTCGCCGAGCCAGCCGTCGTCGACATCACCCTCACCTTCCGAGCCCTGGGCTCACTCGGCGGCCTCGCCAACCACAGCTCCCTCAACCTCCTCCTCCGGTCCGAGACCCCGGTCGATCGCGGCCATCGCCCGCTACTGGCTCTCAGCTGAGTGGTAGCTCGATCGGGATGCGGATGTCAGCCTCGTCGGACAGGATGACGGAGGCTTCCAGCGCGTGCGCGCGGTAGAGGCGGAGTGGCTCGGGCGCACGGAGTCGCTTGGCTTCGAAGGAGGCTAGTTCGGGGAGGCGGCTGCGGAAGATCTCCGTGCAGCGGTCGAGGTCGGGGTCGCTGACCTGTTCGGCGTAGGCGGTCAGGTAGACCGCCTCGCCGGTCAGCAGCGGGACCTGGGAATCGAAGATGACGATGCCGACCTCGGGACGCTCGGCAAGGTTCCGGGAGTGCCGGCTCTCCGGCCGAGACACCCAGTAGAAGTCGATGCCGCCGTCAGGCGTGTAGTACACCGGCGTCGCCCACGGCCGACCGTCGCGGTCGGCCGTCGCAAGGGTCAGGTAGTTGTTAGCCTCGACGATTCGTCGAGCTGCCTCTTGTGCGCTCATGTGGCCAGCGTGGCCCGGCGACGATTGGCCCACATCCGTGGCCACCACTGAAGCTAGTGTGCAGGAATGGACTGGCGGGATCGGATTTCGGCGCGGGAGGCCGAGGTGCTGGCGGCGATCCGCGGGCACCAGTCGAACGCGCAGATCGCAGAACACCTGCACCTGTCCATTCGCACGGTCGAGAGCCACGTCGCGTCACTCCTCCGCAAGGCCGGTGTCCCCGATCGCCGTACGCTCGCCACCCTCGCCGACACCACCACCTCGTCAAGGCTGCCCGCCTTCCCGACGTCATTCGTCGGACGCGACGACGAGTGCATCGCAGTGTCCGCGGCGCTCGACAACGCGCGGCTGGTCACCCTGCTCGGGACCGGCGGGATGGGCAAGACCCGGCTGGCCGTCGAGGTGGCCGCGAGCCTGGATCGAGACGTCGTGTACGTCGACCTCGTGCCGATCCGGACCGACGGCGTCGGCCAGGCGGTGGCTCAGGAGCTCGGCGTCGTCGAGCGACCCACCGGGACCCCCACCGACGCGGTGATCGACCGGCTGCGCGGAGAGCGGGTTCTCCTGCTGCTGGACAACTGCGAGCACGTGATCGCCGAAGTCGGACAGTTGGCCGCACGGATCCTGCGCTCGTGTCCGCACGTCACGATCCTCGCCACCAGCCGCGAACGACTCGCCGTACCGGGTGAACGACTCGTCCAGGTGCCATCCCTCGGCGCTGAAGCTCACAAGCTCTTCCTGGACCGCGCCCGAGCCACCGAGCCCAGCCTGGTCGCGGAGCCCACGGCGGTCGAGCGGCTGTGCGAGACGCTCGACGGCATGCCGTTGGCGATCGAGTTGGTCGCCGCGCGGACCGTGTCGCTAGGTGTTGACGGCGTCGCCGTCGCGCTGGCCGACCCCTTGCGTTTGATCTCCGGTGGCCGTGGGCCGGATCAGCGGCACCACTCATTGCAGGACGTGATCGGCTGGAGCCTCGACCTGCTGGCCGACGACGAACGGCGACTCTTCGGTCGGCTCGGGGTGTTCGTCTGCAGCTTCACCCTCGACGCTGTCGCGGCAGTCACCCCGGACCAGAGCGCCGGGGCCATCGCGGACCTCGTCGGCAGGCTCGTCGACCGGAGTCTCGTCGTCCACCGGCAAATGTGCGGAGTCACCCGATGGTCGCTGCTGGAAACCGTTCGCGCGGTCGCCGTACAGGATCTGAACGACTCGGACCTCACGGCCAGATACGTGCAGTGGGCCGCGGACACGGCTGCCCAACTGGAGGCTCGCATCGATTGCCTTCCGCCGGCCGACTTCGACGCCGTCGCCAATGACCTGCGCAACGCGCTCGCCCAGGCTGTCCCGGACGGTACGGCGTACCGGCTGGCGCTGTCGCTGGCCCACCTCAGCTTCGGGCGCGGGCTCGTCGTGTCAGCCCGCGACCTCTACCGCCGGGCCGCCGAGCTAGCCCCCGACCCGGCCGCCGCGGCCGACCACCTCGGTACGGCGGCCGCCGTCGCCCTCGCCATCTCCGCCGGGGACACCAGCTTCGGGTTGTTGCTGGAGGCAATCGATCGCGCGGCCGCGGCGGGCGACCGGACCAGGCAGGCGGTGGCACAAGCCTCGGCGGTACTGGCCGCCACTCGCTTCTCGACGTCCTTCACCGACCCGATTCCGCGGGATCGTCTGGTCGCCTTGTTGACCGAGGCAACGGCTCTGGCTGATCCGACCGACCCGCGGGCTGCCGCCGTACTCGCGATGGCCCAGGCGTGGATGTCGGGCCGGACGCCACTCGACCCGGACCTTGAGGTGGCGCAGATGGCGGTGACGGCCGCCCGGCGTTCCGGGGACGACGCACTCGTGCTGGGCGCGTTGGACGTCTTGGGGACGGCACTGGCCAACGACGGGCAACTGCGCCGCGCTCATCGGCTCTCCGACGAGCGGCTCCGGCTGGCCGCCACCGCCGCCCGCCACGAGCCCGCGATCGCAGCCGAGCTCGTCGATCTCTTCCACGTGGCGTCGACCTCAGCGATCGCCGCCGGAGATCTGCCCGCCGCTGCCGCCATCGCGGAGCAGGCGGCCCGGCACGACACTGTCGGCACCCACCCGGCTCTCGTCGCGCCGCGGTTGATCCGGCTCTACGGCCTGACCGGCCGCTTCGACGAGGCGTTGCTTCAGGCCGATGTGCTGTGGGACGGCTGGTTGGCGGCCACGACCTCCACCGAGCTCTCCTCGCTCCGCGGCGACTGGCCGTCGTCCGCCGGGGCGATCGTGGCGATGGTCCACGGCCTCCGCGGCGACCTCCCGTCGTCCGAGGAATGGCGTTCACGCGCCCGCCGGATCGCGCACGTCGACAAAGCGGCGGACTCCCTCGGACTGGCCGCCGCTGCGGCATTCGCCGACGCGCGCGTCGCAGTACACACCGGCCGGTACGAGGACGCACCACAGCTGGTCGCCGCCGCGCTCGCGTCGTTCCCGGAGAAGTGGTGGATGGCTTACGCCCACGCGGCCGGGGCCGAGCTCGCGGTGGTCGCGGGCCTGCCCGACGCGGCCGACCAGCTGAAGGCCGCGGAGCCTGCCGCGGCCGAGAACGACTGGGCGGCGGCCTGCCTCGCACGCGCTACCGCCCGGCACGCCGGCGATCCGGAGCTGATGCTCGAATCCGTGCACCGGTGGGAGCGCCTCGGCGCTCGATTCGAACGCGCGGTCACGCTGCTGCTGGTGCCGGCGCGAGCCGCTGCAGGGCGTGCCGAACTCGACCTGCTCGGGGCGACGGCGCCGCGGATTCAGTAGTGACCACGGATGTCTGGGCGGCCGCTGACGGCGAGGCTGGTGACAACCCCGCTGGAGCGGGTCACCAGCCGTAGGAGGAAATCATGGGCACGGTCGCCGTTGGGATGTCGATGTCGCTGGACGGGTTCGTCACCGGACCGCACGTCAGCCGGAAGGACCCGTTGGGCGAGGGTGGCGACGTCCTGCACGACTGGCTCTGGAAGACGTCCACCGCTGCCGACCAGGCGGTGCTTCAGGAGATGGTGGACGGTGCCGGAGCGATCCTGATGGGGCGACGCTCGTACGACATCTCCGTCGGCGACGGCGGTTGGGGCGACGGCGGTCCGGCCGGCCAGGTTCCGTGCTTCGTCCTCACGCACAATCCCCCGGCCGAGGCGCCGGCGGTGTTCACCTTCGTCACCGATGGCGTCGAGAGCGCGATCGCTCAGGCACAGAAGGTGGCCGGTGACAAGACCGTCGGCTTGCACGGTGCCACCGCGGCGCAGCAGGCACTGGCGGTCGGATTGCTCGACGAGATCCAGGTGCACCTGGTTCCGGTGTTGCTCGGTAGCGGTGTCCGGTTGTTCGACCTGCTCGGCCGCAAGCCGGTCACGCTCGACCGCGACCGCGTCGTCGAGGCCGGCAGCGGCGTCACCCACCTCCGCTACCGCGTCGTCAAGTAGGAGGTCAGATCGTGCGGCGAGGTGGTGCTGTCTTGTCGGTGCGGGCTACGCGGAGGTGGATCCGGTGGCGCAGGTCTGGCAGGCCGATGACGTGATGGAGGTCTGCGGCGACGCGGGTTGCGGCGGCGTAGACCGTGCCGAGGTCGGCGCTCGGCTCGATCGTGCAGCGGAGCTCGGCGACCAGCTCGCCGCGATCGGCGACCACTCGGCCGGATGCGTCGCGAACCGCCGGACAGTTCGTCAGTGCGGCTGCGGCCGCGCTCGCGGCCGAATTCGCGTCGGCCGTCAGCTGGCCGCTACGGTCGGCGCCGGCCAGCTTGAAACGGCCTCCGACCCGACGAGGCAGATGCTTGGTCAGCCACCAAAGACCGAGGGCGAGCAGGAGCACCCCGCCTGCACCCGTTGCCCACGGCCACCATTCTGCCTCGGCCGGATCCGCCGGCCCGGTCAAGGTGACTCGACCCGGTGCATCCGGCAGGACGTCGTACCACCAACCGAGCGCCAGCCCACCCGCTGTGATCAGCGCGAGGGCGACGACGGTCCCGACGAAACGGTCGACGACGATGATTCCCCGACGCATGTCAGTCCTCCCGTACCGAGATCCGGGTCCGCAGCCGCGGCGTGATCAGCTGCAGCCGATCGTCCACCGCCGCGGTCGTCTCGCTGATCACCCGGGCGGAATCGCCGAAGGTCACCACGTTGATGCGCAGCTTGCGCCGCTTCGCGACCGCAGACACCTCCGTGACGGAGTCGACGTGCCGCGCGCTGTCGCAGGCGAGGCGAGCCGCGTCGGCGGCACGGATCCAGATCATCGTGTCGGGATCGCCGACCGCGAGATGCGTACGCCTGCGTGGCTTGAGGGTGACGGCCAGCAGGACGAGTCCGATCACCACGGCGCCGATACCGGCCGCGATCATCCAGCTGTGCGGCGTCAGTACGACGCTCCGATCGAACCACTCCGTGGGGATCGCCGGCCCGTTAAGGAGGCCAGTGACGCTCAACATCTCACCGAACCCGACCACCCCAAGACCGATCACCAAGACCGCCGCAACGAGCCCGATCACCGTCGCCGCCGGATTGGCCGCAGGCCCCTTACCAGCAACGGGATCGGCAGCCACCGCTCGGTCGACCGGCCGGGCAACACCGGCTTCGACGCCGGTGATGTCGACGTCCACCCGGTCGACGCCAAGCCCGGTGAACTGCTCGACATCCGCCGCAACCCGCGCACGTACACCGTCGGCCACCTCCGCCAGCGAGTGTCCCCAGGCCCCCGCGACCTGGACCTCGATGCGAACCCGGCGCCCGGCGATCACCGCACGCGCCTTCGGCAGACCACGACCCAGTACGGCGCTTTGCCGGACGACGGCCGAGTGGTTCCGCGCGCTGATCTCCGCGATCCGCTCGACCGCCCGCTGCGCGATCTCCAGCCGGCCACGATCGCCCCCTTGCGCGACCGTCTCCGCGACTGGAACCAGGCCCGCGTCGGCGACAGCCGGCTCAGCCACGGCCACGGCGCGAGATGAGGTCGTCCAGGCCCTTCGTCCCGTCGGACACGAACCGGCCGACGACAAACCCGACCGCCCCGAGCACAAGCGCGAGCAGGAAGCCGGGGAATCCGCCGGCCGCGGCGGCGATGGCGATCAACAGGCCGGCGAACAGGCCGATGACAGACGTGGTCACGAAGTCTCCTCGAGTGCGCTTACTGGACCCGGCGTTCGGCCGGAGCCTCATCGGTGTCGTCATCGTCGTCTCCCTCCAGGTGTACGTCGCTGACCGCGATGTTCACCTCGGTGACCTCGAGACCGGTCATCCGCTCGACCGCGGAGATGACGTTGCCGCGGATCGCGTCGGCTAGGTCGGCCAGGCTCACGCCGTACTCGGCGACGAGCTCGATGTCCACGGCCGCCTGCTTCTCGCCGACCTCGACGGAGACGCCCTGGGACAGGTTGGTCCGCGAACCGGGGATGCGCTCGCGCAGCATGCCGACGGCCCGGGCCGCACCGCCGCCGAGGGCATGCACACCCTCGATCTCGCGGGTCGCGATCCCGGCGATCTTGGACACGACGACGTCCGCGATCGTGGTCTTGCCCTGGGCAACCTCGGTCAGGCCGGTGCCTTCGGCAACGACCGCGGTAGTGGCCCGCTTCGCGGTGCCCTTGTTCGTCATGGTTTCGGTCATCAGCAGGTGCCCTTCTGGTCGGCGGACTTCGAGTGGTGTTCGGAGCCGTTCCCTGGATGGACACCCTGACCGAAACAGTCGTCACGGTCGTGATCGGCTCGGGTGGCGTGACGTACGTCACCGTAGCGGGCCGGGCGGTTCAGCGTGACATCGACGTGCCTCGTGTCGTCTAAATGGCATGGTGGCGTCTCCCGGGGTGATCGAGCTGGACGAGGCGACGCTGGTCGCGCGGGCCCGCGATCGCGATCCGGCGGCGTTCGAGCTGCTGGTGCGGCGCTATCAGCGCCGGATCTACACGCTCTGCCTGCGGATGCTGAACGGCGCGTCCGGTGATGCGGAGGACGTCGTACAGGAGACCTTCGTGACCGCGTGGCGGCGACTGCCCGAGATCCAGCACGACGCCGCGTTCGGGGCGTGGCTGTATCGGACCGCGACCAACAAGTGCCTGACGCTGCTGCAACGACGCAAGCCGACCGTCGACCTCGAAGAGCACGGCGACCCGATCGAGCCTACGGTCGTCGGCGACCCGGCCCGCACCGCCGACAACAGCGCGGCGATGCAGGCTCTGGCCGAGGCGCTGCGCCAACTGCCACCATCGCAGCGCGCCTGCTGGTTGCTCCGTGAGGTCCACGGCCGCTCGTACCAGGAGATCGCCGAGTTGGTCGGTACGACGCCGACCGCCGTCCGAGGACGAATAGCCAGAGCCCGCGCCGAGCTCGCGGAGGTGATGAAGCCATGGAGATGAATCCGACCGACCAGACAGACCTGCACGCACTGCCCTGTGGTCGCACGGTCGAGGACGTCTGGGACGAGCTCGAAGCCGGTGCGGCGGGTGCACACCTGGCCGGATGCCCGCACTGCCAGACCGCTCGGGCGAGCCTCGAGCAACTCGTCGAGGCGACCAGCCAGCTGATCGACGATCCGGTCCAGGTGCCCAGCGGACTGCTGGACCGGATCATGACCGCGGTACGCGCCGACCTCAATCTCGGCCGCACGATTCCGTTGCCGACCGGGGATGCACAGGTCGAGCTGTCCGTGCACGCGTTGGCCGCCGTCCTGCGGTACGCCGTCGACGGTGTGCCCGGGATCCGGGCGCGGCAATGCAAGGTCGAGGTCTCACCGGAGCGGCCCGGTGCCGTCCAGGTCTGGATGTCGGTGTCGTTGCGGTTCGGATCCGGGCAGGTGGACCAGCTGGAGGAGGCGCGCGGCCGGGTCGCCCTGGCGTTGCGCGGGCAGATCGGCCTCGAGCTCGACACCCTCGACTTCGAGGTGGTCGACGTGTGGACGGACGAGCGGTGAACCCGGACGACGACGAGTCCACGCGGCAGAGCGCCGTACCGGGACGGACCGTCGAGCAGATTGCCATCGCGGCGGCTGCCGCTGAGGCAGCGCGGTCGGCGCCGGGGGTGATTCGGTTGCAGCCGGGGTTGAAGGGGCTGCTGAAGCAGTTCGCGGCCGAGGCCTGGGAGCGCGCGACCGGCCGGGAGCTTCCCGATGTGGCTGGGGTCGAGGTCGGAGCAGGTGCGGCGCTCGAGATCGGCGTACGCATCGTGGCCGGGGCCGATCACCGGGCCGCGGACGTCGGGCTGGCCGTCCACGACGCCGTGGTCGCCGCGGTCGAGGGTGCTACCGGTCGAGTGCCGACGGTTCGCGTCCGCATCGTCGACATCGACCTCGAACCGCACTACAGCTGAGCCGTCAGCGCCGGCCGGCGAGGGACGCGGCGTGGCGGAGGCTGTTGACGACGTACGACGGAACCCGCAGACCCTGGCGTTGAGCCCACAGCAACTCGGTCTCGACGCGTCCGATCTGCTCCGCGTACTTCCGCAGACCCACATCACCGTCCGAGGTGATCTCGAGCCGTTCCATCACGACTCCGAAGTCGCCGCGCTGGGTCTCGTCGTACGCGCCGACGGGCTCGAACGACCAGCGCCGGATCACCCGAACCAGCCACTTCTGCCAAGCCGCCAACTCGGCCCACAGGCCTTGCGCGGCGATCTTGTAGTACGCGAAGTGTCCTGGCTCCTGCCGTCTGATCGGGCCGACGACCGTTTCCGCGATCGCCTTCTCCCCCAGCTCCAGCAGGCCGCTGTGCAGCCTGTTGTACGCCAGGATCGCCGACTGCTCGGTTGCCGCGCCGGTCAGGTAGTAGAGCATCCGGCTGATGTCCTGCACCGCACTCGTCCGGCCGAGCACGCCCAGCAACCGCAACCGGATGTCGATGGTGGTCAGATCCGGGGTCGAGGCCGGCAGCCCGACCAACAGTTGCAGCCGGTCCAGGAGCAGGCCGTGATGGATCTCCTGCGGCAGCCACACATCGGCATAGAACAAGCGATCCACTTCCGGCGGGTCCGGCAGCAGCAGATTCAGCTCGAGCACGTTCCGCTCGACCTCGAGCTCGACCCGGGACATGTACGTCAGCACCGGCCCGAACCGCTCCGCCAGCAGGGCAGGCCGCGCCATCGAATAGTCGGCGCTGTCCACCGGGATCGGCGGATGTTGTGCTCCCAACCGCTCCACGTGTTCGCGCAATCTCACTTCAACACTCATCGTTCACTCCGAGATTCGACCCACCATCGAAGCTTCGTTGACCACCCGCCGGCGGATGGGTGGAACGAGCCCGAGATCAAGGGGTTAGGCAACTACCGATGGGGCACTGGAGTGGCAGGACGGCCCGGGTTCTCGAGGGTCGGAGCGGTCCGAGGTTCCGGGTGTTGAGACTGCCAGCACCCGGAACCGCTGCTCCCGACCAGATTGTCGCGGCCGACTGCGAGGATTCACTGCCCAGTCGGGTCATGCCAGTGCATGATGTGGCCATGGAACAGGTCGGCGCCGACACCTTCGCTCAACTGGCGCTCGAGCTTCACGACGCGGACACCATGCAGGAGACCGTCGAGGCCGTGGTGCAATTCGCCTTGCAGGCGGAGGCCTGTGTGTACGCCGGAGTGGCCCTGACGCTGCGTGGTCAGCGCGAAATCGCGGCGGTGACCGATCCGCTGGTCGCCGAGCTGTATCAGTTGCAGTTCGACTCCGGCGAAGGTCCTTTGCTGGAAGCTCTGACCGAAGGAACCGTCGTCGAGGTCCCGGATGTCGAGGCCGAGACCCGCTGGACTGCCTGGGCGCACCTCGTGGCGACCCACGATGTCCGGTCCGTGCTGCACGTGCCGATGTGGGCTCGCGAAGAGCTGCTCGGCGTCCTGTCGCTCTACCATCGCGAGCCGAATGCGTTCACGGCCGACGATGTGGCGATCGCGCACATCCTGGCCCGTCACGCCTCCGTCGCGGTCGCCTCGGCGCGGGCCGACGAGACCATGGCCGCGGCCATCGACGCCCGTAAGCTGATCGGTCAAGCGATGGGCATCCTGATGGAGCGCTACGACCTCGACGACACTCGCGCCTTCGAGATGCTCCGGCGGTACTCGCAGTCGACGAACACCAAGCTGAGGGATGTCGCCCAGGAACTGGTCGACACCCGGAAGCTCCGCGGCGACCACCGGTGAGCGACGAGTGAGCGACGAGTGAGCGACGAGCTGTTCGTCGACGTTCACGACTGCGGCGCCGAGGAGAAATCGGCCTGATCTCGCACCGGACCGCGATCTGGTGCATCATGAGTCTCGCGTTGGCTCCAACCAGTGGGTTCGCACCTCTTTGGCGACCCCTGGAGCTACCCATGCCGTTCGACCCCCTGGCCGAGACCTTCGGCCGGTTCGCCATCGAGCTGTCCGGTCTGGACGGCGTCGAGGAGACGGTCGACGCCGTCGTTCAGTTCGCGCTCCAGGCGGTCCGGTGCAAGCAAGCATCCGTCGTACTGATCGCTCAAGGTCGACGCCCCGAAGTGCTGGCGGTGACCGCCCCGGCACTCGCCAACCTCTACCAGCAGCAGATCGACGTCGGCGCCGGGCCGCTGCTGACCACGATCGAGCAGCAACAAGTCGTCCTGATCCCGGATGTCGCCGCCGAGACCCGATGGTCGCGGCAGTGGGTCGAGCAGGTCCTCGGCGCCGGGATCCGCTCCGCGCTGCATCTGCCGCTGATGCTCGGCAACCGGCCCCAAGCGGTCCTGAACCTGTACGGCGAACATCCCGGCGGTTTCGACGCCGATGACATCGCCGTCGCCCACATCCTGGCCCGCCACGCCACCGTCGCGATCGCGTCGGCGCGCCACGAGGCCACCATGGCCCAGGCGGTCGACGCCCGCAAGCTGGTCGGCCAGGCGATGGGCATCCTGATGGAGCGCTACGACCTCGACGGCGATCGCGCCTTCGAAGTCCTCAAGCGCTACTCACAGCACAACAACCGCAAACTCCGTGACGTCGCCCAGGAGCTGATCGACACCCGCCGCCTTCCGCAGGCCGACTGAACGGTGCCTTCGGCCCCCTCTTGTATCCCCGGATCCGGTGCGTTCGGATCGGTGAGGCAAGCTTGGAGGTGAAAGGAGTGCGACCGCATGGAGACATCCCGGTCGGGACCCACGACCGGGTCCAGGCCCGCGTGGTACCGGCGACTGTGGGCGGTCGTCTCGTTACTCATCCTGATCGGCGTCGTCGAGTACGTCGTACTCCCGAAGCTCACGCTCGCCCGGGAGTCGCTCCAGCGCGTGACCGAGCTCAACCCGGTCTGGGTCATCGGGGCCGTCGTCCTGGAGGCTTGCAGCCTGGTCGCCTACTCGCTCTTCAGCCGCGCTCTGCTGGCCAGCGATCGGGTCCGGTTCTCCTGGATCCTGCGCTCCGACCTCACCGGGTACGGCGTCAGCCACGTCATCCCCGGTGGCGCGGCGACGGCGACCGCGGTCCGGTTCCGCCTGCTCGTACAAGGTGGCGCGCGGACGAGCGACGTGACGGCGACCGTGACCGCGGAAGGTATCGGCTCGCCGCTCGCACTGGCGCTGGTGGGCTGGGTGACCTTGATACCGGCCGTGCTGTTCCGCGAGGCCCGGCCGGCCTATCTGCTGATGTTCCTGATCGGCCTGGTGGCCCTGGTCGTCGGCGCGCTCGCGGGCCGCCGGCGTTCCTGGATCGCCCGGCTGTCCGCACGTCTGGTGCAGGCGGCCGTACGGCGACTCCCCCAGCGCGTCCGGCCGTGGATCACCGCGGTCGCGATCCGGATGCGCGACCTGCTCGCCGACCAGCAGGTGCGCAAGGCGTTCCTCATCTGGGCGACCCTGAACTGGCTCTTCGACGCCGCCGTCCTCTGGCTCTTCCTGGCCGCCTTCGGCGAGACGATCAACCCGGTCCCCCTCCTCCTCGCCTACTGCGCCGCCAACCTCGCCGGCGTCATCCCGCTCACCCCAGGCGGCCTCGGCTTCATCGAAGGGGTAGCAATCTCCACCCTGCTGGGCTTCGGCGTCCCCGGCCCGACCGCCGTCCTGGCTGTCCTCTCCTGGCGCCTCATCCAGTTCTGGGCCCCGGTCCCGGTCGCCGGCCTCACCTACCTGACCCTCCGGGCCGAAGGCACCTGGCATCCCCGCCACCGACCACCAACCCGCCGCAATCAGGCGTCAACCACACCCTGAACCGCCTTCACCCCTGTGCTGAGATCACAGATCTGGTATAAACCTGAATATGCGTCACCTGGCGCTTCTCCTCGCCACCTCCGCCCTGAGCGCCGCACTGATCGGCTGCTCGGCGCACTCGACCGCGGGCACGAGCAGCTCGGCGCCTACCACCACCCATGCGCCCGAGACCTCCGCCACACCGTCGGAGTCGGCATCTACCACGTCGGCCCGGTTCACCTCACCCGATGGGTACTCGCTCGTTCCGCCGGCTGGATGGAGGGAGTACCCCGACGGTGAGGTGGGCGTGTTGTCCGGGGTACTGATCGCGCCGAGTCTTGATCCGGCCGCGAAGTTCGTCGACAACATCAACGTGGTGATCACCAAGAATCGCAGTGACCTCGGCACGACGATCGCGGAGACGAAGCGGGCACTTCCCACCGCCTTGACGCACTACCGCGTGGTGATCGACGAGCCGGCCACCGCGGACGGGCAGGATGCTCACTTCCTCGGCGGTACCTACGACCGGACCGAGTCGGGTCACCTGGAGAATCTGCAACTCTTCCTCATCACCAGCGGTAAGCAGTACACAGTCACCTTCACCAGCACCGCCGCAAGCTTCCCGGCCCTCCGCGCCCGCGCACAAGCCTCGCTGCTGTCGTTCAAGGTGACCTGAAATCCGTTCAGCCGGCGGCTGCGGGGGTCGTGACGGCGGATGTGAAGTCGGGGGTGACGCCGAGTTGGGCGAGCATGATGCTGAGGCCCACGTAGCAGTTGAACTCCTTGATCTTGCCGTTCTCGACGTACCAGAAGTCGGCGGTCGGGATGTCGAGCTTGGCTCCGGTCGGCTGGATCACCCCGTCCGGACTCGGGAACGGCCCGGTGAACGTTCCCTGGATCGAGAGTTCGACCGCGACGACGTTCCCCATCACGTGGAACTTGTGGAACTCCCGATGGACGTCCGGCGCGAAACTGGCCATGAAGACGACCAGGTCTCCCAGGTGCTCGCCGCGGTAGCTCTCCTGCGCGACGACATTGTTGAATACGCCGTCCTCGGTGAACAGCTCGATGAACCCTTGAACATCCAGCACACTGCCTTCGGCCGCGTGGTAAGCGGCGCGAACGACAGCTTCGACGTCGGTAGACATTGCCTCGACTCCTCAAAGAAGTTAATCCGATGCTTGATTAACAGCATGAGGAGGTCGCGCCGAAGTTGTCAAGCAGCAGCTTGACTATCAAGTCCGTGATTCAGGAAACCGCGTCAGCGGGCGTCGGAGCCGCCGCGAAACGCGCCGAGCACGACCGGGAGCAAGAGGTTCTCGATCTGCCGCTCCGACCTGCCGGCGATCTCGGCACCGAGCGGAGCCAGGGCAAGCCAGTTCAACAGACCGGCCGCGCACCGCGTCCGGAAGTTCAGCTCGGCCCGTCCGACACCCGGGAGCTTCACCGCCAGCACCGCAACCGCGTCCTTGCGCGTCCGGTCGAACTTGCCCGCCAGCCGATCCCAACCCTCAGGCGGGTCCGCCGCGACCCGCGCAACGGTGCGCATGATCGCCAGCTCGTCCCCGTCCGCCGACAGCGCGCGCACCATCGGACGAGCGAACGCAGCCGCCAGTTGCTCGATCGATGACCCGGGCGCAAGCGTGCTCATCGACTGAATCTGAGCGTCCAGGTACTGCTCGAGCGCAGACGCGATCGCCGCATCACACAACGATCCGAGCGAGCCGAAGTGGTAACTCACCGCCGCGACATTGGCGTCCGCGGCATCCGTGATCTCCCGCAGCGTCACCCCGCTCGCACCCCGCTGCGCCAGCAACTCGAGCGCAGCCGCCAACAACCGTTCACGGGTCCGCCGCCCCGTCTCACGCCGCTGATCCACTCGACCTGCGCTCACCCAACTACTCAAGCAGCCGCTTGACAACCAGTCAAGCTCAAGCGGTTCTGACCAGGCCGGTTCGGAAGGCGAGGATTACCAGTTGGACGCGGTCGCGGGCGTCCAGTTTGGTGAGGAGGTGGGCTATGTGCGTCTTCACGGTTCCGATCTCGATGTGGAGGGCCTGGGCGATCTCGGCGTTCGAGAGTCCGTCGGCGACCAGGAGCAGGACGTCGCGTTCGCGTTCGGTGATCGCCGGCAACCGCCGTACGACGGGAGCCGGCGCCCTGGTCGTGAACTCGTCGATGAGCCGGCGAGTGATGGACGGGCCGAGTAACGCGTCGCCGGCGGCGACCACCCTGATCCCGGCGAGGAGGTCGGTCGGTGGCGTGTCCTTCAGCAGGAACCCACTCGCGCCGCCGCGGAGAGCGGCGTACACGTACTCGTCGAGATCGAAGGTGGTCAGGATCAGGACGCGGGCAGCGGAGCATCCGGTGATGACCCGAGTCGCCTGAAGACCGTCCACGCCAGGCATCCTGATGTCCATCAGGACGACGTCGGGCTGGGTCTGGGCGGCGAGTTCAATGGCAGTTGCACCGTCGCCGGCCGCACCGACCACGTGCAGGTCGGCCGCAGTGCCGACGATCCCTTTCAACCCGGCCCGCACCAGCACCTGGTCCTCGGCGATGAGCACCTTGACCGTCATGCCCGAGCCCCGGTCAGCGGCAGCTCGGCGCGTACGCGAAAGCCCTTGCCCGGAAGGGGTCCTGCCTCCAGGACCCCGCCGTACAGGGCGACTCGCTCGCGGAGTCCCGTCAATCCATGGCCGGGTCGAGGTGTTCCGGGACAACCGGTCCCGTGGTCGACAACCTGGACCGACAAGGCGTCGGGCCGGCAGTCGATGCTGGCCTCGGCAAAGCCGGTCGACGCGTGCTTCACCACGTTCGTCAGTGCCTCCTGAACGATGCGGTACGCCGAAAGCTCAATACCTGCTGGAATCTCGGCAGGTGACCCGGTGATCGCGAGATCCACCCTCACCCCCGCCTTGGCCGTCTGCACCACCAGGTCGTCGAGCTGAGCCAGTCCGGGCGTGGGCGCGAGGTCGGCCTCGTCGGAGCGCAGTACGTCGAGGAGCCGGCGCAACTCCCCGAGAGTCCGGCGACCGGTCTGCTCGATCGTCGCCAGCGCCGACCGGGCCTCATCCGGTTGCTGATCGATCACCAGCCCGCCGTACCCGGCCTGGACCGTGATCACACCCATGCTGTGGGCAACGATGTCGTGCAGCTCCCGGGCGATCCGGATCCGCTCGCGCTGCACCGCAAGCTCCTCGGTCTGCCGCCGGTACTGCACCGCCACCCGGCCCGCGATCGACGCTCCCACCACGAGCAGACCGAACGGAACAACGGCCCCGGCATGCCGGAAGTCCGGCAACGCGGTTGCGAGTACGCCGATCTCGGCCACGACGACCAGGACCGTCGCCCGACGGTGATCCGCAAGCCGGAAGATTGCCAGACAGACGACCGGGATCGCGATGAATCCCAAGGACGGCAGGAACGGTGACAACGCCAGCGGTCCGAGGCAAAGAACGACCGCTGCCTGAGGTCGCCGGCGCACGAGGCCAAGACCACCAGCAGCCAGCACCGTCCCCAGCGCAGCCGCCGGCATCGGGCCTATGTGGGCGAACATCGTCCAGGTGAGCACGCCGTACAGGACCGCGCCGAACCATTCGACGGCAACAAGCCGGAGGCGCATGAACATGACACCGACGCTAGGCGGTCAGACCCGCCCGCGTCGTCATCCTCCAGACAGATATCCGCAGACAGAAGTCGTAGCCGGAAGATCTCTCCGCGGACAGACGCGGTAGCCCAGGCCCTGCCTGGAAGGTGAAGCCATGATCGAACTCAGCAACCTCAGCAAGCAGTACCGATCCGTGCGCGCCGTCGACGACCTGACACTCACGGTCCACCCCGGCCGGGTGACCGCGTTCCTCGGTCCGAACGGCGCCGGCAAGTCCACCACGTTCCGTCTGCTCCTCGGTCTCGACCGGCCTGACGCCGGTACGGCGCACGTCCAAGGATCCGCGTACGCCGAACTCCGCGATCCGCTGCGGGAAGTCGGGGCTTTGCTCGACGCCAATGGAGTCCATGGCGGGCGTTCGGCGTACGACCATGTCCTGTCCGTCGCCCAGACTGGCCGGATCCCGCGGTCCCGGGTCGACGAAGTCCTGGAACGCGTCGGGCTGGGGCAGGTGTCGCGTCGCCGAGTCGGTGGGTTCTCGCTCGGGATGCGGCAGCGACTCGGGATCGCGACCGCGCTGCTCGGTGACCCCGCCGTCCTGCTCCTGGACGAACCGATGAACGGACTCGATCCGGAGGGCATCCGCTGGATCCGGGGACTGCTGCGGGGACTGGCCGACGACGGCCGCACGGTCTTCGTCTCGAGCCATCTGATGAGCGAGATGGCACTCGTCGCCGACCACCTCGTCGTGATCGGCCGCGGCCGGCTGGTCGCCGACGGCCCGCTCGCGGAGTTCACCCGCGACGGGCGCTCGCTGGAAGACGTCTACCTCGACCTCGCCGACTCGGACTTCGGGAGCCACTGATGATTCCTGTGCTCACCTCGGAATGGACCAAGCTCCGGTCCGTCCGCTCGACAGCTCTCAGCCTGATCGCCGCGGTCGGGGTCTCGGTGGCCGGCGCGTTGTTCTCGGCGACGGGCCGCGCCCACGACTACGCCAACCTCTCGGCCGCCGACAAACTCGCGTTCGACCCGGTCAATCTGAGCTTCGACGGGCTGGCCTTCGCGCAACTCGCCTTCGGGGTTCTCGGGGTGCTGGCGATGAGCGCGGAGTACACCACGGGCCAGATCCGTACGACGTTCACCGCCGTGCCTCGTCGTACGACGGTCCTCCTGGCCAAAGCCGCGGTCAGCGCGGTCGTCACCGTCGTGGTTGGTGGCATCTTGGCCTTCGCCTGCTTCTTCGTCGCTCAAGCCGGACTGAGAAGTGCACACGTCAACGTCTCGCTCGGCTCGCCCGGCGCACTGCGAGCCGTCGCCGGCGCGAGCCTGTACTTGCTGACCGTCACCCTCCTCGGCGTCGGCCTCGGCGCGTTGATCCGCCACACCGCGGGAGCGATCAGCACCCTGCTCGCCATCGTCTTCATCCTCCCGGTCGTCGCCGCCAACCTCTCCAGCTGGGCGACCTGGCCAACCAAGTGGAACCTCTGGTCCGCAGGCAATGCGCTCATCACCACCCAACCGCTTCCGGCGAACTCCCCGTCCCTCACCCAGGCACTGCTCAGCTGCGTCGCGTACGCCGTGACACCACTCGCGGTCGCCCTGGTAGTCCTCCGGCGCCGGGACGTCTGATCAGCGTTTGGGGCGTATGTCCAGGAGGAGGCTGATGGTGAAGGCGGCGATGACTAGGGCGGCGCCGAGCAGGGTGAGGGCGGTGTCACTGAAGAGGCCGGTGGTCATCGCGGCGAACAGGATGATCAGGGCGACGAGGACAGCCGCGGCGATCTTCCAGTCGTCGCCGATGATGAAGTCGTACCAAAAGCGGCCGAATGCCTTGACGTACTTCATGCGCGCACCTCCGTCGCCTCGGCCGCCGGTCGCCGCAGGGCGGCGATGAAGATCCGGCTGACCAGGAACCAGACCGCCAGCAGGACCAGGATCATCAGGTCATGTCCCGGCCAGCCGAGGCTCTCGCGGCCGGCGCGGAAGATGCCGATGCCCTCGACCGACCAGTAGGTACCGAACGAGGCGAGCATCAGGCCGACGCCGTACTTGAGCAGGTTCTCGTTGATCATCGACAGCGGCCGGCGCAAGGCGACCGCGATGGCGAGTACGACGACCACCGCGGCGGCCGCGCCGAGCGCAGCGACGGGGATGTTGTTCGCGTTCAGCCCGAAGGTCAGCACGATGAACACGACCTCCATGCCCTCCAGGAACACGCCCTTGAACGAGATCATGAAACCGAACAGGTCGATCCCGCTCCGCGAGGCTTCGCCGGCCGCCTTCGCGGTCTCGACCTCCTCGCGGTAGATCGCGTCCTCGTCGTGCGTCGCCTTGCGCCCGGACGATCTCAGGATCGCCTTCCGAAGCCACTGCAGGCCGAAGATCAGCAGCAGGGTCCCGATCACGAGCTGCAGCGCCGACTCCGGGAGCCAGGTCGACAGCGCGTAGCCCGCCAGCACCGTCACGACCGCGAGCACGGCCAGCGCCGCGGCCGTCCCCGCCAGCGCCGAGCGCCAGCCGCGGGTGAAGCCCATCGCCATCACGATGGTCGTGGCCTCGACCATCTCCACGAAACACGCGGCGAACGCCGCGACGAGCACACCCCACGTTGCCGCATCCATCGCCGACATCCTCGAGCTGGGAGAAACATCTGTTGCATGTAACGCTAGTTACATAGGACCCAGGTGTCAACGTCCCCGGTCAGAGGCTGCCCTGCGTCCGCTCGTAGACGTCGGCCTCGAAGTCCTCGAGCTGGCGTTCGCACTCGGCCACCTTCGACCTGGCCAGTTCCTTGCCGTCGGCACCTAACCAGTCGCGCTCCTCGACCTTGGCCAGCCAGCGCCGGAGCTTCTCCAGATCCTGCCGGATCTCCTCGGCCTCCTCGAAGGTGTAGTTCTCCCGGAACCGCTCGAACTCGATCTCCTTGAAGAACTTGGTCTCGCACTCCTCGACGATCTCGTCGTACTCCTTGGCCGACTGACTCCGGAACCCCTCGACGAACTGCGCGCGCGCCTCGTCCTCGACGTCGGTCAAGGTCAGGAACACACTCGAGCCGCCCAGCTCCACGATCCGCTCGCGAACCCTCACCAACCCCGCTCGCAGCTCCTCGCGGTCCGGCAACACGCAGACCGCCTGCTGCACGTAGAACCCCCCAAGCCGTTTCAGGTCCCGCCACACCGCCACCCGCGCCCGCGACGAATCGCTCGGCACCTTGTAGATCAGCAGCAGCCAGACTTCGGGTTCCATACCCGACAGTCTCGCAGCCAACGGCCTAGCGAGAGTGCGCGAGCCAGGCGTGGGCGACGTCGATGAACTTCACCACGGCGACTGTTGCGACCAGAAGCTGTCCACAGCTCAGGGCTGAGACACCGATGAGTCCGCGCCAGTGGGTGTCGCCGCGGGGCTCGGCGATCGCCGAGACTCGCTCCATCGCGTGCGTGCCGTGAAAGCCAAGGCCGCGTGCCGGCGTCGCGCCGGCGGTTGCCAAGGACGCCCGCGCCACCGCGCGGGCGACCACCTCCCTGTCGCCGACTTGTTCGGCCGCGTCCTCGTCGGCGGCACGCTCGACCAGATACGCCGTCAGGTCCACCAGCCTCGACAACAAGGGATTCATCGCGGCGGCGCAGTCCACCGCGCCAACCAGTCGATGGTGCCCACGGTTCAGGTGTGATCGCTCGTGCGCAAGCATCACCTTCCGCTCGGGTCCGGTCAGCAGGCGCAGCATCCCGGACGTCACGAGCACATGACCGGGCCGTCCCGGAACGGCGATCGCGAAGGGTTCCGGGAGATCCGCCACCGCGAGCCCGCCGCGTGGAGTACCGCCGGCGCGAAGCTCGCGAACAACGCGCTGCCGACCGGCCAGCCTGTGCACAAGCCGGGTGCCGCCGACCAGGAGAACCACCACGGCGATCACCGCGAGCCAGTCGGGCACAGGCTCCGGCAGACCCAGCCCGGGACGGTGATCCAAGGCCGACAGCGGAGGCAGATCATCGAACAGCGTGAGCGACAGCACGGTCAGACTGCACACGTACGCCGACGTCGTGACGACCGTGGCCACCACCACGACCCCCGTCGCCACGGCCGGTTGGACCAGCCGAGCCGTCCAGGTTGCCGCCCACGGGAGCAGCAGACTCAGCAGGAACGGCAGGTAGACCCAGACGGTCATCTCAGTCCCCTGACCGCGCGGAAAGCCATCGCTGCAGGACCTGCGCCTCGTCCTCGTCAAGCGTCGCCGCGAACTCACGCAGCACCCGCGCCCGGTCCTGAACCCCGCTCAGCGTGGAGCGGAGGCGCTGCGCGACGGACGACGCCTCATCCGTCGTCGGCCAGTACGCATGCGCTCGACCACGCTCGGTGCGCTGCAGCACACCCTTTGCGGTCAACCTGGTGAGGATCGTCTGGACAGTGTTGTACGCCAGGTCGTTCTCGAGCTGCGCGGCAACCTCGGCCGTGGTCATCGGAGTGCCCGCGGCCCACAGCGCGGCCATCACCTCGGCTTCCAGCTCGCCAGCGCCCTTTCGCGTCACAGCCGAAGCCTATCTGGGTCGCCGGTTGGATCAGGCGCAGTACAAGCCGACTCCGAGCAGGCCGACCCAGGTGAGGCCGGCGACCAGGAGGACGCGATCGCGGAAGATCTCGTGCTCGGGTTCCTCGCCGCGGCCGGTCGAGACCAGCAGGGCGTACCGCAGGAGACCGGTGAGGAATGGCAGGAACGAAACGGCGAGAAGCTCCCGGTAGGCGTCGTGGCCGAGATACTGGAACGCCCACATCCCGTAGGACAGCGCCGAGCCCAGCAGAGCCACCGTCATGACCTGGTCCAGCCAGGACGACGGGTACGCCGCGAGGACCGGCCGGCTGACCGCATTCCCAGCCCTGGTGTGCTCGGCCTTTCGCTTGCCGGTCACCAAGAACATCGCCCCGAACAGGGAAACGAGCAGGAACCAGTGGGACACCGGCAGACCGGTGGCGGTCCCACCGGCGGCTGCACGCAGTACGAAGCCAAGAGCAACGATGATCAGGTCAACCACCGCAACATGCTTCAGACCGAAGACGTACAGCACCTGTGCCACCAGGTAAGCGATCCCGAGCCCGAACGTCGACCATCCCAGCAGACCCGTGACGACGAGACCGAGCACAGCCGCCGCGATACCGAAGACCGCGGCAACGACCGGATGAAGTGCTCCCGACGCGACCGGCCGGAGGCGCTTGCGTGGATGCCGCCGGTCATCGGGAGCATCCCGGATGTCATTGAACGCGTAGATCGCCACCGACAACAAAGTGAAGCCCACGGCCGCGATCGTCGCCCGCAACAGCACCGCCGGCGACGCGAGTACCCCGGCCGCGGCCGGCGCGGCGAACACCATGACCGCCTTGTGCCATTGCCTCGGCCGGCTGAGCCGGAGCAGCGCGCGCCCCACCGCCTCCCGGGGTACGACGGCCGTCGACGTCTGCAGGTCCGTCATTTGCCGGCCGTCATTTGCTGGCCGTCATTTGCTGGTCAGGTAGAAGAAGTCGCGCTGATCGTCGACCAGGTAGCGATCGGTCGGCGAGTTCATCGAGTCGAGCAGTCGTTTGCTGCTGACGCCGGCAGTGGTGGGCGTCTCGATGGTGAAGCTGACCATCGCGGCGTGGATGTCCAGCTCCATCCCCTGCACGATGCCGGCCTGATGCATCGCACTGGCCAGCGTCGCCAGGGTCAGTTTGTTGCCGGCGACGTACACAAGGTTGCCGTGGGCATCGGTTCCGAGGCCGGACCGCCAGGTGTACTGGAACTGACTGCGGACCGTTCCCCACCGGCCGTTCGCGTTCGTGGTCAACCCGTCGACGACGCGGCCGTTGACGATCACCGGATCCAGGTTCTGCCGGACCGCGACGACGTCGGGGCTCATCCGGACTGTCTGGTTCCAGGTCCCCACCTGCGCCGAACCGTCGCGGAGGATGACGACCGACGCTCGGCCGTCCACCAGCGGCACAGCCGGAGAGGCGGTCGTCCACCAGCCACCGTGCGAGTCGTTCAGCTTGAAGCCGGCGTTGAAGGTCGCGACCAGCGCGGCACGATCCGCGCTCGGCACGGAGTATCCGTTGCTGGATGACATTCCGACGACCGGCTCCCGGGTCCCGGGCATCAGGTGCAGGCGATACGTGTCGCGCGGTATCAGCGCTGCTGCGACCGAGACCGGGAGGTGCGCGGAATCGGCCCGGAACCAGCTCGTCCACAGCAACGGCGTTCCGGCCTTCGTCTGTCGAGCGATCGACCAAGTGCCTTCCGCCGGCAACGGCGTGATTCCCGGAAGCAGTTGCACCGCGGGCAGCCCGGTTGCAGCCGGACGAACGCTCGGCGGCGCGATGTTCGGTGACTGCGCAGTGCTCGGAGCCGTGGTGTCGCTCGGTTGGCCGGTCGCGGGCGGCTGTTGGTGGGAGTACTTCCACGTCTCGACGGTGTCGATCACCGCTCCGCCGCCGTGATCGCGGAACCACTCGACCGTGCGCACCGCAAAGCTCGCGTTGCCCGGATAGAGCAGCGCCCGAACGTACGACACCACCGGCACGACCAGCAACAGACAACACACCAAGGCGATCCAGCGCTTCCGCACTCGGCGCCGTCGGAGACTCATCGCCACACCGCCGGCAGGAGGCGGCGGGGAATCAACCCCAGAACCCGTAGGACCACGCCCATCACGCTCGGCACCCACACGACCGTCTTCCGCCTCTCCACAGCCGCCGCGACCTTTCGGGCTACTCGTTCGGGACTCGTCGCCAGTGGCGGCACGCGCAGACCCGCGGTCATCCGAGTCGCGACGAATCCCGGACGCACGACAAGGATTCGCACCCCGGTCTCCGCCGCCTGCCGAGCGAGGAGCACAGCCGTGGAGTCGGCCAACTGCTTCCCGAGCGAGTACGCCGCGATCGACTGCCGTGGGCGGAGCGCGGCCGCGGACGACAACAACACGATCTGCTCGGGCTTCCGCTGTACCAAGGCCCGCAAGAGCAACGAGACCGCCAGTCCGTTCACGACAACGCCTTCTTCGAAGGTCTTCGAGGACATCGATCCGACCGCGACGATCGCGAGCTCCAGCGGATGCTCCGCGCTCGCATGGGCGAGCATCCCGTCGATCTCGTCGACGTTGAGGCCCGCGTCGTACTGCGTGGTGGTGACGGAGTAGCCCGCGTCACGGAGTCGTTCGGCATTCAGCCAGAGCTCACCACTCGGGCGGCCGGCGAGGATGACGCGACGCGGCAGCGGCCCGAGAAGTTGTAGCAGTACGGCGATGCCGAGCTCCGACGATCCACCCACGAGCAGAACCGAACCCGGGGTCATGGCAGCAGGCCCAGTCGCTCCGCGAGTCCGGACGTCCAGCGTCCGACCGGGTCCAGTCGCCGCTGGGTTCGCTGCCACGTCGACAGCCGCGGGTACATCAGCGGTATCAGTTCCGGATCGGTCACCGCGTCCTTGGCCAGGTAGACCCGCCCCCGCGCACCGGCGACCATCTTGTCGACCGGCCGCAACGTATCGCGGTGGTGCAGCCAGCGAGCCGGCAGATCCACCGCCAGCGTCCAGCCCGGGATCGGGAACGACAGCGGACCCGCCGTACCGAAGCCGAAGTTCTTCAGCGTCGCCAGCGCCGGCACGATGCCGTGCCGGCCGAGGAACTCCAGCACCTCGAGCACCACGCCGACTTCGTCCGACGGTACGGCGAACTGGTACTGAACCAATCCCCGTCGCCCGAACGCCGCCGGCCACGCCTCGGCGCGGTCCAACGGGCACAGCGCGGATCGCAGCGGGACGAGGTGTGAGTTCCCCGATCTGCTCAGATGCCAACGAGTCGCGGACGCAGCGGCGATCGTTGCCTTGGACACCACGCCTGGGCCCGGCAGGGACCGCAGGTGGCGCGTACTCGCGACCCGTGCCGCGGGGAACGGCCCGACTGCGGTGGGGAGATCGAGCGTCGAGGCACCGTAGTACTCGTCGACGACCCCGCGACCGAGTCGGCTTCCCTGTGCATGCGCGTCCAGCCAGGCAATCGAATACTGTCCTGGATCCAGCTCTTGTCGCGTCGCCAGCCACCGCATCGCCTCGACCGTCCCGTCGAACGAGTGGGTGCGACGCCGATTCCGGATCATCCACCCGGTATCGACCCGGTGCAGCTGGATGGCCGCTTGGAGGATGACGCCGGTCAGGCCCATGCCGCCGATCGTCGCCCAGAATCCGTCGGCGTCCTGCCCTGCCGACAGCTGGACGATGGTCCCGTCCGATCGGAGCAATGCGAGCCACACGATGTGCTGGCCGAAGGATCCGGCACCCGGATGATTCTTGCCGTGCACGTCGCCGGCGATCGCGCCACCGACCGTGATGCGTTCGGTGCCGGGAACCACGGGAAGCTTCCACCCGAGTGGAAGGGTTTGGTCGATGATGTCCTTGAGCAGCGCGCCCGATTCCACCACGAGCACGCCGTTGCCCTCGTCGAACGAGACGATGCGATCGCGAGCGGTCATGTCGAGCACGACCCCGCCACCGGGCAAGGCCGCATCGCCGTAGCTCCGGCCGGCGCCGCGCACGGTGATCCTCGGCTCGGCCAGTACTGCCTCGACCAGGCCGCCGTCGAACGTCGGTCGCCGTACCCGCGTGGTGCGACGTACCGTCCTCCCCCAGCCTGACAAGTCCTGTGTACCGGGATCTTCGAGGGTCATGATGCCGACGCTAAGGACTGGGCACTGAGAGCATGCTGAGTCCGGTACGCCGCGAGATGCTGCCGGATCACGTGGTCCCACGTCATCACCGGATCCGTCGCCTGGTTGAACGCCTGCAGTCGCGCCAGCGTCGTACCGTCGGTGAGCAGGGCGACCACCGTGGCGGCCATCTGCGCGTCGCTGTCGACCAGATATCCCTCGAGCCCTGGCCGGATGAACTCGCCGACCCCGCCAGAGGCCATCGCCACAACGGGCAGGCCTGCGCAGCGCGCTTCGAGCGCCGCAACCCCGAACGACTCGAGCTCCGCCGGCGCCAGGTACACGTCCGCAGTGGCGTACAACTGCTGGATCTCGAACCGCGTCAGCCGTCCCGGCAGGTCGACCCACTCGCTCAGTCCCCAGCGCCGAGCGGTCCTGGCCACTGCACTCGCCTGCGGCCCACTTCCGACGATCACCGCCCTGAGCGGGACTTCGGCCGGTACGAGTTCGCGGATCTGCCGCAGCGTTCGCAGCAAGGCCATCGGACGCTTCCGCCGCGCCAGCCGCATCGTGCTCACGATGGTCAGCGGATGGTCGGCCCGACGCGGCGAGCGCCACCTGACCGGATCGACCCCGTTGTGCAGGACCTCGACCGAACGATCGGGCAACATCCGCCGCAGTACGCCGGCAACCGCTTCACTGACCGCAGTCCACTGGACGGCACCGAGGTACCGATCGATGCGCTCCACCGGCCACGGCGTCGACGAGCTCGGCAGCGAGTGCAGCGTGACGATGGCTCCCTCGATCAGTCGAGCCGCCCGCCAGGCCAGCGGAGAGAGCAGCGACGAATGACAGTGCACGACGTCGAAGTGCGGCAGCTCTGCCCGTAGTCGGTCGACCGCCGACCGCAACGGAACGCCTGCAACAGCCGGCAGTCGCACCACCCGTACGGCGTCAACTGGTGACGGACCGTCCGTAATCGTGAAGACCGTGACGTCGTGCCCGGCCCGGATCAGCTGCAGCGCAAGATCGTGGACCTGGAGTTCGATGCCGCCGAGTCGTGGCAGGTAGCAATCGCTGACCATTGCGATCCTCATCCCGACACCGCCTCGAGCCGGCTGGTACGACGCTGGAGCCCGGACCAGATCGCGAGCATGACGCCACCGACCGGAATCTCCATCAAGTACGTGAATCCGCGGAACAGCAGCAGACCCGCCGCGACTCCGGCCGGATCGCCGCCGAGGGCGACCAACGCCGCGGTGGTCCCGACCTCGACGACGCCCGCGCTGCCGGGGGTGATCGGCACGAGGGTCAAGAGCCGTTCCACCGCCAGGGCCGTGAAGAGCACCGGCAGAGCCAACGGCACGTGCAAAACCTGGAAGCAGAGCCACAGCAGCGCGAGCTGCAACGCGAGGTACGCGACCATCCCGACGCTCATCGGACGCCATCCGGTCCTCAGTACGCCGAGCATCGAACGTCGCAGGCGGGGCAACTGCTCCCGCAGTCGAGTCCGCCGGATCAGCCGATCGAGTACGCCGCCAACGGCAACGGCCGCACGCTCGTCGACGAGAATCCACACGCCGACCGCGACGGCGACGGGAACCGGCAGGAACAGCAAACTCGTCGACCCGAAGGCCGACGCGCTGTGCAGAAGCGGTACCAGACCGAGCGCCACCGCGATCACGCCGAGCTTCGACACGACGTTGAGCAGTGTCGTCACCGCAATGAACCCGCCGAACGCGCCAGGGCTGAAGCCCCATCGGCGCACCATCGCGAAGTTCAGCGCGGTGCCGGCCGCACCGCCGAGCGGCAGCACGTTGGCAACCGCACTACCGGTCAAGCTGAGGGTCAGACCGCGTCGTTTCGTGAGCCCCGGCAGCGACGCCGCCAGGACGAACGAGTGCGCCCACAGTCCGGCGATCCACACGACCGCCAGCAACACCAACGAACCCACCGACACCCGGCCGAGGACAACTCCGACCTGACTCCAACTGGAGCCGACCGCCAGTGGCAGGAACACCACCAGCGCCGCGGTGAGCAACCCACTCAGGACAGACGTCACCAGCCGCCGCCGTCGTACCCGATCCATCCTCACTCCCGGCCACAGTCGAGATCTCTCATCGCACCCCAGCCTGGAAGGCACACGCTGAGAGCATGCTGAGAACAACTGGGTCCTGGCTGAGGTCGGCGGCGGGCAGGAGGTTCGGGAGGATATCGCGCCTGATCAGGGAAGAGATCATCCCCGAACCTGACTGTTCCAGGCCGACGGATCAGCAGGTGGACGGTGTTGTCCGGGTGGCGGGTTTCTGGGCGTGGAACGGACGATTCGCGGAGGGCTTGAGGGTTATTCAGAAGTTCTGAAGACCCAGAGCAAAGAACAAGAGCAAGAGCGTTAAAAAGGCAGGAAAGGGAAAATAGAGAGGGTGTTGGGTGCCTGGCTGGGCTGGCCGGTGGTGGACGGCGGGTCAGAGTATGTGCAGGCATCGAGTCGTGGATCGCGGTCGGTCAGACACGCCCCACCGCGCCATAATCCACGACTCGAACCACGCAGCGGGCACGCAAGGCATCCGCACCCGGGGCTGCAGGACCGCTCACTCAGCCACTGGTCCTCGACGGCCCCGATCCCTCACGCGCCGCGGTCGTCGCAGTCCCGACACGCCAACCACAGGCCGCCCACACCTACGCACCGAGCCCGCCACGCGCCCAGCAACTCTATCTTTTCTCTCCCTGCCTTCCTTTCTCTTGCTTTCTTCTTTGAGGCTTCTTCTCTGCGCTGTCTTCTTTGGTGTTCGCGGTGCGGTCGTTGACCGGCGTGCGATGCTGAACGCATGGAGGACCGGTTCACGCTCGTGGCCTTCCATGCGCATCCGGACGACGAGGCCCTGCTGATGGGCGGTACGTTGGCCCGGCTCGCCGCGGAAGGTCACCGGGTCGTGCTCGCTGTCGCCACCGACGGCGAGGCCGGCGCGGCTGCGGCGTCGTACCAGACTGACGGCGGGCTCGCGTCGTACCGGCGCGACGAGCTCGACCGGTCTGCCGCGGCGCTGGGGTGTGCGCGCGTTGTACGGTTCGGATTCGCCGACTCCGGCTCGTCCGGATCGCCGGCGGCGGGCGGTTTCAGCACGCTCCCGGTCGACACCGCGGCCGCACCGCTGATCGCGTTGCTGCGGGAAGAACACGCCGACGCGCTGACGATCTACGACCCGGCCGGCGGCTACGGTCACCCCGATCATCGGCAGGTCCACACCGCCGGGACCTATGCTGCGTCCCGGGCGGGCACGAAGTTGGTGCTTGAGGCAACAATCGACCGGCGGCGGATCCAGCAACTGGTCCGTGTCGTCGAGCGGATTCCCCGGATCCTGCCCGCGGTCCGGGCCGGCGACTACGACGAGGCCTACTCCGCCACGACGGCGATCACGCACCGCGTCGACGTTCGCGCGTACATCGATCAGAAGCGGCGGTCGTTCGAGGCCCACGCCAGCCAGGCGAGCTCGGACGACGGCGCTCGGACCCTTGGGCTCCTGCTCAAGCTGCCGCGACGGCTGTTCACCCTGATGCTCGGACGGGAGTGGTATGTCGAGCACGGCAGGGCTCCCGGAGCGCCGTTGGACGATATATTCGCGACACTTCGCTGAGGCGGGAAGGAGCGCATGGTGTCCGGATTGCGCGCGATGAGCTTGAGACTGCGCCGGGCCAGCGTGCGGAGTCGGTCGACCGCGGCCGCCGTCGTCGTGGTCGCGGTGGCCATGGCTCTGGGCGCCGCCGTACTCCTGCTTCTTCTCCAGCGGGCGCTGATCACCACCGTCTCCGACGCCGCCGACGGGCGCGCATCGGACATCGCCAACCAGGTCAGCGAGGAAGGCGTCGCCAGCCTGAACACCGATCTGGCCGAATCGACGCGAGCGAGCCAGATCATCCAGATCCTGGACGCCTCAGGGCGCATCGTCGCGGCGTCGTCGCCGCGAGCCGACAACACGGTCTTGACCACGCTGCGTCCCGCGGACGGCACGATCGAGCGGGCCGAGGTCGGCGAGATGCCGCTGCTGGACGACGATCACGACTACCTCATCGTCGCGCGCGGAGCGGAGTACGGCGGTCAGACCTACACCGTGGTGGTCGCATCGTCGGTCGAGACCCAACGGGCGACCGTGGCGACGGTGACGAAGTACCTCGCCATCGGCTTCCCGGCTCTCCTCGTCGTGGTCGGGATCGCGAGCTGGATGCTGGTGGGACGGGCGCTCGGGCCGGTCGAGCGGATCCGGACCCGCGTGCAGGGCATCGAGTCCAAGGACCTCACCGAGCGGGTCCCGGTCCCGCAGACGAACGACGAGATCGCCCGGCTGGCGGCGACCATGAACGAGATGCTCGACCGGCTCCAGGCCGGCCAGGCGAACCAGCGCAGGTTCGTCGCCGACGCCAGCCACGAGCTGCGGTCACCACTCGCGACGGTCGCCGCCGGACTGGACGTCATCGAGCCGAGCGCCCGCGGGCAGGCGTGGCAGGACCTGCACCGGTTGATGAAGGGCGAAGCCGAGCGGATGCGGCACCTGGTCGAGAACCTGCTCCTGCTCGCGAAGGCCGACGACGCGGCGTTGCCGATGCGACGGACCGACGTCGACCTCGACGACCTGGTCGACACCGAGGCCCTGCGGCTCCGCGAAGGCGGGACCAACCTCACGATCGTCCGCGACGTACAGCCCGTCCGGGTCGTGGGCGATCCAATGCGACTCGGTCAGCTGATCCGCAACCTGGTCGACAACGCAGCCCGCGAAGCACACAGCACAGTCCGCCTCACGACTACCGAACGCGACGGCACCGCGATCGTCACCATCCAGGACGACGGCGACGGCATCCCCGAGCCGGACCGCCTCCGGGTCTTCGACCGCTTCGTCCGCCTCGACACCAGCCGAGCCCGAGCCAGCGGCGGTTCAGGCCTGGGCCTGTCCATCGTCCAAGAGATCATCAAGGCGCATCACGGGACAGTCGTCCTGACCGCGGCCCCCGCCGGCGGCACCATCGCGACGGTCACCCTCCCCCTGTCCTGATGAGGCGCGGTGAGTGCCTGATCCGACCCTCTCAGGTTGCTCTCAGCTGGCTCGGACGACACTGAGACCATGCGAGTGCTGATCGTTGAGGACGAGGTGCCCCTGGCCGAGACGGTTCGGCACGGGCTCTCCGAGGACGGCTTCGTCGTCGAGGTGGTCCACAACGGCGAGGACGGGCTGTGGGCGGCAACCGAGCACAAGTACGACGTGATCGTGCTCGACATCATGTTGCCCAAGGTCAACGGCTACAAGGTGCTCGAACAATTGCGGCAGCGCGGTGTCTGGACCCCGGTCCTGATGCTGACCGCGAAGGACGGCGAGTACGACCAGACCGACGCCTTCGACCTCGGGGCCGACGACTACCTGACCAAACCGTTCAGCTTCCTGATCCTCGTGGCCCGGTTGCGGGCGCTCATCCGCCGGGGCGCACCGGAGCGTCCGGTCGTGATGGCGGCCGGCGACCTCCGGCTCGATCCGGTTCGGCGACACGTCGAGCGCGCCGGCCAGGAGATCACGTTGACGCGCCGCGAGTACGGTCTGCTGGAGTTCCTGATGCGGCATCGTGGCGAGACCGTGAGCAAGACCGTGATCCTCGAGAACGTCTGGGACCCCGCCTTCGACGGCGATCCGAACGTCGTCGAGGTCTACGTCCGGTACCTACGGCTCAAGCTCGACGCGCCGTTCGACCGGCACGCGATCCAAACCATCCGCGGCATGGGGTACCGGATCGACCCCGACGGCGGCTGATCCGCGGTGCCACGAACCCTGCTCGGCCTCTTGGCAACCGCGCTCGGGACCATCGCGTTCGTCGTTCAGGCAGACGCAGCCGTCGAGGGTGACGGCCTTGCGGCCTTCGACCCCCGGCTGACTGCGGACGTCGTCGCGCACCGGGTCGCCAGTGTCAGCAAGATCGCACAGGCCATCACGTTCATCGGCGAGGTTCCGGTGCTCACGGCCCTCACGGTGATCATCGCCATCGTGCTCCGCCTCCGCACCCGACGCTGGCAACCGGCCATCATCCTGGCCGTCGGCATGGCCGGCGCCGCGGGCCTCACCTACGGACTCAAAGTCCTCATCGGCCGGCACCGACCCGACGCGAGCGTCGTGCTCGGTGCCGTCAGCAACGGCTTCTCGTTCCCCTCGGGCCATACGCTGAGCTCGACCGTCTTCTTCCTCCTGCTCGCCGGCCTGCTCTGGTATTCAAGCGCGTCGCGCGCCACCAAGATCGCCGGTACGACGGCCGCCCTCCTGCTAAGCCTTGCCATCGGCCTCAGCCGCATCTACCTCGGCTACCACTGGGCAACCGACGTCCTGGCCGGCTGGACCGCCGCCCTCACCTGGCTGTCCCTGCTCGCGACGTTCATCCACTTCACCAAGCCTCGGAGCCCTATCGAGACTCCGGGCCGATAGGTCGCGATATGGCGAGGATTGCTGTGTGCGAAGACGATCGCGCGCTGCGCGGGGTGCTGCGGCGGGCTCTGGAGGGTGATGGGCACTCTGTCGTCGCTACCGCGCGAGGTGCTGAGTTGCTGGCACAGCTCGAGCCGGTGCCGCATGTGGTGATCTTGGATGTCGGTCTGCCGGATGCCGATGGGCGTGATGTCTGCCTGGCGTTGCGGGCACATGGGGTGGACGCGCCGGTCCTGATGCTCACCGCACTCGGTGGCATGCATCACAAGGTCAGTGGGTTCGAGGCCGGAGCCGATGACTATCTCACCAAGCCCTTCGACATCCCGGAGCTGTTGGTGCGGATTCGCGCACTGTTGCGCCGGACAACGGTTGCCGTGACCATCGACGAGGTGGTGCTCGACCCGACCAGTCATGAGGTTCGCCGGGGCGAAGCCGGGGAAGCATTGACGCCGACCGAGTTCAGACTGCTCGGTCGGCTCATCTCTGTGCCCGGCAAGGTTGTCCGGCGGCACTCTTTGGTGGCGGCCGGTTGGCCACACGGAGCCTCCGTCAGCGAGAACACGCTGGACTCCTACCTCCGGCGGCTTCGCGTGAAGCTCGATCGGTTGGGGATCGCCGACCGCGTCGCCACCGTCCGTGGGGTCGGCTACCGGTGGGACTGACCGGCTTCCGGGGACGGATCGTCTCGCTCGCGGTCCTGACGGCGACGCTGGTCGTCGCGGTCCTCGTCGTACTCAGTCATGTGCTGCTGACCCGGGCGGGCGAGACGGACTCCCGAACGCTGGCGCGTACGCGGGCCGACGCCGTCGCGGCGACCGTTGAAGTGAGCAACGGAACGATCAAGCTGGTCGAGGGCGCAGGCGACGCCTTCGACACGGTTGCGTGGGTCTACGCCGACGGACGTCTCATCGACGGCGTTCTGCACCCGAGTGTTGCGACCCCGATCGATCAACTCGGCACGGCCGGACGGACGGAGTTCCGGACCTTCGGGAGCACCTTGTTGTACGCCGAACCGCTGCCGGTGCGCGGGCATCAGGTGACGGTCGTCGTGCTGGTGGATCTCACGCCGTACGAACGCTCGGAGCACCACAGTCTGCTGATGTCGCTGCTGCTCGGCGCTCTCGCGGTCGCGCTCGCCGGCGCCGTCACGTACGTCGGTGTGCATCGAGCGCTGCGCGTCGTACACCAGATGTCGGCGCTGGCCGATGAATGGGGTGACAACGACCAAGACCGCCGGTTCGGGCTCGGGCCGCCGAAGGACGAGTTCGGCGAATTGGCACAGACCTTCGATCGACTCCTGGAACGGGTCTCCGACACCATCGCCGACGAACGGCGGCTGACCGACGAGATCGCGCACGAGCTACGGACGCCGCTGGCCGTACTGCGCGGTGAGGCCCAACTGGCCGACCTCTCGGACAGCCAGGTCGAGCCGCAGGTCGTCCTCGCCGAGACGGATCGGCTCAGCGCGGCGGTGAGCGCGATCCTCGATGCGGCCCGGCTGCGCACGCGCGGCGAGGCGAGCTGCCGACTGGCGCCGGTCCTGCGGAGGCTCTCCGAGGGCCGCGACGTACAGATCGACGCGCCCGGAGATCTCGAGGTGGCCGTGCCCGCCGAGGTCGTCACCGCGGTCCTGGGTCCCTTGCTCGACAATGCCGCGCGGCACGCGCGGACAACCGTCTCGTTGCAGGCAGCAACGAGTGGCGACGACGTCCTGGTCCAGGTCCTGGACGACGGACGGGGATTCGCGCCGGACGAGCTGGATCGGGTCTTCGCGCCCGGCCACAGCGGCACGGACGGGCATGGGCTGGGGTTGGCCGTCGTACGGCGGATCGCCACCGCGACCGGGATCGGCGTCCGGGCGGTGGCGGACGGCCGTGGGCACGTCGAGGTGCGCTTTCCCCTCGCTTGAGCAGGTAGCAGTCAGGTTGTGTGCAGGTGGGGCGCGCAAGCCTGGCCCGCATGACTACCAACACCGCATCCCGAACAGCCACGCCCCGGGTGCTGCTGAACAAGGTGCCCGAGGTCACGATCTGGTTCTGGCTGATCAAGATCCTCTGCACCACCGTCGGCGAAAGCTTCGCCGACTGGATCAACATGCAGCTCGGATTCGGACTCGTTCCCACCGCGATCATCTTCACCGTGGTCTTCGCTGCCGTCCTGGCTTGGCAGGTGAGCACGACCCGGTACCGGCCGGCCGCGTACTGGTCGACCGTCGTGGTCGTCAGCGTGACCGGCACGCTGTACACGGATATCCTCACCGACCAACTCGGCGTCCCGCTGTGGATCAGTACGACGGTCTTCAGCGTCGCACTGGCCGTGGTGTTCGGGATCTGGTGGGCGCGTGAACGCACACTCTCGATCCACAGCATCGTCACCCGGCCCCGCGAAGCCTTCTACTGGCTGGCCGTTCTGGTCACCTTCGCGCTGGGCACCGCGGCCGGCGACTGGACCCTCGAGCTGACCGGCTGGAGTCCGGGCGTCTCCGTGCTGCTTCCGCTCGCCCTGATCGCGATCATCGTCGGCTGCTGGCGCATGGGCGCGAACCCGGTACTCGCGTTCTGGCTCGCCTACATCCTGACCCGGCCGCTCGGAGCGAACCTGGGCGACTGGCTGGCCTCCCCCAAGGTCCCCGACCAGGGTCTCGGCTTGGGGACGCTCGTCACCAGTCTCATCTTCCTGAGCGCGATTCTGGCCACGGTCGTCTACCTGACCCTGACCAAGACCGATGTGATCGAGGGTCACCAGCACAGCGAACGTACGGCGAAGTACCACCAGCCGCGCCGCGAGTGGGCACTCGCCGGCGTCATGCTGGCAGCGGCCGTTGCCGCCGGCATCCTCCTGAACTGGGCCTCCGCGCAGCCGCACGCAAACGCGGCCGCCGAGAAGGAAGGTCCGAACACGGCCGCGGCGAACGAGCACCTGACCTCCGCCGAGGCGACAGCGCACTTCCCGACCTCCGATGTGGCCCAGTTCCGCACGCTGGTCACCGGCATGAACGCCGATCTCGCCAAGGGTGACCAGGGTGCGCTCAGCGGCAAGGTCGACGCGTACGAGAAGGCCTGGGACGACGACCAGGGCAAGCTCCAACCGCTCGACGGCAAGGCCTGGGACTACATCGACAGCCAGAACGACGCCCTCTTCACCTCGGTCCGCGACACCAAGGACCCGGCGGCCGAGAAGCAGGCGATCCAGGCCCTGCTGACCACGCTGGGTTGACCACTTCGAACTGACCGCACAGGACGTAGTACCGCGGTACGACAGGTCGCGCGAAGATCGGGCCGCGGTACCACGTTCTGGCGTGATTCGATTCCTAGGTTGGTCGTCGAGGGCCCGGAAGGACCGGGCAAGGATTCGAGGGACGACGCAGATGATCGAGGCACGACAACTCACCAAGCGGTACGGCGAGACGACAGCGGTCGACGGGCTGGAGTTCACCGTCCAGCCCGGCGCCGTCACGGGCTTCCTGGGCCCGAACGGCGCCGGCAAGTCGACGACCATGCGAATGATCATCGGCCTGGACGCGCCGACCAGCGGATCGGTCACCGTGAACGGGAAGCCCTACCGGGAGCACGCGGCCCCGCTCCAGGAGGTCGGCGCTTTGCTGGAGGCGAAGTCCGCCCATCCCGGCCGGTCGGCGTTCAATCACCTGCTGGGATTGGCGTACACGCACGGCATCCCGCGCAAACGGGTCGACGAGGTCATCGAGCTGACCGGGCTGCAGTCGGTCGCGAAGCGGCGGGCCGGCCAGTTCTCGCTCGGCATGGGTCAGCGCCTCGGCATCGCCGCCGCACTCCTCGGCGATCCGGCCACGATCATGCTCGACGAACCCGTGAACGGCCTGGACCCCGAGGGCGTCCTGTGGATCCGCAATCTGCTGATCGGGCTCGCCGCGGAAGGACGGACCGTGTTCGTCTCGTCGCACCTGATGAGCGAGATGGCCCTGGTGGCCGACCGGCTGATCATCGTCGGCCGCGGTCGGCTGCTCGCCGACACCACCGTCGACGAGCTGGTCCTGCAGGCCGGCGGTGACTCCGTACGGGTTGCAACCGACGACCCAGCGCGGTTGCGTGATGCCCTGGCCGGGCCGGGCGTCGAGATCCTCGGACGCGCCGGTTCCGAGGAACTCGACGTCACCGGTCTCCCGGCACGCTCCATCGGCATCACCGCGGCTGAGCACGGCATCACGCTGTACGAGCTCACCACCAAGACGGTCTCGCTGGAAGCCGCCTTCATGGACCTGACCCGGGACACCGTCGTCTACCACGGCACCACCGAACTTGCGGAGCGTGCGGCATGAGCGTCATCACCTCACCCCGCCGTTCGGACGGCGAATCCACAGCGGCGCCGAAGCCGGACTACCGGGTCACCGGGAGTCGCGTGCTCCGCTCGGAGACGGCCAAGCTGTGGTCGTTGCGGTCCACCTGGATCACGCTGGGTCTCGGCCTGCTGTTCTTGGTTGCCTTCGGCATCATCGCGGCGGTCCGGTACCGCTCCAGCGTCACCTCCGGCCGGCAACTCGACCCGGACTTCGCCGACGCGACAGCACTCAGCTTGTCGTTGTTCGGAGTGTCGCTCGCACAATTGGCGATCGGCGTACTCGGCGTACTCGTCACCGCCGGTGAGTACTCGACCGGATTGATCCGATCCACCCTCGCCGCCGTACCCCGGCGTCTCCCCGTGCTCTGGTCCAAGGCTTTCTCGTACGGCGTTGTTGCCTTGGTCATCGCGGTGATCGGTGCGTTCGTCACCTTCTTCGTCGACAGCGGGATCCTGAGCAACACCCCTGCTGCTCTGACGATTTCCAGCGGCGGCGTGGTCAGAAGCCTCTTCGGCGCGACCGTCTACCTCGGTATGGTCGGAGTGATTGGCGTCGCTCTGGGAGCTCTGCTGCGCTCCGTCGCCGGTGCGATCTCGGCCTTGGTCGCCGCATTGATGCTGGTCCCCGGCCTGATCTCGCTGCTGCCGAGTTCCTGGCACAACGTCATTCAGCCCTACCTGCCCAGCGTGGCGGGCGAGTCCATGTACTCGCTCCACCAAGCCGCGCACACCCTGTCACCGATCGCAGGCTTCGTGGTGTTCGCGGCCTGGACGGCGCTCGCGCTGGCAGGCGCAGCGTGGCGGCTTGCCCGGAGCGACGCCTGAGCCTCGGGTTGAGCGACGGTCACAATGGAGAGGTGGGCACTGTGACTGGCGACAACGGATCGGGGTCGGTCGACCCGCGGGACATCCCCAATTCCGATCCGTTGTGGCAGCACCCCTGGGTGGTCCGACTCGGCAGGATCGGCCGACGGCTGCGCCAGGCTGACCACGCACGACCCTGGGTCCTCGACACCTTGGTGGTGGTCGGGGCGTTCCTGGTGTTCTGTCTGCCGGATCTGCTGCACGACGACGGGCCGCGTGAACTCGCCGGCGTGTTCACCCAGATTTCGCTCGGTACGACGATCGCCCTGCAAGCCGGACTGATCCTCCCGCTCTTCCTGCGTCGGCGCGCTCCCTTCACAGCCTTCGCCATCACCGCCGCCGTCTTCATCGTGCAGTGGTCGATGCTGGTCTTTCTCCGCGCGGACGTCGCCCTCCTGATTGCGCTGTACAGCCTCACCCTGCACAGCTCCCTGCGCCGATTGCTGTGGGCCTGCACGATCACGGTCGCGGCTCTCGCCCTGGCCGTCGGCCGGATCGCGGCCTTCGCGTCGGTGGCGGAGATCGCCTTCTTCCTCGTCTGCGCCACAACGGCCGCCGTGGCCCTCGGCCTGGTCGTCCGGATCCGCCGCTCCCAACTGGCCGCCCTGCGCGACCGCGCGACCCAGCTCGAGATCGAGCGCGACCAGCGCAGCCTGCTCGCGATCGCGGGCGAGCGAGCCCGGGTCGCGCGCGAGATGCACGACATCCTCGGACACAACCTCTCGGTGATCATCCGGCTCGCCGACGGCGGGGCGTACGCGGTGCGGGTGAATCCCGACCGCTCGGCCGAAGCGCTGACGCTGATCGGCGAGACCGGACGCGAGGCACTCAACGACCTCCGCCGTACGCTCGGCGCCCTTCGCGACGACGCCGCCGTCGCGGACCTCGCACCCCAGCCCGGGATCGCCGACGTCGACGCCTTGTGCGAGCGGATCCGCGCGGCCGGGCCTCGGGTGAGCTATCGCACCATGGGCGAGATCCCCGCGGATCGGGGTCTGCAGTTGGCGGCGTACCGGATCGTTCAGGAGGCCTTGACCAACGCGCTGAAGTACGCCGGACCCGACACCGAGGCCCGGGTCTCGCTCGAGGTCGCGCATGAACGGCTGCGGATCCAGGTCGACGACACCGGTCCGTCGGTGGGCTTCCAGCCGGCCGCGGGCTCGGGCGACGGACAGGGGTTGATCGGCATGCGCGAACGCGCCGCACTGTACGGCGGAACCGTACAGTGCGGGCGAACCCCGGGCGGCGGCTGGACAGTACGAACCGAGCTCGGACTTGCGCCGGCCGAGGAGAGGACGCCATGACCACGGTCCTGATCGTGGATGATCAACCGCTGCAGCGACTGGGGCTGCGGATCCTGCTGGAATCCGTACCGGAGACGCAGGTCGCGGGTGAGGCCGGCTCCGGATCCGAGGCCGTGCGTCGAACCGCCGAGCTCCATCCCGATGTCGTCCTGATGGACATCCGGATGCCCGGGATGGACGGGATCGAAGCCACTCGCCGGATCGTTGCTAGTGGCAATCGTTCGCGGGTCCTGGTGCTGACGACGTTCGATCTGGACGAGTACGCCCACGCGGCGCTTCGGGCGGGCGCGAGCGGGTTCCTGCTGAAGGATGCCCGGCCGGAGGAACTGCTCGGCGGGATCCGCGCGGTTGCCTCGGGCGATGCGATTATCGCGCCGACCCTCACGCGGAGGCTGCTCGACGCGTACGCGCAGCAACTCCCTCGCCTGTCGCGGGCCGACGACAACACCTTGGTCCAGACGCTCACCGAGCGGGAACGCGAGATCCTGGTCGCGATCACCCGCGGGTGGACCAACCCGGAGATCGCGGACCGGCTGCACCTGTCCGAGTCCACCGTGAAGACCCATGTCGGCCGGGTTCTCGCCAAGATCGGCGCCCGCGACCGGGTTCAGGCGGTCATCTTCGCGTACGACATCGGCCTCGCCTGACCTGTTCAGGTCGCGCTGATGGTGCCCGCTGCGAGGAGGACGAGCAGGACCGTACCGAGGAGGATGCGGTAGAGGGCGAAGACCTCGATCGAGTGCTTGGCGACGAAGCGCAGCAGCCAGGCCACCGAGGCGAACGCCACCACGAAGCTGATGACCGTGCCGATGATCAACGCCGCCGCGCCGACAGTGCCGTTGAGCGCGTCCTTGAGCTCGTAAAGCCCGGCGCCGACCAGCGCCGGAATCCCGAGCAGGAAGGCGATCCGCGTCGCCGCGACGCGATCGAGGCCGCGGAACAGGCCGGCCGAGATCGTCGCGCCGGAACGCGAGACTCCGGGGATCAACGCGATGCACTGCACCAGGCCCATCACGACCGCATCCCGCATCGTGGTCTCGGTCAGCGCGCGCGTCTTGCGGCTGAACTGCTCGGCCGCGACCATCACGAACGACCAGACGATCAGCGCTCCGGCCACCCACCACAGGCTCCGCAGCGGACCGGAGATCAGGCCCTTGGCAACGAACCCGACCACCCCGATCGGTAGCGAGCCGACGATCACGTACCAGCCCATCCGGTAGTCGAATTCGTCGCGATGCTCGCGGTTCGCGAGCCCACTGACCCAGGCGACGACGATCCGCCGGATGTCTTTCCAGAAGTACAGAACCACCGCGGCGATCGCCCCGACCTGGATCACCGCGGTGAACGCCGTGATCGCCGGATCATCGATGGCCAACCCGAGCAACTTCGACACGATCGTCAGATGCCCGGTACTGGAGACCGGCAAAAACTCGGTCAGCCCTTCGACAACCCCAAGAACGACCGAGTCCCAGGTCGTAATCCCGTGCGTCAACTGCTCTCCTAGCTCAGCCCGAAATCCTCAGCGAGACCCTACCCACCCCAACCTGAGCAACAACTGAGACCCCTACACGCTGTAGGTATCACGATGCCAGGTCGACTCTCCGGCTCAGCCCAGTGCCCCGACGGTCCGTCTGTTCGGGCACTGGGGCATGCCCTAGGGAGTATCCCTGGGGTGCGTGACGCACCGGTCACTGATCGTGGTCATGACCACATCAGCTTGCTGGGGAGGAACGATGGGGCAGCGTATTCCGGTCTATGTGTATTCCGCCGATTCGATCTCGCGATCGGGGGTGGAGAGCCAGCTCAGGTTCCAGCCGGAGGTCCGGATCGTCGAGGACGACCGGCTGGACGAGAGCGTCGTCGCGGTCGTGGCGGCAGAATCGCCCGATCCGGCGACGCTCGGCTCGCTCGCCGAGCTGCGGCGCCGAGGGGTGGAGAAACTCATCCTGGTCGTGGCGACGCTGAACGACGCCGACCTGATCTCGGTAATCGAGGCCGGTGTCTGCGCGCTGATCCGCCGGGCCGAGGTGACGCCGGCCAAACTGACGGACTTGGTCGGGCGAGCCGCCGCCGGCGAGGCGGAGCTTCCGTCCGACCTGCTGACCCGCCTGTTCCGGCAGGTCTCGCACATGCAGAACGACGTACTGACCCCACGCGGACTGCGGTTGGCCGGCCTGTCACCCCGGGAGACCGCGATCCTCAAGTTGGTGGCCGAGGGCTACGACACCGACGAGATCGCCATCCGCCTGAGCTACTCGCCGCGCACCGTCAAGAACGTTCTCCATGGCGTGACCACCCGATTCCAGCTCCGCAACCGGTCGCACGCGGTCGCCTACGCGCTGAAGGAAGGCCTGATCTGAGCCAGGTCAGGACAGCTGTCCGGAGAAGGAGACCGACGGTGTGCATCGGTCCGACCCGGCGCCCGGTGCGGTGCAGTTCACCGACACCACGACCGGCTGCCCTTCCGCCGCGAACAGCGGCTCGAGGTAGTGATAGTCCAGGTCGCGGAAGTTGGCCAGCCCGGTCTCCAGCTGGATGTTCTTCCCGATCGAGATCCGCAGGATCCCGCTGTCACCACGGGGATTCTGCAGGACGAGGTCGGCGATCTGGATCTTCTTCTTCGGCGGCGCCTGGTAGGTGAACGCCTGGAACGTGCCGTCCGTCACCACCTTGGCATCAGTCGCTACCCGGAAGCTCAACGGAACCGGTCCGGTCGGGGTAGCGGCCGGCTTCTTGACCGACGGAGTACCGGTCGCTGCCGACGTCGGGCTCGGTGTCGAGTTCGAGACGCCCGGCGTCGGCGAGGAATCGATCCCCGCGGCCTGTTGTGCGACGGTCGCGGCCTCGGTCGCCTGGGAGGCAGCACCACTGGCCTTGGACGCGGCGCTCTCGGCCTTGGCAACTTGTTGCTGAGTCTCCTCGGTCGCCACCGACGCCACAGCAGGCTTCAGCAGCGCGAACCAGGCGGCGACCGCCGCGACGACCAGGACGGCGGCAGCCGCCATCGCGGGCAGCAGCCACTTCGGCATCAGCTGCTCCTGCTGGACGACCCCGCTACTCCGGATCGGCTCGTCCACGGGCGGGCTCGCGACCACCTCGAACGGGAGCAGCTTCGGTTCCCCGCGCCAGAACCGGCGATGGGGTGACACCCGCAGCTTCACGATCGTCGCCGTACCGGGCTTCGTGGCGATCGATGCCTGGCTGGTCTCGAGCCGAAGTTCGTCGTCGGGATCGCGAAGGACGATCCCGACCTCGGCGTCGTTGTTGCCGAGGTTGTCGACGGCCAGCTTGAACTTCGCGTGCCGCCGTGCCCGGCGTTTGGCCGGAACGAGCTCGGCGACGATCTGCTGGTACGGCGCAACCTCGACGGCACCCTCCTCCACCACTGAGGTGCCGGGGTCCTCGCGGGATTCGGCCCGTACGCCGAACGCATGCCGCCCCGCGGTCAGGTCGGGCGACCGGGGCGGGGCAAAGGTCACCGTCACCGACCCGCTGGTGGCCGGCATCAGGTTGAGCGTGGACGGCTCGATCGTCACCCATTCACGCAGGCCGCCCACGAGGTCGATCGAGAACTGGTCGACCAGACTGCCGGTGTTGGTCACGGTGACCTCACACCCGCCGGTCTCCCCCGGCTCGACTTCGACCGAATCCGTCGACAAGGTCATCGTGGCTGCCATGCCCCTCAGACTGGCTCGTTGACCCGGCGGCCAGGCAGCGTCAGCAGGTTAACCCGACGAGTCAGGATTCTTGCCTCATCGGGCACCCCGGAGAGGCCGTTGGATACCGCGATCGGGCAGCCCCCGACGGAGTCGGACCCCTACGCTCGATGAGCAGCCGGAGGGGGGATCGTGAACCGACGAAAGCGTCGCCTACCCGGGGCACTGGTCCTGACCATTGCCGTGCTGGCCGGCGTCAGCGGGCTGAGTACGACGGTGCCACGCGCCGGAGCCGTCTCGCCCGGCAGCACCGAGGTCGTATCCGTCGGCGCGGAAGGCACCGACCCGGTCGGTACGGCGAGCTCACCGGCGATCTCGGCGGACGGGCAGCAGATCGCCTTCGAGTCCCGCGACGCATTGGATCCGGTGGTGCGGGCGAGTGACGATCCGCCGGACAACATCTATGTCCGGGATCGGCGGGCGCCGGGGCGGACCGTATTGATCAGCCGCGGCCTGCCGCTGGCTTTCGCCGCTTCGCGCGGGAGTTCCGCGCCGTACCAGGTGGCAGCGTCGATGGAGGAAGGCGGCAACGCCGACAGCCTGCGGCCGACGATGTCGGCGGACGGCCGCTATGTCGCTTTCGACAGCCTGGCAACGAATCTGCAGGACGGCTACTTCGATTTCGGCCGCCGCGTCGTGCTCTGCGATCGCGATCCCGACGGCGACGGAATCTTCGACGAACAGCGGCCGGACGGCGCGATGGACTACCGCTATCTGTACGTCGGCTTACCCCCGGGCGATGCGGGACCGACGACCGGGACCGCCCCGAGTTTATCCGCGGACGGCGGTGTGATCGCCTGGCTCGAACAACCTCCCGGCGCCTCGCAACCCGACGTGGTTGTCGCCCATGTGCTCAAGGATGCGGCGGGACAGCCCAAGGCTCCGCTACCTGAAACGTTCCTGCGGCCTGCTCTGGAAGGCGTAGCGCATGCCTCGCCGCAGGTCTCGGCGAACGGGCAACAGGTGGTCTTCGCTACCGGAGACTGCTCGGCGGGTTGTCTGCCCGGCACTGCGACGATTCAGGTGTTCGAGCTGGGGACCGGACAGACCTCTCGGATCGACGTGCTGCCTACAGGTCAGTACTCCGGGCAAGCCGGCCGCCCGTCCATCTCGGGCACGGGCAAGCTGGTCGCCTACGAGCATCAGACCGGCATTGGCGGGCCGGTGGTGACCGTGCTCGTGAACCGTGACCCGGCGGGCACGGGCCGGCTTGGCCCAGCGGGCGGCGTACGGATCTCGGCGTCGATCGCCTCGCGCGATACCGACGGTCAGCCACAAGAGGGCCGTACTCCGGCGCTGTCGGCCGACGGCCGCTACCTGGCCTTCCAGAGTTCGGCGGACAAGCTGCACAACGATGCCCAGGGCACCGACCGCGAGGCGATCATCCTGCGCGACATCACGCTCGACGCGACACGGGAGACGTCCGGTCTGCCACGACTTCGGGGCGAACTCGCGTCGCCCGCCGCTGAGCTGAATTGCGACACAGCGCCCGGTACGACCTGTCCTGCGTCCGGCCCGAGTGGTTCGCCTCGGTTGGCCGCCAACGGATCGGTTGTTGCCTTCACGTCGGCGGGCAACGACCTGCTGCCGGACTCATGCTGCGGTGGCGCCGTGTTCGTCCGCATCCTGCATCCTCGGATCGAGGCCACGACCACTGACTTCGGTTCGGTCGTGGTAGGCGGGTCGCTGTCGCGGACGGTCGTCGTACACCACAGCGGTTACGGGCCGCTGGTCGTGAGTGGCGTGAGTCTGTCCGGGCCGGATGCGGCGAGGTTCATCTTGACCGGTGCGGAGAACTGCACGGGGGCGACGCTCAACCCGACCGAGACCTGCAGCGTCGGCGTGCTGGTCGAGCCGACTGCTACGGGTCCGCTCCAGGCCGTCCTGCACGTGAGCCAGCCCGACGGCACTAGCGACGATGTGAACTTGGTTGCTGACGGCACCGAACCGCCGCCCGGCGGCGAACCGTTGCCACCACCATCGGGACCGCCGGCGGCCGCTGCCGGGCAGTTGGTGGTCACGCCTGACCCGGTCGACTTCGGTGGTAGCCAACCGGCGCTGGTGCGGATCGGGCCGCAGGTCGTGCAGGTTCGCAACACGGCCGGGGTGCCGATCACGATCACTGCCGTCGGCATCCTGACCGGGCCGCGGTTCACGGTCGGCGACTTCGCGGTCGGCAAGAACACCTGTACCGGCGTGACTCTCGCGCCCGGCGCGTCCTGTTCGATCGAGGTCAGTTCGACCCCGCAGAACGGCGGGGTACGCAACGGCGTACTGACGATCACGACCGCGGATCCCAACTACAGCAGGCTGATCGTCTTGCGGAGTCAGGCCGCGTTGCCTGTCGTGCAGGTGAATCCTGGGGTCGTCCGGATGAACCGGGTGGCTACGGTAACCGGCCAGAACTTCCCGCCCTCAAAGGCGGTCACGATCACGCTGACCACCCCAGGAAGCAAGCTGCTGCTGAAGACTGTCACCACGGCGGACGGCAAGGTCACTGCAGCTCTGGTGATCTTCCCGCAGACCAGTGCCGGTACCTGGCCGGTGATCGCCTCCGTCACCGGCACGTTGGTCCAGGCCCAGGCGCCGGTCCTGGTAGTACCGGGGAGCTACCAACCGCCGGGGTTCACCTCGCGCCGATGAGCGGTTAGTCGATCCGTACGTCGTGGACGACGTGAGCCGGCTTCGCTGCGTCGACAGCGGCTTCCACCGCGGACATGCTGACTCGGCTCCCCCGGACTACCACGGTCACCTTCGGTACGAAGTGCGCATCAGATTCATCGACCGGCTCGACGGACCACGACGTCCCGCCGGTGTCGACCACCTCGACCTCACCGCCGGTCACCAGCTCGAGCTGCCGGCGAAGCCCGTCCACCGTGCCACGGCCGCGATGCAGCTCGACCGCACTCGCGATCTCTGCACGTTGCTGATCGACCGGCCAGGTCTCGTCGAGTTCGATGCCGACCCAACCGGCCAGCCAGCCGAGGTAGTCCGGGGGCGCCAAGGCCGGATCGACGTACGCCTCGAGACAGTCCAGCGTGCTGATGACGGGAGCGAGTACTGCGTCGATCGCCTCGGTGAACCGCATCAGCAGCGGATCCTCCTGCAACACCGCGGGCAGCAACGGTCCCAACGGGTACGGCGTACCGAGCTCTGGGGTGGTTCCGCGCATGGTCGTTCTCCTCCGGGGTCAGCCGATGCCGAACAGTTCGATCTCCGTCAGCGCGAGACTTTTGGCATCCTGGGCCGGATAGACGGTGACGACCTTCACCGTGATCTTGCTGACTCCGACCGCGTTGCGCAGCGCGAACTCCTGCGGGCCAGGGGTGTCGGTGAGCTGAATCAGGTCCGACTTCTCGTTGTTGTAGGTGAACTCGAGGACGGCAGGCCGGATATAGCCGGCGAAGTTCTTCGTATCGCCGGTGGAGACGACGGTCTTGCGCAGCGCCACCGGATGATCCAGCTGGACGGTCAGGTCCGGAGGCTTCTTCTCGTTCCAGGCCGCGATCCAGGACGTGTTCTTGAACGTGTCGAACGCGGCCTTGGGCGGGTGATCGGCGGGGCCTTTGGTGCCTAGGACGGAGACCGGCCGGATCGGGACCAAGGTTGTGTCCGCGGCGCCGCGGACCTTCTGCTTGACGTTGTCGAACTGCTGGGTGACCACCGTGCGGAGCGGCGGATAGAAGCCGGCCAGCAGACCGAACACCAGGATCGCCATCCCGATCGCGGCCCGGACCCTGCGCATCGTCGACTGGAACGCGTGCCGCTTCTTGCTGTCGCCCGGGCGCGCCGGCCGGGTGCCCGCGGCGAGAACGCGCGGCTTGCGGCGCAGCCGGATCCGCCGCCACCAACGGATCTTGACGACCTCGGCCTCGGCCAGCGAGTCCCCGCAGCGCCGGCAGAACTTGCGGGCCGGATCGTTGCCCTCGCCACAGTTGCCACAGATCAGTTCGCCGGGACGCGGCCGGCTGGCCGGCGCAGCCCGTCGTACGGGCGCCGGCCGCGCCTTCACCGCCTGCGGTACGACCTCCTCTGGCTCATCCTTCGGTTGGTCCTCGACGATCGGCGCAACCAACCTGGCCGCCACCGAGTCCTTGTCCGAATCCACGGCAGGCATCACCGCGGGAGCAGGCGGAGGTGGTGGCGGTGGTGGGCCTCCGGGCGGCGGCGGAGGTGGTGGGGGCGGGGGCGGTGCGCCGCCCGGCGGGGGTGGTGGAGGTGGTGGTGTGCCGTCACGTGGGGGCTGATCGCCGCGGACGGCTGCGGGCGCTTCCAGGATTGGGGGGCCGCCGACGAGTTCGTTGGCGGCTCGGGAGATGCGGGTGAGCAGGCCGGCTTTCGGCGGCAGCGGCTCCAGGGCCTCGACCGGCGCCACCGGAGTCTCCTGGACGACCCGTTGGGCGTTCCATTCCAGGAACTGGCCGCAGGAGCCACAGAACGTGTCCCGTTCGGCGTTGCGATGCCCGCATTCACCACAGATCAGCATCAGTGGTCCTCCACCTTGACCAGATGATCGAACGAATAGACCAGGCTGTTGCGTTCGAGATCGATCCGGTTCTGCTCCGCGCCGCGTTCACCGGTCACCGGATTCGCGCTGAACAACCGGATGTCCTCGACGGCCTGAACCCCGCGGACCGCCTGCAACGCCGTATAGACGTCACCGGAGCGAACCGACCGTCCGAACTCCCAGCCCGACCCGTCGGGTCCCCCACCAGGCAAGGGATTGAGGAACCGGTACAGCACCTCCAACGCGTCGCCCCGGACCCGATCGCGGTCGACGCGTGGCCTGGCGACGAGCCGCGCAACGACCGTGACACCTCGATACCGCGGCGGCTCGACGGACACCCGCGTCCCGATCAGCCGCACCTGCTCCAACCGCTCGGTCAACTTCTCCAGCAACGCCTGCGGGGGCACGAGGTCGGCAAAGGTGATCGCACCACTTTGCTGCGCCACCGCAGGCACCACCAAGACCTTCACCGTCCCCGCTGCGATCGCGTCCCCGCCCGCGGTAATACAGCGAATCCGCGCCGCCTCGGGAACTGCCTCACGCGCCAGCGCCTCGTAGTCCTCGGCAGTCACAGCCCGCCCGCGAGTGCGAAGCAAAATAGGTGCCCGATCCCGCGCCTCGGCCAGGCTCTCCCCATCCGTTCCGCCCTGTGCCGCGACGCGATTCTCAACGGCCGACACGAACGGAATCGAGGACTTCAGACTGGCAATCGCCGCCCGCGGAACGTTCCCGCGCAGCCCTCCGCCGGTGGCATACCCACGGACCCGGACAGTCTCGCCCTTCGCCGGTACGCCGCCATGCTGCCGCAACCTGCCATCCGCAAGCCGCACCGCCGGCCCGAACGAAACCTCACCAGGTACAGCGTCCAGCCGGAAATGCCGATCGGCTGAACCACTCGCAGCGAAGTCGTCGACCTCGGTCCACTCGACCCACCCGTCCTCCGAGCTAACCTCGATCACCGGGCTGCCGAGCCCGGCGAGCACCGGCGCCGAACTGACGGCGAACACCTGCCCGGGTACGCCGTCAGACTCGCCGAGGATCTCGTCGACGACCAGCTCCGCGTGAACAGACTCCACTGTCCCACCCACGCTGACCGCGTCCATCCGTCGTACCAGCGGCGAGGCCGTGTACGCGGCCTGATCGTCGTCGGGGGCAACGACCCGGGCGCGGAGCCAGCCCGCGGGCCGTCCGCCGACCACGCTGGACTGATGTCCGCCAGGAACATGGAGAACCAGCGAACCAGACTGGTTCAGGCCGCCGGTCTCGTCCTCGTCGACCTCGCACGGACTCCAGGCCGAACCGGTCCACGCCTCCCAGACCAGCGGCGGATGATCCGGGTCGATGCCGAGCCCTTCTGTCTGTCCGTCGTACTCGAGCCGGACGGCTACCGAAGGTACGGCGACGTCGAGGCCGATCAGGAATTCGTCGCCCGGCCGCGGCGCCGCGGCGAAGGCCGCCGCGGGTGCTGCCGCGAGCTCGTGCTCGACCGGGTCGGGCGACTCCTCGGTCCGGGTCATCACGGCGATCACCGAGCACGGCGGGATCGTCAGTTCGCGGGTCGACGAGAACACGATCGACGGCTCGGACTCGGTCCGGACCGTGCCGGTTTCGGTGCCGCGGGCAACCACCAGCGGCGACTTCGCCGGAGCCGAGAGCCAGAACGTGACCGGCACTGTGGCCGGCGTCGGCGGCACCAGGCGCAGCCCGATCAGGTCGAGGAACTTGAGATGCAGCCGGTCCGGTACCTGGTTGAGCCGCTGGAAAAGCCCGTCGATCAGGTACGCCGAAGCCTCGATCAACGTCATCCCCGCATCGGCCGGGCTCACGTCGGTCCACTCGGGGCAGGACCGGCGGACAACCTCGAGCGAGTCGGCGACGAGATCGTCGTACCGCCGATCGTCGAGGTTGGGGGCGGGCAGCACCATCAGGCCACCGCCTCGTCGGCGCCCGGACCGCGATCGGTGGCGAAGTCGACCACGGCCGACAGAATCTCATCGGTTCCGCGCGGTTGATAGTTGATCGTGATGTGCAGCAGACCATCGACGGACGCGTCCGGAGCGACGTCGACCCGGCACACCTGAACGCGTGGCTCGCAGGCGTCGATCGCCTGGTGCACCTCGTCCGCAAGCCGGACCATGGTCGCCGGCGTCGCCGATTCGAAGACGAAATCACGCAAGCGGCTGCCGAACTCCGGCCGCATCACCCGCTCGCCCGGATACGTGAGCAGCACGAGCCGGATGCACTGCTCGAGCTTGTCGGTCCCGCGCGCGAGGCCGAAACTCCCGGTGGTCGAACAGTCGAGCGGAAACCGGAGCCCGGCCACAGCCTGCATCGTCATGACATCTCCTCGGATCAATTCAGCTTGATCGGCTTGCCCTTGACCTCGACCGGTCCGGTGCCGTTGACGGTGACCTGAGCGCCTTCGAGGTTGACCCGCTGGGCCTTGAGGTTCAACGACGCGCCACCGTCGATGCTGACCGCGCCACCGGCGCCGGCCACGATGTCGATCGCGCCGCCCGGACCACACTCGATGACCAGCCGACCCTTCTCGCCAGGCTTGGTCAGCTGGCCCGGAACGCTCTTGAGCGCGACGACGCCGGCCACCTGATCGATGCGCAGGGTCAGGTTCCCGTCGCCGCTGCCGAGCAGGATCTCGGCCTGGTCGACCCGGTTCTGGCCCAGTACTTCGTCGTGGAAGGCAAGGCGAGATCCAGACGGCGCGACCATCCCCCGCCACTGCACGGCCGCACTGTTGCCCTGGGCCCGTACCGGCGGCGATCCGAGGCCATAAGTACTGCGATTGTTGACGATTCCGCCCAGCACGTACGGTCGCTGCAGATCCCCGAACTCGAACCCGACCATCACCTCGTCGCCGGTCTCCGGCAGGAACATCGCGCCGCTACGCTCCCCCGCACCAGCCTGTACGACGCTCGCCCAGCCCGTCTCGTAGTCGGGCGACAGCCAGGGCAGGCTGACCTTCACCCGCCCCTTGGCCAACGGATCGAAGTTGTTGGTCACGATGCCGCAGACGACCCCAGGGATCTGGTCTCCGGAGGTACGGGTGCCAGTCGCCAGGCCCAGCAGGGTACGGTCCTGACCCCCGGCCACCTCGAACCTCGTGCGGTACCGGCCGTCGCGCAGTTCATGGCGAGCCCGAGTGACAGTCCACCGACCGGCGAACGGCGCTGCAACGCCGGAGACCTCGATCTCACGGCCGGTGGACAGCCAAGGATCGCCGATGCTTTCGCCGACCGCTTCGGCGAACGTATCCGCCAACCGCCCGGCCAGCCCTTCGGCGCGAGCCTGAGCTGCAGGCCCGAGCGTGGCGGTGACGGCGCCCGGATCGTCGCTGATCACCGTGGCGTTCTCGGAGGGCCGGGGGCCGTGCTCACCTGAGACCGTCGAGCCGGCCGTCGGCGTCGTACGCCCATTGCCGTTGGCAACCAGCTGCGTGACCTGGTCAGCGAAGCCGCCGTCGCCCGAGGACACCGGCGCCCGGCCGCTGACAACCTTGGCAGCCATCGGGTCCCAGACCCGCACCTCGGCCTCGCCGGCCAGGTTGCCGACCGTGACTCGCGGCGCGAAGCTGACCAGATTGGACAGCAGTCGCAGCGGGACCGGAGCACCGACCTCACGGTGGCCGAAGAAGAACTTGCCATGCGAGACGCCGAAGTCGAAGCCGATCGCGGCCGCACGACCGGCCAGGAACTCCCAGTCGGTCTGATTCACCTGACCGACATGTTCGTAGACGGTCCGGCAGGGCGTGACCTGGCCGATCATCAGGCCCGCATCCCGGGCGACCTTACGGGCGATGTCCGCATCGGACATGTTCACGAACGTGCGACTGCGACGGATCCGCTGCAGCCGGTGGTCCTGGGTATAGCCGCGTACCGTGATCGACGCTGTCTCGCCGTACTCGGCCTCGATCGCCGTGACCTCTCCCGTCATCAGCATCTTCGGATCGCCCGCGCGCAGCGGCGAGGCCGCCGCGACCCCGACCTCGGTGCCGATCGCGAGCTCCGTCAGCAACTGGCCGGCGACGTCGCGGTCGTCGAACACGAGCTCGAACATGTCGGGCAGCCGGTGGCTCTGGTCCACCACGACCGCGATGATCGAGTCCGCCAGCCGCTCGGCGAGCGGGCGTCGCGCGGGTCCGACGTACACGCCGGCGTGGACCGCCGCCTTACCCTCCGATCGCCAGTCCGCCACGATCGTCATGTCGATGCCCCGTTACTCGATGACCGGCGCCCACCGACGCGGGCCCGGGCCGACGGAGCTCCGCCCGTCCGCTTCGGTGTCGCCGACTTCCCTTTCCCGGTGCGCTCCTGCAGCGTGAGCGAGACCGAGGCCCTGCTCGGTACGCCGTCCGGGGTGAACCGGGTGTAGGTGAGGTCGAAGCTCTTCAGGACCAACTCGGCCGGCAAGCCACCGCGGCCCCCACCCCAGACGGGTCGCAGCACGTGCGGTTCTCCGCCGGCGTTGGGATCGGCCGGCGACGGCAGGACCTGATCGCACAGCGAGCAGGTCTTCGGAGGGGTTCCCTCGGCCGGCGTCGGTACGGCCGACGGCTTGGCGGCGGGTTTCTCGAGCTCCAGCCATCTGTCGAGGATGGGCAGTGCATCCGCGACCGCCTGCACCCCTTCGAGCCGCAGGTCACCGAGGGTCACGCCGATGGCGTCGGGGTCGACCACCTCCACGCCGGCGTCGACCGTCGCCTTCCCGGTATCCACTCGGCGCTGCTTCTTCAAAGCGATCTTGGCCGGGTTGCACAGGAAGCTGAGTTTGAACTGGTCGTTCTCGACCAGCTGCAACTGGCTGACCAGCTTGCCCGGCTTGAGGAAACCGCCGTGGACCAGTGTGAGTTTCTCGATAGCGATTCCGCCGCCACTGGTCGAGAAGGGCGGGACCGTCCAGCCCACGGCCGTCGCGTCCTGCAGTGTCCATTGCTGGATAACTCTGTCGCCATAGCCGAGTCCGCTGTGAAGCCGGATCACCACCGTCGTCGACCAGGGTTGTGAGGCTTGCGCATCCTGCCCTTCGACCCAGGCGGCGCTCTGCTCCTCCAACCAGTTCTTGACGGCCGTCGACCCGGTCTTGGTCATTGCCCGGTCCAGCGTGATCTTGCCGTAGGTGAGCTTGCCCGGGAGATACCGCGGGCGCGTGTAGTTCCCGCCTTCGTCGAGCGGGCCTTCCGGAGCCAGTTGGACATCCAGCCCCGCACACCCCGACCACAGACCGAGCGATCTGGTCCCGCCGTCCAGCTTCGAGACCGTGACGTCGAACCACATCGTCATTCCGTACGGCGACGCGACCCCGACCTCCGCATCCTTGGCAAGAGCGCTGCCGCCGATCCGGACCGCCGATCCCGCGGTGGACAGACCAGGAATACTCATAGTCCGGACCTGGATTCGGCCTTGAGGAAACCGGAATGGGCGAGCTCGAGAGTTTCGATAGCCGGCTTCGAACCACCCGAGTCGAATTCCGAGATTCGCCAGCCGATCGGAAAGAACTCCTTCAGTTCCCAGGTCACGATCGGCAGTCCGAGGAAGTCCACCAGGTAGATCGCTCCGCTCAGCGGCCGGCGGGCGCGGGTCACGGTCACGAGCCATTCCTGCACCCGGCCGGACTCGGCACCGGCCGCGCGGGACAACGTGATGTCGGTGTAGCTGACGTTGCCCGGCACAAGCGTTTCGTGCGTCGCCCCGCCGGGCCGGTAGCTGTACTTCGCCCACTTCACAGCGAGTCCGGCCGCCTTGCTCCACGAGCCGAGCTGATACGCGGACTTGTCGATGTCGATCACGTACCGGTGGGACATGCCGACCTGCCCGGTGAGGAGCTCCAGGCCCTTACCGGCGGATTTGGGTGACGGTATCAACTGTCTCGGCTCCTATCGCAGGTCGGCGAGAGCGCCACGGCGCTCGCGGTCGATGAGTAGTTCGGCCCGCAACCGATGCCGGAAGTTGGTGTAGAGCCGCTCCGCCAGCCGGGTGAGAACCCCGGGATCGTCCAGCTGGATCACTAGGTCGTCCGGCGAGGCAGCCGGCCGGTCCTGGAGTTCCTGCACCGATTCCTCCAGGAGCTCCAACCGCTCGTGCACGTTCGGATCGGGCCGCACCGTCGGCTCCGGCCAGTCCAGTTCGCTCGGCCATGCGAACTCGCCGTCCACGTCCTGCTCGATCGGCGACGCCTCAGCCGCGGATTCACCTTGCGCGATCGGGGCCTCGGGCAACGACCAGGACATCGCCGTACTGACCGGTGCTGCTTGGACCCGATCGGTGTCGGTCGTTGCGATGTACTGGCGTGCGATCGGCCGATGCACCAATGGCGCACCCGACCGGAACCACTGTTCGGCGCTGGTCGCCGCCTCTTCGAGCCGCCGGCCGTCCTCAGACTCCGCGGCAGGCAGATCAGCACCGAACGCCTGCTGCTGAGCGACATGAGTCAGTTCGTGAGCCAGCAGAGCTTGAACGGCCGGGTCGCTGAGCTCGCCCGCATCGTCCGGAAGATGAACAGCACCACCCACCGTAAAAGCCCGCGCCGACAACTCCGCAGCCCGAGCCCCAGCCGCCCGCCCCCGCACCACCGGCACGTCATCCAGTTCAACCCCCCAACGATCCCCAACCAACGCAGCCACTCGCCCAGGCACCACGTCGCGCCGGCTAGTTGCCTCAGGCACCGATACCACCCTCCGCTGGCGAAGCGGACCAGCCGGTTCCACCCCGCTACGTGCAGGTCCCGAGCCGCCGACGACCCCGCGACCAGGAACCTGAGGCTCCGGTAACCGCAGGCCGCCATCCCCCGAGAAGGTCCCATCGACTCCAGAGGTCACACCAGGTCGCAAGGCCTCATCGCGCTCACTGCTCACACCAGGTCGCAAGGCGTCATCGCGCTCACTGCTCACACCAGGCCGCGGGTCCCCGGCGTGTTGCGACACCTCATCAGCCCGCGCGGGCTGATCGCGTTCCGACACCTGATCAGGTGGCGACGGCTCCCCGCGCTGCGAAACCCGATCGGCTTGCTGCGGCTCCGGGCGTTCCGACGCCGCACCGGATTGGCCCGGCACGGCACGGTGCTGGGAACCAACGGGGTGAGTCAGCGCCGGCGTCCCGAACGCGTGGTCTACTTCAGCAATGTCGTCGATACCCGCCGGTGGCTCAGGCGGCTCGTATGACATCTCGTACGGCAGCTGGTTGGTCGGGGCGTTCGTCGACTCGTACGACGACTGGTCCGACTGCTCGGTCGCGACGGCCTCTGGCGGGCGTCCCAGAAGCCGACCATTCTGCTCGACTTCCGTGCCGGGCGGATCGTCCTGCTCGTGAGCCCCACCCTCATCAGCATCGCCGACCGCAGCAACCGGTTGGTCCGGCTCCGTCGGCTGATCGTCAACAGCAGACCTTGCGGTAGTTGCCTTGAGCCCTCTCTTTCGGCTCTGCGCAAGACTCGGGCGTTGGACCGAGCGCGCCACCGGAACCGGCGCCTCGGGCGGAGCGGCTGGCGGCGGCGAGGCCACCGACGAGAACCCCGTGAGCATGGCCAACCCCGCACCGTCGTTCTCCTCGAGCTCGGCGAGCATCCGCTCGAACGGCCCGATGCTCCGGAAGGGCTCAGCAGGCTCTCGCGGACTCCCAACCGCATCCTCCGTCACCGCCGTGAGCCGACGCTCCTCCCGCCGACGCTCAACCACCGGCACGCGCCGTCGCGGCGAATCAGGAAGCCCAAGAACCTCAACAGGCGCAGGCGAACCGGCCTCCGCACCCGAATCTGCGACCACAGGAAGGTCGGCCTCGGCGAGCGCCGTGGGCTCATCAACACCAGGCAGGCGGCCATCGCCGTCCTGATCCAGGGCGTGATTCACCTCCAACAGCAGGCTGTCGGGCATTGCCCCGCCAGACCTGCCAGTGCCGTCTGTGTCTAAACGCTCAGTTCCGACTCCGCGCCGCCGCCTGAGCGGCAAGTCCGGCGACGGCCGCGACCAATCCGTCCCGCCGTCACGAGGAAGCGATCCCCTGAGCAACTCAATCCCGAGTGTCCCGCGGACGCGCACGACTGGCTCGTCCGCCCGTTCCAGCAGCTCACGCGTCCCAGCCACCTCGGGCATCGTCAGGAACGGATTCAGAAGCGGCGGCCGCAAGCTCGCCACCGGCGCCAACACAGGCCCCTTGGCCCACACCCGAGCCCTCCGCCGGCCACCGCCGTACGACACGGCACTGTCCGACTCACCGTCGTACGACGTGAGGTTGTCCGACGCCTCGACCGCAGCTTCGGCGGCGGGCGGGTCGGCGGGCGTGCGGGAGGACCTGCGGCTGAACGGCCAGCGCATCGGTCACCTCCAGATCTGTTCCGGCGCTCTCACCGGTTCGCTGTCGTCGAGTTGCGTGTGGATCCTGCCGATGCCTTCGATGACCTTCGCCCGGGTGGCGTGCTCGAGGTCGAGGATCTCGGCGTGCGACCAGTGCAGGTAGTAGGCGACGTACACGACCTCGTCCCAGAGGCGTTCGGCCGGGTACGTCGTCAGGCTTCCCCCGGCAGATCACCGGCGATGTCGACCGCGTAGTCGTGGTTGCACGCCGGGCAGGTGACCTCGACCTCGGTGTGCCCGCTCTGGTTGATCCGGCGGTAGAGGTCCTGCAGGAAGGCGAGATCGGAGGCGAACAAGCACTCGACCACCAGCGCGTCCACGGTCGGCAAGGCCCCGAGCCGCACCAGCGTCCGCTCGAGCAACAGGACCGTCAGGTACGCCGGATTCTGCCGGACCCTGGCGTCGGTCTGGGTAGTGATCTCGTCCCGCGCGGTCGCGAGCCGCATCACGCCCTCACGGTGCACAGTCCCCTGCTCGTCGACGAACCCCCTGGGCAGTACGAACGGGTACTCCGTCCGCATCCCGGTACCGGCCGCAGCCATCATCCCGGTCATCGTCATTGCTTGCCCGTGATGCTTTCGCAGGTGATCTTGCAGTCGATCATCGGGACGTCGGACGTACCTGCCTTCATGCTGCCGATGGTCAGCTCCGTCAGCCACGCACCGAAAATGAAGTAGACCGCCGTCGCGTCGTTCGGGTTGGCGCTCCCGGTCCCGGCCGGGAAGACGCTGAGTGAGCCGTCGCACCGGGCGTCCTCTTTGCCGTCGCGGGCCATGTTGTGCCAGAGCAGGAGTTTGTTGGTTCCCGCTTTGTCGACGGCACGTTTCAGGCTGATGGTCGGCGGCTCGGTCTTGCCGTACAGCTTCTTGTGCATGAGGGTGCCGTCGGCAGCGCTGAACATGTACTCCGACGAGCCTACTTTGGAGTTGATCCCGCTCAGTTCGGAGAAATCCATCCGCCCGACGATCGTGCCGGGAAGGTCGATCACGAATCTCGCCGCACTGATGATCCCGCCGCCCGGGTCATTGCTCGCCATCTCGTCCGTCCTTTCGTCGCAGCGAGGTCACAGCTGAGTGATTCCGTCGCAGATGATCGTGGCGCGCATCATCAGCGTCGCCCCGGCGCCTGCCTGGGCGGCGTCGAGTTCGAGCTTCGCGCACCAGGCGTTCTCGAGCATGCAGGCGATCACCGGATCGCCGCCCTTGGTCAAGATGTCGAAGGACGCCGGCAACTTCGCCAGCGGGTTGTTCATCCTCGCCAATACGTGCCAGCCGTAGAGCTGAGCGAAGCCATTGCGGTCCAGCGCGCGCTCCAGCACGATCGAGGGCGCCTTCGTCCGACCGAATTGCTTGGTGTGCACATTGCCCAGCCGCGCGTTGTACGAGTACTCCTGGAATTCCACCTCGGAGGTGAAACCGGCCAGCTTGGAGAATCCGATGCCGGCCGCCCAGCCCTCGCACATCACGACGAATCGCGCCGCCGTGACGGGCGCTGGATCCAGCACCCGCTGCGCCGTGGCCGGCATCGCGATCGAGCCGATCATTCCTGCAGCTCCGTCCCCTCACCGAACTGCGCCAGCCGGAACACGACGAACTCGGCAGGCTTCACCGGAGCGACACCGATATCGACGGTCAGAATGCCGGCATCCCGATTCTCGGGTGGATTGTTCTCGGCGTCGCACTTGACGTAGAACGCCTCTTCGGGCGTCTGGCCGAACAACGCCCCGGTGCGCCAGACCCGGCGCAGGAACATACCGATCGTCCGTTCGACCGACGACCACAGGAACGGATCGTTCGGCTCGAAGACCACCCACTGGGTGCCGCCGATGATCGACTTCTCCAAGTAGTTGAAGAGCCTGCGAACGTTGAGGTAGCGCCATTCCGGATCGCTGGACAGCGTGCGTGCTCCCCAGATCCGGATGCCCTGGCCCGGGAAGAATCTCAGGCAGTTGACCCCGATCGGATTGAGCTGGTCGTGCTCGCCGCGGGTCAGGGACGACTGCAGGTCGAGCACGCCACGGACGACCTCGTTGGCGGGCGCCTTGTGCACGCCGCGGGTGTCGTCGTTCCGCGCCCAGACCCCGGCGACGTGACCGCTGGGCGGGATGACGATCGGCTTGCCGCTGCGCGGATCGGCGACCTTGACCCAGGGCCAGTACAGCGCGGCGTACTTCGAGTCGAAGCCGGCGACGTTCTGCCGCCAGTCCTTGACCTGCTGCGGCCTCATCCCGGGCGGCGCATCCAGGATCGCCACGCGGTCGGACATCAGTTCGCAGTGCGCGATCATCGCCAACTGGACCGCCTTGACGCCGTCCAGATCGATCGACCCCTCCTGGTACGCTGTCATCAGGTCGGGGACGCACAACATCGTGATGTCATCGACAGCTTCGAATCCGGAGAACCCGCTGCGCTCTTCGGCATCACCGACGTAGTCGTCGACGGTCGCGGGACGTTGCTCCGGCTCGGCCTTTGCCAACGTCGTCGAGACTCCAGGCTGCGGTACGGCGAGAGCAGCGCCCTTGACGTCTTCCGCCGCGACCCACTTGGACTTTCGCAGCGCGCTCACGACGTTCGCCGCTCCGCGCCGGGTGGTCACGTTGTCGAAGACCTCTTCCTCCGACCCCGCCTTGACCACCAGCTTGAAGACGTCCTCACCCGGCTCGGAAGGGTCGTGCACCTCGACGGTCAGCGGCTGGCCGGCCGGCGCGCTGTCCAGCGCACGAACGACCAGCGGCCTGCCATCTCCACGGCTCGGCAGTTCCGCACGGCTGGTGGCCGAGCCCTCGAGCTGGTTGGGCACCTGGCCCGAACCCCCGCTGACGCGTACGACGTACGCCGTACCGCCACCGTTCAGGAAGTAGCCGTACACCGAGTGCGCGAGCATCGCCCCGTCGACGAACTGCCCGAAGGTCTCGACGAACTGGGTCCAGTTCGTGACGAGGACGGCTTCGTTCAAGGGTCCCTTTTCGGCGAACCCGACGAACGCAGCGACCGCAGTGCCCACGCCCTCGATCGGTTTCGAGCCGGAGGAGACTTCCTCTACGTAGACACCTGGCGACAGGTACGACGGCATCCGGACCTCCTGGCTGAGCAGCTGTTCCGACGAATCGGCCTGCCGTAACTCTCCGGCGGACCGGGACCGCCGCGCCATAAGAGACGGTGCACGGACGGTTGCCTCATCGGGCTGTTCGAGGCGCCCGGACTGCTGTCCGCAGGTTCCTGCTTGGTTGCCCTGGGCACCCGGACAGTGGTGGTCATGCTGGACGAACTGGGCACCGCCATCGGCTCGCGTCTCGGCGAGGTGCTGCCCAGCGGTACGACGGTCTCGCTCGAGCCCCCGGATCAGACCTGGAAAGACCGGGTCAGCCTGTTCCTCTACCAGGTGCTGGAAAACCAGGACGCTGCGTCGGCCGGACTCTGGACCGAAGAACGCGATGCCGACGGCCGCGTCGTCAGCCGCACGGCACCCGAAAGGCGTTACGACTTCTGCTTCCTGGTGACTGCCTGGGCCGGGAGCGTCGAGCTGGAGTTCGGCCTCCTGGGCAACATTCTGCGTTCAGTCGCCCATGCGCCGCTCATTGCGGAGGATCAGCTGACGGGATCGCTGGCGCGGGCGCGCGGCCCGGTGACGCTGTCGATCGGGCGGCCCGGTTCGCGGTCGGTGCAGCCGGAGATCTGGTCGGCCCTGGGTCTGCCGGCGCGGGCCTGTCTCGACCTCGTGGTGACCGCGCCGGTGCCGTCGGACGTCGAGGCCGACGTCGCTCCTCCGCCGGACACCATCGACCTGGGTGTCGCGGCCCCAGGCAATACGGCGAATCCCCGTCCGAGCGGCACCCAGCGACGGCCGGCCGCGCGGATCACGGAAGGAGCGCTCGATGGGCAAGCCCGCAGCCAAGCTGGGTGATCAGGTCATCGGCACCGACATCCACATCGTGATGGTGCCCAGCGCGGGCGGACCGGTCCCGACCCCGAGGTCCTGCCCGTTCTCGGGCCGCATCATGACTGGCTGCAGTACCGACGTACTCATCGAGGGAAAGCCCGCGGCGATCCACGGCAGCGTTGCGCTCAACCTGCCGCCGCATGTCCCCACCGGCGGAACCTTCCAGAAGCCGCCGGAGAACCGCGGCCCGGTGATCGCGATCGGTCCCCTGGTCCTGGTGAACGGCAAACCGCTGGCCAAGGCCGGTGACAAGGTGCTCACCTGCAACGACCCAGCACCGGCGCCGACGGGGACCGTTCTCGCGACCGGACAGGTCCTCGTCGGCTAGACCAAAACTCCAGTAAGTGAAACGATTGACATACCATGGACGGGAGCTCGGCGATGCCTTCCCATCGCCACGTCCTGGAGTGAGGCGCCATGCCCCCTGGCCCTGTGCACCGGCCCGCAGACGACGATTTCGTCGGACGCAGCGTCGAGCTGGTGCGCTTGGCCGAACTGGCCGACAAGGTCCGCGCCGGTGAACATCAGACGGCGGTGATCCAGGGACCGCCGGGGATCGGCAAGTCCTGGCTGATCCGCTCCTTTCTCGGCCGGCTGACCGACTTCACGATCCTGTCCGCGACCTGCGACCCGGCCGAGTCGCTCCTCGAGATGGGCGTCATCGACCAGCTCCTCGCCCAGGCACCCCCGGAGCTCCGGGCCAGGACGCTTTCGCTCGCCTCGGCGACACCCGCGGCGGCCAACCCCGCGGCCGTCGGAAGCCAGTTGCTCGAGCTCTTCGGAGAGCTGCAGCGCCGCGCGCCGGTGGCGCTGGTGATCGACGACATCCAATGGGCCGACAGCGGCTCATTGCAGGCGCTGCGATTCCTGCTCCGCAGGATGTGGTCCGAGCAACTCCTGATGATCCTGGTCACCAGATCCGACCCCGCCGCCGAACCCTTGTCCTTCTCGGGCGCGCGCTCTGTCTCCGATTCGGCGGACTCCGCGCTGGAGCGGCTGATCCATGGCATCCCCGCCGATCTCCATCTCCGCCTGACCGGCCTGGATCTGCTGGACGTGAGCGAGCTGGCGCAGGTTCTGGTCGGCCGGCGCCTGCCGATCGGCGCCGCGCGACGCTTCCACTCCTACACCAGCGGTCATCCGCTGTTGCTCCGCACAGTGCTCAACGAGGTCTCGTCGCAGCGTCTCAGTTCGATGGACTGGCGACTGGCCGTCCCACCCTCGGTCGCGGCGGCAACCCGCCGTACGTTCCGAGGACTTCCCGACGACTCCAGATCGTTGCTAGAGGCACTGTCGGTTCTCGGCGGTCGACCGTCGCTGACCCAGGTCGCTGAGGTCGCTCAGGTCGAGGACGCGCATCAGGCGTTGCGGCCGGCGATCGATGTCGGGCTGGCGACCTGGTTTCGCGCTGATCTCGTCAGTTCCGTCGCCATCACGCACGACCTGCAGCGGGAGGCGATCTACTCCGCGCTGTCGCCGGCCCGCCGCGGCGAACTGCACCGGCGCGCCGCGACGACGGTTGAGACCTTCCTGGCCTGGCAACACCGGGTGGCAGCAGTCAGCTCGACGGACGCCGTACTGGCCGGACAGCTCGAGAAGGCCGCGGCGACGGAGGCCGATCAGGGAGACCACGGTACGGCGGCGACATTTCTGAGCTGGGCTGCGGACGTCAGCCCTTGGGGACCGCATAGCGAGCAGCTTCTGCTGACGTCGATGGTCCACCTGTTGTTCAGCTCTGACCGTGGCCGCAGCCGGCAGCTGTACGAGCGCGCGACCCGCTGTGCGCCGAGTCCGCTCCGGTCCCTCGCGCTCGGTCTGTGTGAGCTGTTGGTCAGAGGACGGCGCAAGGAGGCTGAGCGGCACCTCACTCAGGCCTACTCGAGTTTCTCGGCGACCACTTCGCGCTCGTGGGTTCGTGGCGCCGCCGCGAGTGGCCTGACCGGCATCAGTGTCTGGCGTGGTGACATCGACCAGGCGATCGAGTTCGCGGAGGTGGCGCTGGCGGCAACCGGCGTACCCAAGACTCTGCGGGACTATGTCGTGTGTCTGCAGGCGGTCGCCGCGAGCAGGCGGGACGGCCTCCCGGCCGGCCTCGAAAAGCTCCGGTCCCTGTCACCGCACCCGTCGGACATTTCCAACCAAGATCTCGAATCGCTGGGCTGCCGCGGGGCGCTGCACGCGCTGATCGGGCATTCCGAGGAGGCCCGGGGGGATCTCTCGGAGGTCGTCCGCCGGCAGGAGTCGGGTGCACAGATGCTGTCCGGTGTCCAGCCTTACTGCTACCTGGCCGCCGTTCAGTATCAGCTCGGCGAATGGGACTCGAGCATCCTGACGATGCGCAGGGCCGCGATGCTGGCCGACGAGGATCAGGCGGCCATGAACGAAGTCATTCGACGCCTCGCCGCCTCTCTGGTCCCGTCGGCGCGAGGCGACTGGAAGACCGCCGAGCGCCACGTCCGCGCCGCCGACGCCACCGCGCGCAGGGTCGGTGGTCCACAGGACCTCAAGTACGCCGCTATCGCCACCGCGCTGCTCTACCAAGCCCGCAACGACCACCGCGGCATCCTCGCCGCCCTGAGTGCCGTCCCCGGTCTCCGCTCCGGATCAAGAGGCCCGCACGAATGGTGGAGCACCTGGTGGGGCCCGTTGCTGATCGACGCACTACAGCACACCGGCCAGGTCACCGAAGCCGCCTCCCAACTCGCGGCCCTGCACGAGCGCACCGAAGGAATCGCGGTGATGACGAGCACCGTCGTACGCCTGGCCGCCCACCAAGCCGAACTCGAAGGCAACCTCCAGTCGGCCCTGGACCTGACCGAAGAATGCCTCAGCACCCTCATCGAGCTCCGCCCTCGCCTGGCCGACGGCCAACTCTTCCACGCCCACGGCCGCCGCCTCCAAACCATCGGCGACCTCTCCGGCGCCACCCACTGGCTGACCACCGCCGACCGCTGCTTCACCGCCCTACAAGCCACCCCCTACCACCGCCGAGCAGCCACCGACCTGGCCGCCCTAACCACCCCGGACAACCCACCACAACGTCCCAACCTCACCGCAAAGGAACAGGAGGTAGTGGCCCTAGTCCGCCAAAACCTAACCAACCGAGAAATAGCCGCCCGCCTCTACGTAACCCCCAAAACAATCGAATACCACCTAAGAAACATCTTCACCAAACTAAACATAACCTCCCGCCGCCAGCTCCACTGACGCCCGACCGGCTCAGCCGCCGGAGGCCCACCGGGCGTTGTACGGCCTTTCGTTCTTCATTCCCGACCCGGCACCTAGATTTGCGATTCCGTAGTTGGCGAACTTCTCCAAAGAATTGTCTCCAGGGGCGTTCCTGGCTTCGCGACGCGCCCGATCTGACCCGGCGAGCCCCTGCTCAACGCGGATGACGTCGGCGAGGGCCGACTCGGCGGTGTCACGGATCCGCTGCCGCAGGGCCTGCCGGGCCTCCAACGCGCGAGCGTCGAGTCGGCCGACACCGGCACCGAGTTGCTTGTCGAGCTGGCGGAGTTGCAGATCGTATCGCCGAAACAGCTTCTCAGCCTCGGGGCGGCGTTGATCCGGCAGTCCGCGACCAGTCTTCGCACGCTCCACCAAGAAAGCCTGGAATGCGGTATCAAGAACCTTCTTGAGATTCTCGGCCAAGGCACTCGCCTGCTCATCGCTGCGGTACACAGTCGCTTGCACGAGTCCGTCTCTGAGATTGATGGCCTCGCCGTCGGACCCGTACAGCTGACCCGTCTGGTGAGCGATGAACAACAGCCACCGCGCCGGGCTTTGGGCCGTATAGACCTCGTTCAGCCACGCTTGTCCCCGGGGATCGGTGAGTGGCAGCGAATACCGGTCGGCCACGTAGTTCCGCAACGCTTCTCGCACCTTCACGCTGTCGGGCTTCCACTTTCCCCCGGCTCCGTCGCCTCGCCGGCCGGGAGCGGGGACCGCAGACTGCGTTGCGAACCTCGTCGCCTCACCGGTCAGGGCACTCCCGGCCGCGAGGTCGATCGGCAACGACTCCTCGCGCCTACTTCCGACCACACTGACCAGGCCTTTGGTACCGCTCATGACCGGCGGCTGCACCTCTCCCTTCACGATGTCGATCCGGACCACACCCTGATACTCGTCGGCCATCGAGAGCAAACGCTTTCCATTCATATAGAAGGTCCACTCGAACTCGCAATAGAGAGAGCCACCTCCGCGGGCGTACGCCGATCCCTTGAGAGAGAATGTTGCGGCCTCACAGAAGGCGTTCCGGAATTCCGCACCCTCCCCCTGATAGGGAACGACACGCGCACGAACATCCCATTCGGATTCTTCCTCGCCGCGGCGCTGAAACTTGCTGCCGATGACCTCGCATTCGATCAAGAACGGGATCGCGAACCTCGAACTGGTCTGCGTCAGCGCCTTCCCGACGCGATCCCATTCCTTCTGGATCGCCTTGTTGTACTCCGCGCCGCGATCTGGACCGGCAATGGCCCGACCGGTATTGAACGCGGTTTTCCCTGCTCGACCGGCGGAGTTCATGCCCGCGAGTACGACTTTGAGCGCCTTGAACCCGTCCGAGGAGAGCGACTTGACGCTCAACAAGCACGGGAAGCCGTACCGCTTCCTGCTGTCGACCCGCAGAGAAGCGCCGAGATACTTCTTCAGGGTCGCCACGCGTGCATCGGTCAGCGTCGTCGCGTCCGGACCGAAGGTAGGGGCGAGCTGCCCGCTCCCGTCAGATCCCATCGCGAACGAGAGCACACTCGTTCCTGCCTGGGCGCGGACCCCGAACGTACTCATCACGTTCTGGGCCTGCGAGAACGGATCTGGTTGGCTCATGACACCTTCTCCCCTTCGTCTCCACCCACACGACCGGCGATCAGCGGGGGAATCCCAGCAGGATTGAGGCCCTGCTCGGATGCAAATGACGCCAGCTGTTCCACCGCGCCCGAAATTCGGCGATCGGAGTCCGGCAACGCGTCGATGTCGGCGAACCGGCGCTCGACGCGGTCCCGTTCGAGCTCCGGATCGAGGCCGAGCACGCGCGCAATCTCCACGATTCCCGAGCTGCACGCGCGCACGATCTTTGGCGCCACCGCATCCGTGAGCCTTCGGGCCACCTCACGATCGGTCCCTGGCGCGGGAAGCTGGACAATCAGACCCGCCAGAAACTCTCGATAGTCGTCGAGTATCTGCTCAGCATTCTTCGCACGATCTGTCCCGGTGCCGGCAGTCGCCTTCATCCGGTCGGCGACGAATGACGCGAACTCTCGCTCGAGGTCGCCATCCACCCGGCGGACAAGTTCCGCTACCTCTTCATCGCTTCGATACACACCGCCGGCCTCGATCCTCGCCAGCAGCGGTGAGCGTTCCGGACCGTACAGATCCCCGGTGTGGTGCGCGAGAAACAGTATCCATTGCGACGACTCGTACCGTTCGAGCAGGTTCTCCAGTCGAAGTTGCGCCGGCGCGTAAGAGATCGGCACTCCATATCGATCCTTGACGTACCGCCGAACCGCCTCTTTGGTACCGAGTTCACTGAGGACCCATTCCTCCTTGGGCACGGGCCGACCGTCTGCATCGTTTTCGACTCCACGGTAGCCGGCCGCCTCTTCGGCATAACGCCGCACCTTGTCGGACGTCATCCCGGTCGCGGTATCGCGGATCGGGATCGACCCGTCCTTCCCGGAATCGTCCTTCGCCGCGCCGTCCTTTGCGGCCGTGTCCTTCGCCGCATCTTTCGGCGCTGCCTCCTTGGCGGGCTTCGCGGTCTTCAGGGTGATCGTCGAATCGATCGGGAGCGATTCCGGATAGCCGCCCAGGCCGTCGAGAATCTTGATGTTGTTGACCGAAATCGGATCGAGGATCGCTTGACCGCCGCTCCCCAGGCTCAGCCTGAGATCACCCTGCATCTCCCCGCCACTCGCGCGGAACCGCCGGCCCTCGCTTCGAAAGTGCCAGGAGAAGACCACGTACGACGCGTTCACGCCGTCGACGAGATTGCCGTGCGCACTGAACTGGAGACTGGCCCTCTCTTGAAAGTAGTTGAGGTACGGATACCCGTCGTCATGCCACGCCTTCACCACAGCCGAGCGGACATGAAATTCTTTCTTGAATTTTCCATCCTGTCGATACTGGAATCCGACGATTTCACATTCCAGCTGCAAGGGTATTTGCACTCGAACCTCTGATTGCTCGAGATTTCTCACCATCTCGTCAAGCCTCTTCCTGGCGCCGGCCTCGTCGTCGCCGTAGGAAATCAGACTGATTATCCGCGGGAAGATGGTCGCTCGGTCCACGTGCTCCTTCAGAACCGACTTGCGATAGAACGTGAAAGGCAGGTGGTGACGCTGGAGGTGCACGATCTTCAGTTGTCCGCCGGAGCGGGCCTGGAGTCGTTTCACATGGTCGTCGTCGAGCGTCGAGGCCGCGGAATTGAACGTTGTCGCCACGGAACCACTCGTGCCGACGGCGAAGTTGACGACCTGGACTATCGCGCCGGCGGCGGCGACGATCGCTCCCGCGCCGCCGATGCCTACCGAGAATGGATCGACCACGACTTGCTCCGTTCTGTATGGAGAGAAAAGCAGTCGCCAGCGTGCGACGACTCATCGCCGACGCACGATGGCCATTGCTTCGGCAAGAAGGGTTGGGGTTGTCACTGTGTCGGGCTGACCGGTCCGGTGATGGGTGGGTGGGAGGTGGTGGTCAGGAGGTGGAGCTCACGAGGTGCACCGTGGTGACCCGGCCCCGTGCCGAGCTGCCCTATTTCATGGGTAGACCCATAAAACTGGGGGTTGCTGACCCTGGATGTGGGTGTGGATCCCCCGATTTCATGGGTCTACCCATGAAATCGGCTCCGACGGGCCTGGCTGGGCCGACTGGTTCGTCGTGACAGTCCCGGCCACCGTGCCACTCCATCGTTACAACCCCGACGTGTCTTGGCGCGGCACTAGTCGACGTCCTCGAAGCGCAATCCGGCGAGCAGGGCCAACTCCTCGAAGGCGTCTGCCTCGGCGGGCGAGAGGTCGGATTGACTCTCGAGTTTGTCGGCGATCGACCGGAGCATGGCGAGGTCGATCTCGACGGGGGCTTCCGTAGCCTCCGCGCCGGGCGTCGTCGGCTCGGCCGCGGTGGCCGTCGCCGCGTCCTCGGGAGCATTCGGGGTTGCCGTCGCTGCGGGGGTGGATGTGGTGGCGGACGGCTCGGGCTGTTGGGTGGGTGCTCCGGAGGGAGCGGTTGCCGGCGTGGTCGCGGCTGGTGATGTGGATGCGGGCGCTCCGGGAGGAGTGGTCGCCGGTGTCGTCCCGACCGGTGGTCTCGAGGTGGGTGCCGCGGGCGGAGGGGTTGCCGGGGGTGGGGCGGGCGCTGGGGCAGCCGGTGGCGGGGTGGGAGTGGGTACTGGTGGGGCGGGTCGGGCGGTGGGATCGGCGGTGGCGGCTGGGGTGGCCTGGAGGTTTATGCCTAGTTCGGTGAAGGCTGCGGATTTGGTTTTGAGGGATTCTGCTCGGGTTATGAAGGCTTTGGCTTCCGCGGCGAAGCCTTGGGTGGTGGCTTCTGGGAGGAGCCAGCCTCGGTAGAAGACCCAGGAGGATTCGCCCTTGAAGCGGGTGATGTTCTGTTGGAGGAAGGCGAGCCACTGGGGTGACGCCGCGGCGGGTGGTGGTGGGGCGGGTGGGATGTGTTCGGCGATGATTTGGTCGGACCAGCCGTCGAGGAACTTGACCAGGTTTCCTGGTCCGGCGGAACGCCAGCCTGGGTACTTGGTTTCCAGTGCCTTCAGGACTACGTCGCGCCACGAGTCGAGGCCGAGGCTCCGCTCGAGTTTCTCCTGCTGGGGCTTCGTCACCCAGGAGACGGTCTCGGCGTCGGAAGGAGGGGGCGCCGGCGGAACGTGTTCGGCGATGATTTGGTCGGACCAGCCGTCCAAGAACGTCACTAGATTGGCTGATCCGGCGGAACGCCAGCCTGGGTACTTGGTTTCCAGGGCCTTGAGGACGACGTCGCGCCACGAGTCGGGGCCGAGGCCACGCTCGAGTTTCTCCTGCTGGGGTTTTGTCACCCAGGAGAGGTTTTCGGCGTCGGACGGAGGGGGCGGCGCGGGCGGGATGTGTTCGGCGATGATCTGGTCGGACCAGCCGTCGAGGAACTTGACCAGGTTTGCTGGTCCGGCGGAACGCCAGCCTGGGTACTTGCTCTCCAGCGTCTTCAGGACTACATCGCGCCACGAGTCCAGGCCGAGGCTCCTCTCGAGCTTCTCGCGCTGGGCATCCGTGACCCATGACAGCGACTCAGCATCAGAGGCGGACGGGCCTGCACCCGGGCGAGATTGTGCGAGCAGCTTGGGGTAGTTGAGGGCGAGCTCGGAGACGCCGATGGCCTCCAGCTTTGCGATGGTCTGCAGCGGGCTGCTCAGGCGCTCGGCGGCCGTGATGAACGACTCGATCAACGTGTTGTCGAAGCTTGAGTCGAATTGTGGTGCTGTTGTTCTGAGCTCGGCCTTCAGTGCGTCCCAGTCTGAGGGGGCGTTGGCGTAGGCGGCGCAGATTGCGTTGAACCACGGCTCGAACTGCGAGTCGCGTACGAGCGTTACTGCGGTCATGGCCCGTTCGATGTCCTCGTCGTACATCCGATCACCTTCGCTCGTCGACAACTGGGCAAGGAGTTGCTCCAGCATCAGGCGAGCGAGGCGAGCCTGGTGAGTCCATGGTCTAAGCATTTGGGCATCCCCGCACGACCCCTTCGGGCAAGCCGCTGTCGACGCGGGGTTCTCCCGGGCAGCTCTGTCGTACCCGCTGCCCGGGAGAACCGGGGCGGCCGGTTTCCGCCTCGCCGGCCGCCGTGTACCCGCGGTCCCGCCTGGTGAACGGGGCCGAGGGCAACCTTTGGTGTGGCCCGCGGGTACGAGCGGGCCACATCGGAAAGTCTACTGATTTAGTAGACATTTGGGTGCCGTCTCACTGTACGGACGCCTGGTGGTGGCGGGAACTCGACGCACGACGAACCAGCGGCGATGTTTGGGGATCGCGTGATTCGCGACGTGTTGGCGGGTTACGGTGGCCGTATGCCGTCTCTTTTTGAGCATGCGGGTGGGGAGGACGGGCTGCATCGGCTCGAGGACACCTTTTACAGCAGCGTTTTGGCTGATCCGGTGCTGCAGCCGTTGTTTGGTGCGGGGAAACCTCAGCATGTCGATCACCTGACGGCGTTTACCGCTGAGTCGTTCGGGGGGCCGGATCGGTTCACTCGCGAGCTTGGCGGGTTCGAAGGGCTGATCGCGGTCCATCGCAATCTCCATATCACCGAAGAACAGCGCCAGCGGTTTGTCGAGCTTTACCTGGCAGCGCTCGATGCAGCCGGGATGCCGGCTGACGAACCGTTCCGCGAAGCCGTTCGCGAGCACGTCGAGTTCGGTACGCACGTCGCGATGCAGAACTCGAACGCCACCACCGACAGCGAGCTTCACCCACTCCGCGAAGTCCCCCACTGGACCTGGGAAGGCGACGACCGTCCGGCCTAGCTGACCACTGAGTACTACGCAACACCCGGCTACCGGCGCATAATCGCGGCAAGGGGACGGGGGAAATGGCTGTGCAGGGCTCATCGGGGCGGGTGTGGAGGCGGCGTCTAGCCGCCCTGGCATTGGTCGGCGTACTGCTGTGGGCGTCCAGCGCCGGCACTGCCGCGGCGCATGGCGGCCTGCCGCACTTCGCCAGCGCGATCACCAGCGTCGAGCCTGCGGTCCCCGGCATGCACATCTCCGTCGCAACGGACGGACGCTACCTGCGGATCACCAACCCGACGCGCAGAACTGTCATCGTCTTGGGCTACGACCAGGACCAGTACCTTCGGATCACCGCTCACGGCGTCGCCCGCAACGTGCACTCGCCGACCTCCTATCGCAACGAGGGCCACGCCGTCCCGGCGGACGCGAACGCCAACGCGGCACCTGAGTGGGAAGAGATCTCGACTTCGAGCACCGCGCAGTTCCCCGACGACCGGATCCGCTGGACCGGACCCGGTCGCCCGGCCGTCGTCGACCAAGCTCCGAACAAGCTTCACCTGATCAGGACCTGGGCGATCGAGTTGCTGGTCGATGGCACGCTGGTCACGATCAACGGGACCTTGAGCTGGCACCCAGGCAGCAGCCCGACGTCGTTGGTCGCATTCGCCGCCGTCTGCGTAGCCCTGTTGGTCGGCGTGGTCGTCCTGCTCCTCCGGGACGAACGACGCAACCGCACTCGTCAGCTCTCCCGACCGACCTAGTGCTTCGGCAAGAAAGGTTGTGGTTGTCATTGCGCCGTTGCTGCCCCTATTTCATGGGTAGACCCCTGAAATAGGGGCCTCCTGCCTGATGGTGGGTTGATCGGACACTGCTTCGCGGTGGTTGGGCCTGTTGCCGCCTTCGGCCGGGGCGGCGCGGCGGGGCGGCGGGGCGGCGGGGGGTCAGGGCGTCGGGTGGTTGGTGTGGGGTCTGGGTGGGATGGCCGTTCGCGGTCTGGCGCGTGCGGGTGTGGCGGGGTGTGAACACCTTGTGGTGGGTTTGAACAGGAAATACCGTGTGTCCACGCACCACAACCTGTTCAAGGCCCCTGGCACGTGTCGGTTTCCGGCCGGGGATCTCACTGCCTGGACAGATCCATCCACCTGCCGGTCCACCGGCCCGCGCTGGCCCGTGCTGGCCCGCTTTACCGGGACTGGGGAGTGTCGCCTGTCGTTTCAGGTTGCTAAATGCTCCCCAAACCCCTTTGGGTGTACCGCGACTTCCACTCACTCGGCCATATCCCGAGACCGGTGCCGGGTGTGGGCATCGAGTCGTGGATCGGGGTTGGCGACACGCCGCACCATCTCATCCGGACTCACGACTCGACGATCCCGGCCCGAACCCATACGCACGACTCGACGCCGACCGGACCGACGTGGTGGGTGGGCCCATGAAATAGGGGGTTGCTGAGCCTGGATGCGGGTGTGGATCCCCCGATTTCCATGGCCGCCCCATGAAATCTTCTCCGCCGGAGCAGGAGCCGGAGCCGGAGCTGGCCGGGCCGGGGGATTCGTCGCGACGGCCCCGACCACCGGGTCACTCCATCGTTACGACCCCAACGTTTGTTGGCGCGGCACTAGGCTCTGCAGCGGTCACGACACGACGAGTTTGGCGACGAGCTTCCCACTCTTGTGTGTCTCCACCTCGAACGTGCCCTTCACGTCCGCAATGAACACCACCGACGCCGGCTTGCCGGGTGCGAGTTGGAGTTCCTTGTCGTACCCGTGGACGTGCACCTCCTCCTCGACGTCACTGATCGCCTCCACCGCTACCGATTGGCCGACGGTGACCGCGATGGTGGCGCCGCTCGGCGTCACCACTCCCTCCGACACCACCACGTTGATGGTGACGTCGGCCCGCGGGACCGATGACGGCGCCGCCGTGGTCGTGGCGGCCGAGGGAGCCACCGACGAGCTACAGCCGGCTGTGAGCAGACCCAGCGGAAGCAGCGCGATCGCAAGGCTGCGCAGGTACGGCGAGGTCATGACTCCGAAGCCTCCAGATCAGGGGTCGACGCGACGAGCAGGTGGCGGTGGATCAACGCGGCCGCAACAACCAGCGCCAGTACGGCGATCGCCGCCGCCCCAGCGTTCGTCCACGGTGTCAACGGGCTGTCCGAGACGACGACAGCGCGCGGCTTCAGCCCGCTCGGCACCGCCCAGGTTCCCGCAACGACGGCAGGCCCGGGGTGGTTGCGTAGAGCAACGATCCGAAGCGGGAAGTCGCCGGTTGCGTCGACATCCACCGCGGCCTGCCACCGTGAGTCGCCCCCGGCCGCGCCCTGCGTACGACGAAGCACGATGCCGGTGTTCGTCCCGAGGTCGGCCGTCACCGCCGTAATCGGTCCCGGCACGGGCCGCCTGCTGCTGACCGCGTCCACCAACAGGAGACTGCGGCCGGGCACGTTCGGCGTGAGCGCCACCGTGATCAGCAGATCGTCCACCTGGTACGTCGTCCTCGTCGTCGCCGCAGTCGGCTTGGCGAACTGTGGACCACGCGCCGGCGGGCTCACCGCCAACACCATCGCGAACAACAGCACGCCGAGACCCAGCAACGCCGTCACTACCTGACCGCGCGCCGTCGGCGTCCGAGGCTCACGACCCGGCTGGCGCGTCAGCCACGGATGCAGCCGACGGGCGTGCCGGAGACCTAACGCCATCACCGCCGCCACGACAGCGAGTTTCACCAGCAGCGCTCGCCCGTACAGCGTTCCGAGCGCCGCATCGACGGTCGCGACCTGACGCCCTGCCAACAGGAGACCGGTCACAGTGAGGACGGCAACGCAACTCGCCGCCAGCGGCCCGAATGCCTTCCAGAGCCGGAACGCTTGTCCTCGGCGCTCCCCCAGTTGGCCGGTCAGGACGGCGAGGACACCGAGTCCGCCGATCCAGGCAAGCGCCGCAGCTTCATGGACGGACAGCACCACGAGCGACACCGGGCCGCTCTGGGCGTGGCTACTCGCCGACCGCAGCACGATGTCGGCAAACAGGAGAACGACGAGCAACGTCGTACCGGCAGCTCCTGCCGGTGCGCCCCGGACGCGCCTGATCAGCACGGCCAGCACTCCGAGCAGGGCCAGCTCGCGCAACGTCCAGCGCGTCAACTGACCCGAATCGATGAGGATGGCCAGCCCCGACTCCGAACTCTTTGCCTCCGACAACTGCCTGCCACTGCGGACCAGCGAGGTGAACAGCGACAGGAACCCGAACGCGACCGCCAGCCCGAGCATGGTCGCCACCACCGGCTCGGGCAGTGCCGGCCGAGGGCGCCTGGCCAACATCACCGCGAGGAACGCCCAGCCACACAGGACTGCGGTGCCGGCGAGATCCAACCAGCCGAGTACAACGTCCAAAGCCGTGGCCGCAGGCCCGGTGACCGTACGAGCCGGAGCACCGGTCGACGTCGCCGCCAGACCAACCCCGAACACCAGAGTGCCCTGGAGCCGGTGCAAGTCGTACTTGGAGACGACGCTCCAGCGCAGCTCGTACACCGAGCGTGGCAAGACCGGGAACCCAGACACGATCAGGTGAATCCCCCGGTCCGCGATCCGGGTGGCACCCAGCGGAATGGCCTTGCCGTCGCGATCGGACAACGAGATCTCGATACCGGCCTCGGTCGGCGGCTCGGAGAACCACAGGTCGAGCTGCCGGGGTGAGGTCTGCACTGTCTGGCCGTCTTCCGGAGTAGACCGGAGCAGCACGGGATGCGCCGCGGCGACCCCGCCCGAGGCCACCCACAGCACGGCGGTCACCACGAGGAGCATCGCCGCGGTCACCCACCGACGACGCCGACAGCCCTGTCTACCCAGTGTGACCGCGCCCATGGTCTCCCCCCTCGGACACGAACAGTGGTGTTCGACAGGATCCATCGCCGGAGGCTCGACGAGCGCGGAAATGACGAGGTTCTCATCCGACTGTCATGCCGGATCGGGAGAACTGCCGGGCCGTGGGCTTCCTTCCGGCGTCACCCTGAGTCAGTATGTCCTTGGGTTCGGGGGCGGACTGGGATGGCGGGAGCGCGGTGCCGCGCGACCCGCCATTGGGGGAGAAACATGACAACGATTCTGGTGATTGACGACGAACCGGAAGTGGTGCGATTCGTCCGGCGCGGGCTCGAGGCCGAGGGGTACCGGGTGCTGACCGCGACGGACGGTGGCGACGGGCTGCGGACGGCGCTGACCAAGAAGCCCGAGCTGATGGTGGTCGACCTGCGGATGCCCGAGGTCGACGGCGAAGCCGTGATCGCGGCCGTCCTGGTGAGCAGCCCGGAGACCCGGATCCTGGTGCTCTCGGCGGTCGCCGACGCGGAGGCCCGGATTCGTTGCCTGGAGCAAGGAGTCGACATCCTGCCGAAGCCGTTCACGATCCGCGAGCTGCTGGCCAGGGTGCGATTCGGGCTCCGGGACGCGGCCGGCCGGGAGTCCGAGGACCTCGTCCTGCGGGTCGGCCGGATCCTGCTCGACATCCGGACGCGCAAGCTGCGGATCGACGGCAGCGAGGCGGCCCTGTCGGAGCGCGAGTTCCTGCTCATGCAGCACTTGATGCGCAAACCGGACAAAGTCTGCTCCCGGAGCGAGCTGCTCTCGGCGGTGTGGGGGTACGACTTCGATCCCGCGACCAACGTCGTGGACGTCTACGTACGGCGGCTGCGCGGCAAGATGACCCGCGACGTGATCCAGACGGTGCGCAATGTCGGTTATCAGCTTCAGAGCGCGTGAGAGCGGAGGGGCCTGGCTGGGCCGGCTCCGGACCGGCAAGCTGACGTCGGACTGGTACCGCGTGATCGACGGCCTGCTCGCCGTCTACATTCTCGCGATGCTCGCGTTGATGCAGGTGATGATCGAGCGCGAGGTGATCCCGTATCACCTGCTGTTCCTCGGCCTCACGCTCGTCTACGGCTTTCGCGTCTGGCCGCTGAAGCCGACCCTGCTGATCACCTTCCTGGTGACCGTGCTGACCGGCTGGATCCTCGTCAGCCACCAGCTGCGGGACGGCTCCAGCCGGGCCGAGTGGGCCGAGATCCCCCTCATGCCGTTGCTCTTCCTGGCCATGGTCTGGCATGCCCGCCGCCGGGTCGCCGCGCAGCAGCAGGTCGAGCTGATGGCCGAGGAACGGCTCGCGGTCTTCGAGCGCGAACGCGAGTTCTTCCGCGATGCCTCGCACGCCATGCGGACACCGGTGACCATCGCCGTCGGCCATCTGGAGTTGCTCGAACCGATCCTCACCGACGATCCGGAGTCGGCGGTCGACTACGCGGTCGTCGTCCGGCAGATGAATCGGTTGTCGGCGTTGTCGACCCGGCTCCTCGCGTTGGCGAAGCTGGATTCCGGCCGCGCGCTCCGGCACCTCGAGCTCGACCTCGGCGACCTGCTCGCCGGCATCGGCACCAACTGGTCGGAAAGCGCCGACCGCGACTGGCAGCTCGACGAGCCGGCCACCGCCACGATCACGGCCGACGGCGACTGGCTCGAGCTCGCGATCGACGCGCTGATCGAGAACGCCGTCCATTTCACCGCGCAAGGCAGCCGGATCCGGCTCTCCGGGAAGATCTCCGGTCCCTGGTACGTGATCAGTGTTGCGGACTCCGGGCCCGGGATCCGAGCCGTCGATCTGCCGCACGTGTTCGAGCGTTTCTGGCACCGTCCACCGCCTTCGGTGGCCCCGATGGGCAGTGGGCTCGGGCTGCCGATGGCCATGGCCGCGGTCCGTGCGCACGGCGGCCGGATCATCGCGTCGAAGGCTCCCGAGGGTGGTGCGCTGTTCGAGATCCTGCTACCGATCCGGCCCGGCGCGACTGTCCCAGAAAGTTGATTCACGCCTCACAAGACCGGTGCATGCGGCAGGACCAGGGTGCCGACCTGGATGGACGTCTTCTCGCCGTGCCGGAGTGCTCCCTTGGTGTTCTGGTACACGAGGTAGTACGTCTGCCCGGCGCGCAGGGTGTGCCCTTGTTTCATGATCGACACGCGCTTGGTCCCGCCGTCACGGGCCTCACTCCGTAGCTCGGGCGGGTGCCCGACGTCGGACTGGAACCGGGTGGCCTTCTCACTGTCGAGGACCACATAGGTCAAGGTGATCAGGCCGCCGTCGCCGACCACGGCGACCCGGCTGAAACGTACGCCGTACTGCTGCTCGATCGCCGCGCTCTGCGGAAACGTCCCGGCCGCATCGGCCGACGACCAGAGCCGGATCCCGACCAGAATTCCTACCACGAGCGCCACCGCGAGCACCGCCGCCAAGACGACCAGGCGATTGACGCCCGTACGACGAACTCTTGTCTCCAGCATGTCTGTCCCCTCCCCTGAACGGGCGGAGGCCTCGAGTCATCGAGGCCTCCGCCGCCGAACTGCTACGGCATCGTGAACCTGGTCGAGTTGAAGGTGTCGAAGTACGCCTGCCCGGACGAACTGGCGCTCATCCCGGCCGACACCCCCAGCCACGCGGTTTCGATCCGCAAGGTGCTGGTGTTCCCGGTCTGTAGCGAGCGGCTCACGCCGTCCACCAGCAGCCGCAGCGACCCTGCTGTCGCACCGGTGGCCGGCCCGGAGGTCCAATCCACCTGCAGCGTGTGAGTCCCCGGCGTGAGCGTGAACCACGCTCCCGTCAGCGTCCCTGCCCCACTGCGGTCCATCAGGGTCCGGACCTGCGCCGAGCCGGCGGTGACCCGGTACTCCAGCGCGAACACCTGCCCGTTCGCACCGGTCCGCGTCTGGAACAGACTCAGAGCGGTGGTCGCGGTCGTTCCCGAGGTGAGCGTGTTCCGGTTGAACACGAACCTCGCGTGGTACGACGTCTCCGCCGCGGGAGTGTTGTCGCTCAGGTACGCCGCGCCCGGCAGCGTCGCCTGCAACCCGCGCAGGCTGCCCGGCTCCAGCGGTCCGGGCAGAGCGGAAGTGGTCGTGTTCGCCACTCCCCCGGTGCTCGAGCTCCAGAAGCCGAAGCCGCCCGACTCGAAGCCGTCCGAGAAGATCCCGTTCGGCCGTTGGACCGAGACGGTGGTGTTGACCGCCTTGCTCCAGTTGCCGGCCAGATCCTGCACCCGCAGGTTGAACACCTGGTTGCCTGGGACAACCGATGCCAGCGGGACCGTGACCTGGACCTTGCCGGCCACCACGCTCACCGGAACCGAGATGCCCTTGCCGACGCCCGGATCGGTGCTACCCAGCCAGTACTCCGCCTTCGCGATCAGCGAGGCATCGGTCACCGGAGCAGTCAGGGTGAGGACGGCCGCTCCACCGGTCGGGTTAGGTGTGGCGGTCAAGGCCCCCAGCACCGGCGCCGTCTTGTCGACCATCAGGTTGACCGCGAACAGCGGGCCCCAGTTGCCGGCCGCGTCCTGACCACGGACGTAGACGTGATGGGTGCCGTCGGTCAGTGACCTGACCTGGGTGAGCGGGATCAGCCCGTAGAACGCCTCACCGGTCGAGTCGAGCTTCCCGTCGATCGGGAGCAGTTGCAGACCGGACCCACCTGGCGGGTTCGGAACGGTCGGGTCGAGGAACGCCTCGGCGTCGACCAGCAAACTCTGGGCCGCACCGCCTGCGTCCTTGTCGGTGATCTCGGCCGACACCAGCAGGTTGCCTGGATGACTCTTGTCGGCCAGCACGCCGTTCGTCGGGTTCGGGCCGACGGCGGCCGCGTCGACCGCCGGGCCAGTGACGTCGATCGGCAACGGGATGTCCAACGTCGGACCCCACAGACCGAGCGAGTCCTTGCTGTGGACCAGCACGTGATGCATGCCCTCGGTGAGGGTCTGCAGCACCGCCGGCGTCAGGTCGACATCCTCCGAGACGACGGTCGCGCTGCGGTTCAGCGTGAGCGGGGTCCCGGTGCCGTCGGTTCCGACGGTGTCGAGGAAGTACTCGGCTGCGGTGATCAGACCGCCGGCGTCGGAATCGTCACCGGTCGCGGACACGCTGACCGCGACAGTGGCGTTGGCGGGTACGTCGGCGATGGAGCCGTTGGTCGTCTGCGGACCGGTCTTCGGCAGGTTGAGGATGACCGAGCCGACGACGCCCCAGTTGCCGGCGGCATCCAATCCCCGGACGAACACGGTATGACGGCCCGCGTCGAGCGCCGCCAGCACCGCGGTGGTGATGGTTCCGGTGGCGCCCACGACGCTGACTCCGCTGGCGGGCAGGGACATCGGCGTACCGAATCCGGGGCCGACGGTGACCGCGTCGTCGATCACGAACTCGGCCTGGCTCACCACCGACCCACCGGTGGTCGCGTCGCTGACGTCCGCGGTGACCGTGACCGGCACCTGGCCGGTGGACGGGTTCGGACTCAGGCTGAGATGCGTCGACACCGGTCCGACGCCGTCCGTGCTCGGAGGCGGCGCATTGGTGTCGAGGAACGTCAGCATGCCGCCGAAGGCGAACTGGGCCGGATCGGCCGTGTGCTGCGCGTTGTTGTCCAGATGGCGCGCGGTCTCGTACAGCGCCAGCTTGGCCTCCGGCCCGGTCGGCATGGTCACCAGCGCGTCCATCGTCTGGCCCGGATCGACGCTTTCGGCCGCGACCGTGGCGCTGTAGTGCAGCGGGTGACCGCCTTGGGCGATCTCCGTCTGCAGACCGCCGAGCACCGTCATCGGGTGGGTCAGCGATCCCACGTTCACGTAGCGGAGCAGGACCTTGTGTCCCTGGTCCGTGGCGACGGGATCGCTGGCCGGGAACGGCTTGCCGTTGATCAGCCGGTACTTCGGGCTGAACTTCCGCAGGTCGAAGCCCGAAGGATTCGCGTTGAATGCCGGGTCGATCTCACTCAGGACGACGAGCGCGTCGTCGTCGTACTGGCTCGCCGGATAGCCGGCCGGTTGCGTCCCGTACGCCGAGCCGTCGGACGGCAGGACGACGAACGCGCCGGCCAGGCCCATCGCTACCTGCCGAGCACCACCGGAGGTGTGTCCGGCCTCGTACAGGAAGGTCCCGGCCCGGGTGGCGGTGAACGTGTACGTCCGGGTGCCCGAGGCGATTCCCGCGGTGTCCTCGCCACCGGTGGGTGTGGCCTGCCCCGGGAACGCCAGTGAAACGGTCTGCCCGGCCAACTGATTGTGCAGCGTGACCGTGACCTGATCGCCTTGGTGTACGACGAGTGCCGGCCCCGGAGCGGTCGCGGAGCCCGCGGTACCCGTGCCGGAGAAACCCCAGATCGGTACGGCGGTTCCGAGGACGGTCGCGGTTCCGGCCATCGCGTAGAGATCACAGGCGGCGGTACCGGCGGCGAAGCTGCATCCGCGCGGGGTGAGCTTGCCGACGGCAACCGATGCCCGCGAAGGTGCCTGCTGGGCCGTCGGTGCCGCGGCCACGGAGACCGGTGAGAGCATGGCGGCGGCGAGCGCGGTGGTCGCCACGCCTACGGCTGCGACCCGAAGTCTGTTCGTCATCGTCGGTGTCCTCACTGGCTCGCACAGCCGGCGGGCGGATCGATGCGGAAGACCGTCATCATGCCGCCGAAGGCTGCCCCGTAGTTGGTCGCCTGCTCCAGCGCGTGGCTGTGCGCGATGTGGTAGTACTCGCCGCATTCGTTGTTCTGGGTCAGGTTCGACGGCACCGGGTTCTTGGTGCCGAGGTAGCCGCTCTCCGAGAACCAGGTGTCCGGCCCGACCAGCAACTGGTCGGTGATCGCCGGCAGCTGCGTCGGGATCGGATTGGTCGTCGCGTTCCAGTGCTCGACGTCGCGCCAGTCCATCAGCACGTCGAGGGTCTGCCCGGGACCGACGTCGAGGTCGTACTTCTGGTACGAGAGGTCCTCTCCGGAGGGACCCTGCAGGGCATGACCGTCGCGGTTGACGACGCGTTCGTCGCTGCCGTGCGGATGGAACGGGTAGTTGACGCTGCCGGCGTTGAGATACCGGATCGTCGCAGGCAGCGGATTGGTTGCCGCGTCGTACGGTTTGATGTGGACGAGCGCGCCGTACGGCTGGCCCGGCAGCCAGGGCGCGTTGTTCGGCGCCAGGGTGTCGGGCATGCTGCGGCCGTTGATCGTGAAGTACCGCGACTTCGAGGCGTTGACGTCGACCGGCTGGTTCCGCTCGACCGCAAGGTGGACATCGGGGTCGATCTCGGACAGCAGGTAGACGTACTCCTTGCCGTTGGCAAAGGCTGAGTCGGCGCGATCGTTCACCTGGTTCGGGTGACCGGCGGGCCGGACGACCAGAGCGCCGTACAGCCCCATCTGGAGTTGCTTGTCGACGTCCGTGCCGGTCTCGTAGAGGTAGGTCCCCGGGCTGCCCGCGGTGAACGTGTACGTGACCGATCCGTTCGCCGCGTCGGCGGACTGGACCAGGGAGGTCAGTGAGCCACCGGAGTCGAACTGCGGTTGGGCCGGGTTCCCGTTCGCCTTCACCGATTGCTGGCCGGGGAAGACGATCGAAGTTGCCTCCGGCAACTTGTTGTGCAGGACGACGGTGACCGGCCGGCCGGACTCGACGCACAGCGTCGGACCGGGCAGCTGGAAGCCGCGCTTGCTGTTGCCGTAGCTCCACATGTAGATCGAGTTGCCGTCCGGCGTCGACACATAGCCGTCACTCGCCGTCAGCGAGAACGTCTGGTTGGCGTCGGTGTCGCAGAGCAGTCCTTCGGACATCTCCGCGGCCGAGGCCTGGGTGCGGACCACGAGCGGTGTCGTGACCAGTACTACGGCCGCTGTCACGGCGAGCGCCCGTTGGATCAAGAGTCTCTTCATCGGATCATCGCCCCCGTCACGCGTTCGCCGCGGTCTGTGCGGGATAGGTACCGGGCGGGCCGACGACGATCTTCGTCATCATCCCGCCGTACCCGGCGCCGCCACCGTTGTCCAGGTACGAGTACTTGCGGTCGTAGAGCAGGTACTCGCCGGGACCGGGCGCGACGAACAGCGCATCGCGGCTCTCGCCCGGCCCGATCTCGACCATGTTCGTGGTCAGGTAGTTCGTCGTACCGTCGCGGCCCTTCAACAGGCTGGCATCCTTCGCGATCACGGTCAGGTCGAGGTTGTCGACCGTCATCGCGTGGTTCTGGTAACCGAGGTTCGAGAACCGCAGCAGCACCCTGTCCCCGGCGTTGCAGCGGATCAGGGACGAGATCGGCTGGTACTGCAGCCGGCCGGCCGCGGTACTCAGCGGATCGCCGTTCGCGGCGATCGTGTCCGGATACGCACGACCGTTGAGCAACCAGAAGCTCGGGTCGTAGTCGGTCCAGTCGTTCACCTGGATGTGCGCGTCCCGGTAGTGCGCCGCCGACCACAGTTCGGTCACCATGAACGCGAACTCACGGTCATACGCCGTCGACCCGTCGCCGTCGTTGTAGGCGTACCGCTCCCCCGGATGCAGCGGTGTCCGGTTCTGGGCCGGCCGGACGAACACCATCCCGGTCATCCCCATCTGGACGTGCTCCACGTCTTCGAAGTGACAGTGGTACATGTAGGTGCCGGCGTCGTGCGGCCGGTAGAAGTAGGTCAGGTCGCGCCCGATCGGCACGGCGAGCGAGAGCTCCGGTACGCCGTCGAACAGCGGGATCGCGTTGACGAACCCGTGCCAGTGCAGCGTGTGCCCGTCGAACAGGTCCGGCCGCTGCGCCAGCCCGAGGTTGGTCAGGGTGAGATAGACGTCGTCTTCCTCGTCGAACGCCATCATCGGCGCACTGACCTGTGCCTTGCCCCGTTGGGCCGCGACCAGGTTCGAGCTCATCCCGGTCACGTCCCGGAAGCCGAAGACGTAGGTGTTGAACGGGCTCGGCGCGAGCGGATCGGGGAAGAACGGCGGATCCGGCGGCGCGTCGCCCGGCATCGCCACCCAGCCGTCGGTACCGACCAGGTGGACCTGCTTGACCGGGTGCGCGGCCGCTGCCGCCGACCGGTCGGGTGCGGCCAGTACGGCGCCGCCGGTGAGCAGCCGCCCACCGAGCACCGCGCCGCCGACGGCACCCGCCGTGGTGAGAAAGGAACGCCGCGTCAATCCACGCGACAGGGAAATATCAGTCACTGGAGTTCTCCCGTTGCTGTTGCGATGTGGGCAGAATGTGCGGCCCGCCGCGGAGGGGGCGCGGCAGGCCGCACGGCTCACGGCGTCATCTGGTCGGACCCCGCGTCGTACCGACGCAGGAGGCCGACAACGGTCGGCCGGGGCTGACCGTCGATGTCCGGGGTCGGCGCGGTCACCGTGTAACTGAACCCGGTGGCGGTGGTTCCCCACCGGACCACGGTGTTCGCCGCGCCCCGTCCGCGCGCCGACGAGGCCGGCGTGGCCGTGGCCAGGTGGAAGTCGCCCATCAGGTCCGGTGGCAGCAGCTGTGCCACCACGACGGCTTCCCGGAAGGCCGGATACGTCCGGACCGCCAGGATGTTCACCGACACCTCGTACGGCGACACGAACCCTGGATCGACCGTGGAGTTCGACGCGTCCGGGGCGGTCCCGGTCACGTCCTGCAACACGGTGTGAGTCGGCGTCAGCAGCGCCCCCGGCACATCGGCCGCGCCCATGTCCCAGGTGTCGACGGAGTTCGCCGTACCGTCAGGAAGCTGACCGCCGATGCCGTAGACGTAGCCACCGCTGAAGGTGCCGGCCCGGTTGTCCCAGAAGACGTCGTTGAGCAGCGTCGGCTTGCTGAACTCCGTGGCCGCCAGAGTCTGCGAGCCGGAGAACAGAGTCGTGTTGCGCAACCGCGCCTGCAAGGGATCGCTGTTGGCCGCGGTGGACAGCCCGGCCGGAGCCGGCTGACCGTTGCTGGTCACGGCCGAGGCCGTGGTCAGGTTCTTCGTGATCGTGTTGTTCACGATGTTCACGAAGACCGCGTCGTCCAGCGCGAGACCGCCGCCCTCGTGCGCCGAGATGTTGTCCGCGATCGTGTTGTTCGTGATCGCGATGGTCTGCGGATCGGACCGGGAGATGTGCGATCCACTGACCTGCAGCAGCCGGATCCCGCCGCCGTCGTCGTTGGCGAGGTTGGCCTGGATGATGTTGCTGTCGATCGTGACCGGACCGGAGCCCGGTGAGAGCGCCGTCGGGGTGGCCGGCAGCTCGCCCGCGATCATGATGCCGCCGCCCTCGTCGTACGAGGCGTTGAACCAGACCCGGTTGCCGGTGATCGATCCGCCGGTACTGCCACCGGGGTTGGCCATGTAGCCGAACGCCGTGAGCGCGCCGCCGTACTCGGCGGAGAAGTTCCCGCAGAGTGCGTTGTCCGCGACCCGGTACCCGTCGCTGCCGGTGAACAGGCCGATGCCGCCGGCCAGGTTGGTGCCACCGTTGTCGCGGATCTGGTTCCGCGCGATCACCGGGTCGTAGTTGCGGTTGTCACCGACGTACGGCGTACCGATCCGGACGGCGCCACCGTACGACCCACCGTTGCCGTGGATGACGTTGTCGGTCACCTGCACGCCGCGGACGTTGGAGTGCACGTAGACACCGCCGCCTTGCGTGATCAGAGCACCTGCCGCGCCGTACGGCGTGGTCACCGCTCCGGTCAGCACATTGACGTTGCCGGTGATATCGGCCTGCGCGCCACCGGTGATGCTGAGGCCGTCGAGCGTGACCGGCCAGGTCGCCGGAGTGAACCCGGCGCGGGCCGGATCGTCCAGCACAGTGACCACAGCCGAGTCGGGTACGGCCGGGTTGCCCGAGTAGGTCAAGCTGCTCAGCAGGTTCACCCAGGCAGTGCCGTTCGGGTTGTCGAGGTTGAAGCCGGAGCCGTCCAGGATCGAACCTGGCACCCACGTGCCGGCCGAATCGAAGCCGCCCGGGCCGACGCCTTGGATGCGGACCTGGTGGTGCACGATGACGTTCTCGTTGTAGTCACCGTGCGGGTTCGCATTGGTCTGGGTGTTCGGCCAGACCACGACCAGCCAGTACGGGCGCAGCCGCGTCGGCGTCGCCGCCTCGAGGGCTGCCTGGACGGTCTTGTAGGGCTTCGTCGGCCCGACCTCCGCGATCAACGGATCGTTGGCGCTCATTCCGGCGAGCAGTGGAATGTTGACCCCGAGCACCTGCAGAGTCAGTCCGTTCACGCTCGTCTTGCCGTTGTGTCCGGTGATCTTGAGGGCGGCCGCACCGAGTGGGAACAGCACCGGCACGGTGAACGTGATGCTCTTGTCGGTCCAGCTCGTCACGGTCATCGTCGTACCGTTGAGTGTCACCCGGTCGGGGGCGCCGGCGGCACCGAAGCCGAAGCCGGTCACCGTGATGGACCGGTTCGCGTCACCGCGGCGGATGTACGGCCGACTGACCGACAGCAGCTGCGGCACGGTGGATCCGAGATCACAGATCGTCGGGTTGACCGTGGTCGTATCCGGCGCCAGTACCGTCGCGGCAACCTGGGTCGGCGCCTCGTCGGTCACGGTGAAGAGCCCTGGCCAGGCCTGGAAGTTGGTCGCGATCGTCCTGAATCTGGAGTTGTAGTCCGGGTTCAGCGCACCCGGCTGACCTGGATCGTTGCCGACGAAGCGGTACATGTTCGGGCAGGGACCCGCGGGCAGTGGGCAGTTGTACGTACTTGTCGACGGTTCGAGTGCCTCGTACAGGCCGTTGAAGTCGGTGTGCACCGTGTCGACCAGACGGCCGGCCCAGTCGTAGAGACCGACCGGGACGAACGGCAGGCCCTGCGCCTCGCCGTAGTTGACGCTGCGCTTGTCCAGAGTCAGCCCGAGGTCGTTCAGCGTGATGCCCCAGAAGTGCGTGGGGATCGGGACATCTGTGAACAGGTTGAAGTTCGGCGCGGTCGCTTGGTTCGCCCGCAGGCCGACGAGCTTGTCGTTGCACAGCGGTCGTTCGTAGCCCTGGAACGGGCTGCCGCCGCCGGCGTTGAAGGCCTCATTGGTCACGTCGACCGTGTGCAGTGGTCCCGCGCAGGGCGAGATGATGCCGGCCTGCTGCGACGGCGGCTGGTCCGGAGGCGTCGGCTCCGGGTCGGGCGGTCCCGCCGGGTCGGTCGCCTGCGCAGGCGTGGCCGGCGGGTAGTTCTCCTGCGGCAGGTAGGAGTCACCGTCGAAGACGTTGACGTCCTCTTCCCGCGTCACCTTGTACATCGGCTTGCCGTCGACCGGGTCGTTCGGGATATCGACCGAGACGATGTAGTCGCGCGCGGGCAGGTCCTGTTCCTGGCCGGACGGCAGCGGTGCGTACAGCGCGAGCCCGTCGGGGTTGTGCACCGTGTCCGTCGGCGGATACAGGTTGATCTTCGAGGTGGTGAAGCCGTAGTTGCCGTTGACCGTCTGGCTGCCGCCGGCGCTGTCGTTCGCGCCGACCGCGACACCCAGCATGGGTGATTCGACACACAGCCGGTTCTCCGCCGTACCGAAGGCCGGCAGAGCCTGCTGGTCGGTCAATAGCTGACCGTTGTACATCCGCGCCGTGCAACCGCGCGGCGGCGCCCACTCCTCCGACGTGTAGGCGTCCTGGACCTCAGGCCCCTTCACGAACGCGCCGTACTGCGGATTGTCGACCAGGCCACCGTTGCCGTCGGAAATCTGCTTGGGCTCAGTCTCGTAGCCCTGCCGGCAGAGCTCGGTCGGGGTGGTGTCGGTACACGCCTTCGGTACGTACAGCCGCACCGGAATCCCCGGGATGCCTGGCTGGTACGGCTCGGTCGCGGCCTTGGCCGGGTCGAGTTCGTTGCGGGTGGTGTCGTACGTGACCGTGCCGACGATGCCGCCGTTGGTGCCGGGATCGTAGGGCTGCACACCCCAGTCGATCCGGCCGCGGAGACCGATGATCGGCAGGAAGTTGATGTCGACCAGGCTGCCCAGCTGGGTCGTTGCCTTGGGCTCGTTGGCCGCCTGGTAGGTGATGCCGGTGGTCTTGTACCGGGTGTTGAACCCTTCCAGGATGAGCCACTTGCCCATCGGGTAGGTCTCCCGGACGTCGTAGTTGCCGCTGGCATCGGTCGTGGTGGTGTTGGTGGCCTGGTCCATCAGCGAGTTGTCCCGCTCCCGAACGGTCAGACCGAATCCCGGCACCGCACGCTCACCGGTGTCCCGCTTGCCGTTGCCGTTGGCATCGACGAACACCGAGCCGGTGACGTGCGTGAACCAGCCGACCAGCATCTTGTTGCCGACATCGGTCACGTCACCGTTGTGCACCTCGACGTTGAAACTCCACAGGATGTAGTCCTGGGCGTCGTCCCACATGCTCAGCTGGTAGGTGCCGTCGGGCACGTTCTTGATGTCGAAACTGCCGTCGGCCGCGGCGCGACCGACATACACGGAAACGTCACCGGCGTCGAGGTCGGACAACGCCAGCCAGGCATACGGGATCGGGCCGTCGGACTTCGCGCCGGCGAACCCGCCCGGTTCGGCGACCTGGCCGTTCTGGCCACCCACATACGACAGACCGGCGATCACAACACCCTTGATCTCGCCGGTCGGCGGCGTACCCGCCGGCGGGGTGAGGGCCTGCGTCCGGACGAAGCCGAACTGGACCGCGGACACCAGCTCCGCGCCGCGCAACTGCTCGGTGTCGAAGCCGGTCTCACCCTCCTGCTGCCAGATGTCGTGGTCGTGACCGCCTTCCAGCGTTGTCGTCTGGACCCACTGGCTGGTCTGTCCCGCGGGTGGCGCGACCGTCGCGGCATAGCGGTTCGGCCCGAGGTTCGGAATCACGATCTGACCAGTGGCGTCGCTGACGCACTTGCCGGTCGTCCGGGCGGTGTCGACGATCGGCTTGTTGTCTGCGTCGAACAGCATTGGACCGCTGCCGTTGGCGTTCGCGTGCTGGTAGACCGTGCACAGCGCGTTGCCGTAGTAGTCGGTACTGACGAGGCCCATGACATCGGACAGGGTGGCGGTGAAGCCGGCCAGGCCCTGCTCGGCGTCGGCCTCGTACGTCGCGTCGACCGGGACGTTGTCGTTGAAGACCTGCAGCCGCAGCGTGGTGAGCGGCAATGGGGTCGGATTCATCCGGACCACCGCGTGCGTGGTCGCTCCGGACGTGATGGTGAAGTGGCTGCCGTCGATCTTGAACCCGTCCGCGGTGACGGAGATCAGGTACTTGCCGGGCGGCAGGTTGCCCAGCGCCGTACTGTCGTTCAGATCCGCTTCGGTGCCCTGGGCAACGATCGGCGCGAAGCCGGAGGTCGGCCGGGTCGACGGCCACGGGCAGGTGTCCGCGTAGTTCGGATCGGACGAACCACCAGGCGCGGTCGCGGGCAGGCATCGATCGGTCAACTGGTTCGCCCGCGTGCCGGGGTCTCCGGTGTCGTCGACATTGATCAGCCACTTGTAGTGCAACACCGGATCGTTCTCGTGCACGAATCCGGGGCCGGTATTCACCGACCGGGCACTGGCCACCTGCAAAGTCAGGCTGCCCGGACCGGCGGCGCTCGCGGGCGCCGCGGTCCTGGCCAACTGCCCCACCGGCAGCAGCGCCGCGATCAAACTCAGCCCGACCACCATCCGCAACCCTCGCCGCGGCACAGATCTCTGGTAACGCGTCACAGCCCCTCCCCCACTTGCCCACCCGCGTGCGCCCTGGAGACGTCACGCCGTGCGGCAACAGTGCGGCACCGGACGCATCGGTCGGCGCGGATGACAAAGGATTCATGCAGCTCTCACGAACCCCGCCGCGGATCGGACCGCCGGTGACACTTCGCCGTCATCGACGTCAGACGGCACCGAAGCGTTCGGTGTGAATGCGGCGGTGGGGCACGCCCAGTGCGGCGAGGTCGTGGCTCACCGAGGTGACCATGGCCGTCGGCCCGCAGACGAAGTAGTGGAGCCGATGGGGCCGGCGCGGAAGGCTGCGCCGGAGCAGATTCTGGCCGATCCGCCCGACCTGGCCGGTCCATCCTGGTTCGGGGGCGCTGACCACCTCGATCACCTTGAGGTTCATCCGCGCCCGGAGCTCTTCCACCTCGGGCACCAGCATCAGGTCACGCTGGGTGCGGGCGGAGACGATCAGCCAGACCCGGCGCCGGTCGGACCGATCCGCGAGAGTGCGCAGCATGCTCAGCAGCGGCGTGATGCCGACACCGGCCGCGATGAACACGAATCCGGGCACGTCCTGGAGTCCCTCGATGGTGAATCCGCCGTACGGCCCGTCCAGAAAGACCCGGCGCCCGGGCCGCAGCGCCCCCAGCAACTCGGTGAAGTCGCCCAGCGCCTTGATCGTGAACTCCATCCGGTCCGGGTGCTCCGCGGACGACGCGATGCTGAACGGATGTTCCTCGAACACGAACGGCGTCGACCCGATCTTCAGCCAGACGAACTGACCCGCCTCGAACGGCAGACCGGGGTGACCGTCGGCCTGGATCACCAGCGTCACACCGTCGCCGGGTACGAGTCGCACCGAGTTCACGACGTACGCGAATCTCCCGGCGCGCATCGGCAGCCAGATCCAGCGACGCGCGGCCAGGCCGACCAGCAACAAGCCGGTCGCAACAAACCAGGCCGCCACCAGGACGTGCGAAACGAGGTGCCGCAGCCACCAGACGTGCAGCCACGCGGTGATCACGACGATCGCGACCAGCCCGTTGTGCACGAGTCGCCACCCCTCGTACCGCGGCTGGCGACCCGGACGGCGTAGTGCCAGTACGACGACCAACACCAGCGCGACCGTCGCCGTGACAGCTGCCCGCGCGGCCATCGTGGTGTGCGCGAGATCGAGGATCGACAGGCCGCGCGGATCGACGATCAGAACCGCGACCAGGTGCACCAGCACCAGCCCGACCGCGACCAGCGCGATCAGCCGGTGGACCGAGAGTACGGTCTCGATCCCGAAGCTCGCGATCAGCCACGGCAACCGGGCCGGTAGCGCGACCGCCACCACCAGAGCCGAGTACCCGACCAGCCCGGCGCTGAGGGTGACCGCCTCGCCGGGGGCGGTGTCCGGCGTGATCACCTGCCAGGTGAGGAACAGCGGGATGAGCAGGACAGCGACGTACCACAGAAACCAGGCGCTCCGGGACAGCAAGCCGTGGACACGCGCTGACACTCGGTAGCGGGGCATCGCGAGGCGCTTCCGGGACCAGGGACAATCCTTCGGGACGCTGGCAAGGTACGCCGAGGCGCAGGCGCGGGGAACAGCGCTGAGCAGGTATGACAGGACTGTCATCCGCAGCCCGGCCGGGCCGGGGTGCGGCTCGGCTCGGCGGAAAGCGCTCACCTCTTCCGTCCGGTACTCGGTCGTCCGACAATGTCGATGGGTCACGGATCGGTGGGGGCCGGGCAGGCCGTGTCCCGGGGGTAGGCCGCACGGCCTCGAGGGGGTTCGATGACCAGGATTCTCGTTGTCGACGACGAACCCGACCTGCTCGGGTTCGTCCGCAGTGCGCTGGAAGCGGAAGGTTTTCACGTCCTCACGGCCACGGACGGGACGGAGGGCCTACGGCTCGCTCTGACCACCAAACCCGATCTGGTGATCCTGGATCTCCTGATGCCGGGACTCGACGGTCAGGCGGTGCTCACCGCGTTGCTGACGCACGACCGGACCACCCGGATCCTCGTGCTGTCCGCGACCGAGGACCGAGGGGTACGGGTCTCGTGCCTCGAGCAGGGCGCGGTCGACTTCCTGTCCAAACCGTTCGTGGTCCGAGAGTTGCTCGCCCGGGTCCGCTCGCGGCTGTTGTCTCCGGTGCTCGCCGGTGCGGCCTGGTTGCCGGAGGTTCTGCGCGTGGGTGAAATCGTCCTCGACACCCGGACGAGGCGGCTGCAGGTCGGTGAGCGGACCGCCGAGCTGCCGCAGCGAGAGTTCCTGCTGCTCCAGCACCTCATGCGCAACCCGGACACCGTGTGCTCCCGGCAGGAGCTGCTGTCGGAGGTGTGGGGCTACGACTTCGACCCGGCGACGAACCTGGTCGATGTGTGCGTCGGCCGGCTCCGATCCAGGCTTCGCAGCGATGTCATCCGGACGGTGCGCAATGTCGGCTATCAGCTACAAACAGCGTGACGAGGCGCCGGCGGTGCCGGCTGGGTCCGGCGCGCGCCGCGTCCAGCTGAGCAGCGGGCAGATCACCGACAGCCTGCTGGCTGTCTTCATGCTGGCCATGCTTGTGCTGATGATTCGCCTGCCGGGTGAGGAGACGATTCCGTACCACTTCCTGTTCCTCAGTCTCACCATCGTGTACGGGTTCCGGGTCTGGCCACTGTGGCCGACGCTGCTGGTGGCGCTGGCCGTGACCGGCGTGACCGGGTGGATCCTGACCGACCGGGTCGTGGACGGCGTGATCGACCGGGCCGAACTCGCCGAGGTCCCGTTGATGCCGGCGCTGTTCGTCGCGATGGTGTGGCACGCCCGACGCCGGATCGCGGCGCTGCGGCAGGTGGAACAGATGGCCGACCAGCGCCGGGCCAGCCTGGAACGTGAGCGCGGATTCCTCCGCGACAGCTCGCATGCGATCCGGACGCCGATCACGATCGCCCGGGGTCACCTCGAGCTGGCCGGGACCGCGCCGACGACCGCTGTCGCCCGACCGCACGTCGAGGTGTCGCTGCGGCAGCTGGACCGGATGTCGGCGTTGTCCAACCGGCTGCTCGCGCTGGCCCGCCTCGACGCCGGTGAGGAGCTGGACCGCAGGCCGACCGACGTCGCCACGCTGGTCGCCGAGATCGGCCGGAACTGGACCGCGAACACCGACCGGGTGTGGCTGGTCGGTTGTGGTCCGACCGGACAGGCGCGGATCGATCCGGACTGGGTCGAGCTCGCGCTCGATGCACTCGTCGAGAACGCCGTGCACTTCACCGCCTCCGGTGACACGATCCGGCTCGGTTGTACGTCGTCGCCCGCGCGCACCGCGATCACCGTCGAGGACTCCGGGCCGGGGATCGAGACCGACGACCTGCCGTTCGTGTTCGACCGGTTCTGGCATCGCCGGCCGGAGCACGGACCGATGGGCAGCGGCCTCGGTCTGCCGATGGCGCGCGCCGTCGCGGAGGCACACGGCGGCACGCTACTGGCCACATCCAGTCAGGACGGTGGAGCCCGGTTCGTCCTCAGCATTCCGCACACCCGCTGACGCTCAACGAACGACGACGTGTTCCACCTGCGCCTGGCCGAGCAACACCGTGACCTGCGCGCCACGTCTGATCCAGTTGCCGGGGTTCTCGAACACCAGGTAGTAGGTCTCCCCCGCCGTGTACTTGCCCGTGTGCGCATGGCTCATCAGCAGGTCGCGCACCACGAGCCCGGTGGCTTCGTCGACGATAGCCGGCGGCGTCGCCGCGTCGTGCAGGGTGTTCGCCCGGTTGGGATCCAGGACCTGGAACCGCAGGTCGATCAGCCCACCGGCCCCCGTCACCGCCACCCGGGTGATGCGTACGCCGCTGCGTTGCGCGAGACCGTCCGCATCAACCGGCGTCCGTCCCCAGGCGATCTGGGCGACGGGCGCGGGCGCTGCCGCGGACTGATCGCTCCGGGCGCTGTAGAGCAGCCAGACAGTCAGCCCACCAGCCACCACGGCGATACCGGTCAGAACACCCAAAACCCTGGTCAGGCGAGGTTTTCTGCTCATGGCTGGATGAAGACCAGCATGCCGCCACCGGTCAGTGGTGTCGGCGAGGTGCCGGTCTGAGGTCCGCCGGTCAGGTGGAGTTGACGGTTGAAGATCGGGAAGCCGTGGGTACTCGGCGGACTCCCCGCAGGCACGACCACAACGGTGTCTTCGGTCGCACCGGCTGCGATCGTCTCCGTGCTGGCGCTGAACGGGTTCGTCAACAGCCTCGCGTCACGGGCGACCACCTGCTGGTGTGCACCGAGTAAAGTCATCGACGTGTTGTCGTAGCCGGCGTTGAGGTACCGCAGCAGCACCCGTTGACCCGCGGCGGCGGTGATCGACGGGACCGTCGGGTAGGCGTTGCCGTTGACCAGCCAGTAGGTCGCTCTGAAGTTCTGCAGATCGAATGTCTCCGGCGCGGCGTTGAAGGCCGGATCGACCGCCATCAGGACCAGCACGGCCTCGACGTCGTACGCCGTCGTCGCGGAGGCATACGCCTGGTTGGCAGTGGTTGTGCGCACCAGCAAGGCACCGGACAGTCCCATAGCCTCCTGTCGGCCGGCGTCGCCGCCGCTCTGGTACAGGTAGGTTCCGGGCTGTGCGGTGAAGGTCCTGCTCACCGCCGTACCCGGTGCGGCGTCGCTCGGCCCGGGATCGAACGTCACCCCAGGGATCTCGAACGACACCACATGCCCGGCAGGCAAGGCGTTCCGGACCGTGATCGTGACCAGGTCGCCTTGTGTCGCCTCGAGCCTCGGCCCGGGCAGGCCCGCGACCGCAGTAGCGCAGTTGCCCGGGGTCGTGGGCGTACCGAAGCCCCAGATCGGCACCGTGCCGCCGCCGGGAAGCGGAGCCGTCCCGGGTACGGCGCAGAGCTCGATCGCGACGGTCGCCGCAGTGGCCGAGCCAACCACACAGGTCAGGCCGAACACGGCCAGCAGGAGCACCAGCAGGACCCGGGCCCCGCGGTGGACGGATGTACGCATCGCCGCTCTCCTTTGCCACTCGTGCCCGGTCATGGTGCGTCGTACACGATCTTCATCAGGTCGCCCCAGGTCGAGAACGTGGCCGGAGCGGGTGCGGTGTACCGCTGGGTGTGGACGAGCACCCGGAGCTGGCCCGTGTACGAGCCGGTGCCGATGTACGCGTTGGCCGGACCCGGCAGGGTCCAGGTCGAACTGACGTCGGTGGAGCCGACAGCCAGTGGCTGTGTGGGTGGCGCCGGCAGCGTCGTCCAACCGGCGGAGGTGGCTGTGCTGCAACCTGCCGCGCCCGCGATCGTCCAGTTGCAAATCTTGACCGTCTGCTGCGGGAGGTTGGTCGTGGTCGCCGGGCAGGTGGCCGCGGTGGTAACACCGCAGTTGCGGCCCTGGTAGAGCACCTTGAGGTTCTGGCTCCCGGCCGGTACGCCGCCGAACGCGCCGTACCAGTCCGTCGCCAGGGCGGTCACCACTGCGCCGGCGGTGTGGGTCGCGGCGGAAGTTCCGAGCTGACCACGCGCGACGGTCCACGTCGTGCTGCCTTGGCCGCCGGTCACCTGCAGCACTTCGTTGTCGATGCGGACGAAGTACGGGCCGGTGGTGGGGAATCCGGCGGCCGAGGCGACTGTGATGGACGTCTGGGCGGTAGTGGTCGCGGTCGGGCGCGTGGTCGTCTTCGGGTTGATCTGGTAGTAGACCCCGTCGGACTGGCCGAGTGCGGTGACCGCGCCCGATTTCAGGGTGCCGCCGATCAGCGAGGTCGCGGTCGGCGAGCCGAAGCATCCGCCGGCCGGATCGACGCGGAGCAGTGTGCCCATACCGCCGAAGCCCTGGTCGAAGTTGGTGAACTCGTTCAGTGCGTGGCTGTGCAGCGGGAAGTACCACTCACCGCAGGCGTTCTGCGAGCTGGTTCCGACCGGCAGGGTGCCCTTGTAGCCGAGGTACGGCGACCCGCTGTACCAGGTGTTGCCGTCCTTGAAGAACAGGTTGCGGTAGTTCGGTTGCGCCACCGGCAGCGGGTTCGTGGTCGGGTTCCAGTTGTCCGCGTCGTCCCAGCGGAGCAGGAAGTCCTCGGTCTGGCCGGATCCGATCGTCTCACCGAAGTGCTCGGTGGACGCGACCAGCCGGCCGTCCTGCGCGATCTGCCGGGTGTGGTTTCCGTGCGGGTGGAACGGGTGGTTGACCGCACCGACGTTGATCATCCGGATCAGCGCCGGACGGTTGTCGGCGGGCGAGTTCGGCTGGAGCCGGACCAAGGCGCCGTACGGCTGGTTCGGTAGCAGGGCCGACCCGTTGTCCTGGATCGTGTCGGGGAACTCGCGGCCGTTGATGGCGAAGTACCGGTTCCGCAAGGTGTTCACGTCGTACGTGCTGCCGACCTCGACCGCGTGGTGCAGGTCCGGGTCGATGTCGCTGAGCAGCAGCAGGTACTCGCGGCCGGGGGCGAACTGCGTCGCCGCATCGCCGTACGCGTAGTCGTCGCCGACGGACGGGCGGACGATCAGTGCGCCGGCCAGACCCATCTCGAGTTGCTTGGCGACGTCCGATCCGCTCTCGTACAGGTAGGTGCCGGGCTGCCCGGCGGTGAACGAGTAGCTGACATTCCCACCCGGAGCTGCCTCGGTGGTCAGCAGACCGGGGGCGCCGCCGGTCGCGGTCACCGTGCCGTCCTGGCCCGGGAAGACGATGGACGTTGCCTCAGGCAAGTTGTTGTGCAGGGTCACGACCACGGTCTGGCCCTGCGTCGCGCACAGCACCGGTCCGGGACTCTGGAAGTGCCCGCCGGCGGGCGAGTAGCTCCACATGAAGACGCTGTTGCCGTCCGGGGTGTCGATCGTGCCCGCGGACGCGACCAGGTCGAAGGTTCTGGTCGAGCCGGCCACCGTGCCCGCCGTACAGATCATGCCGGTCGGCGGGACGGCTTCGGACTGCGCACTCGCGGTGAGGGACGCGAGCGGGACCAGGAGGCCGGCGGCAAGCGCCAGACCGGCCATCGACCGGCGGATCCGTGCCAAGGTACTGCGTGTCATCGTCGCCTCCTGCTCAGACATAGGTCTGGCTCACGACGGTCTGCGCGGGCAACGGGCTCTGATACACCCGTACCTCGGTCATCATTCCGCTCGGGCCGGGTGCGCCGAGGCTGGACAACCTGCGCCAGTCGCGGTTCTTGAAGTAGTAGACGTTGTAGCTGCCGCGCCCATCGGTCCCGGACGGCCTGACCGCGGAGTAGGCCGGAGCGTCGAAAAGCACGTCCCTGGCCTCGCCAGGACCGATGTACAGCGTGTTCGTCCAGTACGACGTGTCCGTGCTGCCGTTGCGCAGCAGCGACGCATCCTGTCCGACCACGTGCATCGGGATCCCCGGGAGCTGCATCGCGTGCTGCTGGTAGCCCAGGTTCGCCAGCCGGAGCAGAACGCGGTCGCCGGGATTGACCTGGATCAGCGCGGAGTTCGGCAGGCTGTAGTCGGGCGCATCGTCGTAATTCGCATTGGGCGTCGCGATCCGCAACGATGCCGGCAACGACGGATCGTCGTTCGGCAGCGTGGTCTGCGGATAGCAACGGCCGTTCAGGACGAACCACTGCGGCTCGTAGTCGGTGGCGATGGACTCCTGGATGTCGCGGTCGCCGTCGTGGAAGTCCCGCCAGTATTCGTTCAGCAGGATGGCGAAGTGCCGGTGATAGCCGGTCGAGCCGTCCCCGTCGTTGTAGGCGAACCGCGAGAACCCGCCGACCGTCGTGCCGTCCTGGATCGGCCGGACGAAGACGATGCCGGTCATCCCCATCTGCACGTGCTCCACGTCCTCGAAGTGACAGTGGTACATGTAGGTACCTTCGCGATGCGGGCGGTAGAAGTACGTCAGCTGCTTGCCGATCGGTACCGCGACGGACACTTCGGGAACGCCGTCGTTCAGCGGCGACGGTACGTCGAAGCCGTGCCAGTGCACGGTGTGCGAATCGACCAGGTCCGGCCGCTGGACCAGGCCGAGGTTGGTCAGCGTGATCTTCACGTCGTCGCCCTGCTTGACGTCCAGCGTCGGCGCGCTCGTACGGGCATGGCCCTTGTACTGCGTGACGAGCTGGTCGACCGTGGCAGTCGGGCTGACCGGGATGAACCCGAAGATGTACAGCGGGTCGTCCTCGCGGCCGGGAACGGTGATGTACCCGTCCGTGGCGGCCAGTGCGAACGTGGTCGTGGCCGCCGCGGCAGCGTCGGTCCCCCGGACCAGGCCGGCCCCGATTCCGCCGAGAGCGAGGGTGCCCAGCGCACCCAGGCCGGTGGCCTTGAGGAAGTCCCGGCGTCCGACGCCGGTCGGGTGCGGTTCCATCGTGTCCTCCTGCCGAGGCTGATAGGTGCTCATGGCAACGGCACCGGGATGCCTGGCAGCTCGTCCGCACCCAGGTCCCAGGGGGTGAGTACTCGGAGGGTGCGCAGCTGTGGCCGGTACTGGTTGTCGTAGTCGCCCAGGCCGTTCGCCGCCGCGAGCTGGCTGGGCATTCCGCTCGGAGCCTGCACCGCACCCGCGGAACACGGGTTGAGTGCCGTGACTGGTGTCGGGAAGGCAGTGTTCGAGCACCGGACACCGCGGTCCAGCAGGGGGCTCGTGGCCAGCAGGTGGTAGTCCCCGGTCAGCCCGACCGGCGGATCGGCGCCGGTGATGGTGACGGCCGCGGTCTGCGGATCGAGCCGGGACCCCGACACCGTCAGCTCCAGCGTGAACGGCGTGACGAACGCCGGGTCGGCGCCGATGGTGTTGCCCTGGCCGGCGGGCACAGCGTGTTGTACGCCGTTCGGTCCGAGGATCTGGCCGTTGGTGAGATCGGAGTACCGCGGCACGAAGGTGTCGGCGTTGTTCGTGGTGCCGTGCACCTCGAAGTCGATCGTGCCCTGGTTGACCAGCGTCGCGCCCGGGCCGAACCCGCTCAACGTGAACGCCGTGTTGTTCCAGAAGATGTCGTTGAACTGGGCGACCGGGCGGGCGAAGTCCGGCCGGGTCGCGGCATTCGGGTACTGCGCGAGGTAGCGGGCATCGCTCTGCCAGAGCGGGTCGTTGCCCTCGGCAGCCAGTCCGGCCGAGTGCGGCTCGCCGATCGCGGAGTTCTCCGAGGATGCGGTGGACACGTTGTTCGCCACGGTGTTGTTGATGATGCGCACGTTGGACGAGTCGTCCAGCATCATCGCGCCGCCGATGTCCGCCGATCCGTTGTCGACGATCTGGTTGTCGCGGATGTTGATCACGGCGTTCAGCGCATCGAGCACGAAGACGCCGCCACCGTCGTCACCGGAGTAGTTGCTCTGGATCAGGTTCTTGTCCAGCGACACCTGACCGGTACCGTCGCCGAGCGACCCGCCGCCGACCGGCAACTCGGACTCGATCGCGACGCCCGCGCCGGAGTCGACCGAGTCGTTGTAGTAGATCTGGTTCTCGTGGATGTTCCCGTTCGGGCTGAGGCCGATGTGGGAGATGCCGGCGCCGTAGTTGACGCTGAAGTTCGAGCAGACGATGTTGCCGGCCACCTCGTAGTTGTTCGAGCCGTAGAAGATTCCCAGGCCACCGGCCTGCGTCAGGCCGCCGTTGCCGAGCAGCCGGTTGTTCGCCACCTTCACGTCGAAGTTGTGGCTGGCGTGGTCGAACGGCTGGCCGATTCCGATCCCGCCGCTGACGACACCGGCGTTGTTCTCCAACACGTTGTTGGTGAGCTGCTCGTTGTTGATCGAGGCCTGCAGCTGGATGCCGCCGGCACCCTCGCCCGACCCACCGGTCATCAGCGCGACACCGTCGATCCGGGACCGGTTGAACTGCGTCTGGTTGACCGCGGTCGTCGTCCCCGCGAGGTCGTACGCCGTCGCCGTCTTCGCCACCACAGTGACATCGGCGCCCCGCAGGACCGGGTGGGCGGCGTCGACGTACGGAGCGTGCGCCGCGACGGTGGCGTCGTACGCGGTCGCGTTCTGCTGGAAGTAGCGGCCGTCGACGACCGAGCCGAGGACGTGGAACCGCGGGTCCTCCGGGTCGCGGGCCTGGAACTCGTGCGCGCCGATGATGCCGCCCGGGCCGACGCCCTGGATCTTCAGCGGCTTCCAGACCACGACGTTCTCGTTGTAGGTGCCGGCCTTCAGCACCAGCAGGCTGCGGGCGGGTGCCGCGTCGATGGCCGCCTGCAACTGGTGGCCGGTGAGGGTCGGGGCGGCGACGTTCACGACGTTCGGGTTGTAGCTGACGCCGCCGGACGTTCCCGTCACGTGGACGGTGAGACCGTTCACCGTCGGCACCGCGCCGTTGGCGTTCGAGGTTGTCAGGGTCAGCTGTTTGGGACCCGGTGGGAAGAGTGCGCTGAACGCCGGGATGCGGATCTGGACCCGATCGGGTACGCCGGTGGTCCCCGACGTACCTGGAGTCCAGCTGACGATTCCGCCGTTCGCCCGGGTCAGCGTGACGGACGTCCCGGTGCGGTCGTCGGTCAGGGTCGCCCGGACCCCGGTCGCGCCGGTGGCCGTGCCCTGGGCGCCGATGAAATCGGCCTGGATCGTCATCACCTGACCGGCCGTCCGGACCGGGGTGTCGACCTGCAGCAGCTCGGGCCGCGCCGGTACGGCGGGGTCCTCACAGCCGGTGCCCGAGATCGGGTCCAGCGGCAAATCGAGCTGCGTGGTCAGACCCGGCCACGCCTCGGCCGGAGTCGTTGCCGTCAGCAAGTTCGGGTTGTAGCCGGGGTTCGGCGCGGTCTTCGAGCCCGGGTCGTCGACCTTGACCAGGTACATGCCTGGGCACGGTCCCTGCGGAATCGGGCAGTTGAGTGTCTCGGTCGACGGGACCAGGGCCTCGAAGGATCCGTCCGGGCTGGTCGTGACTGTGGTGAGGAGGCGCCAGTTGTTGGCGTCGTACGGCAGGTTCACGTTCCCGCCGGGGCCCGCGGTGTCGACCCGGGCGTAGATACCGACCGGGATGTTGCCGATCGGCCGCGGTTCGCCGTACCACGGTGATTGCGGGTCACGCTCGAAGTAGATGTCGTTGAAGACCTGGCCGGCCAGACGCCCGGGCTCGGCGACGTCACCCGTGCGGGTGTCGGTCGCGTCCGCGCCGTTGGGGTCGGTGCGGAAGTTGGTCATCAGGTTGAAGTCGGCGTTGGCGTTCTGGCTGTTCTGCAGGACGACCAGTCGCTTGTCACACAGCGGTGCGTGCGCACCGGGTACGCCGAAGTAGTTGCTCCGGACCACCAATGTCGACTGGTCGATCACGTGGTCGTCACCGGTGCACGGCGGCGGCGGGATCGCCGGGGTGAAGTGGTTGCCGAGGTCAACGTTCACGTCTTCTTCGCGGACCGGGCGGTAGAGGCAACCGCTGCCGTCGCCCGGCAGCGAACCCTTGGCGTGGCTGACCTGCTGCGCTGCGCCGACCGGGTTGCACGCGCGCGCGTCGGTGCTGTCCGTCGGCATCACCACGTGGGTGATGTAGGTACCGGCGGTCAGCGCGACCGGCTGGGTGTTGCCGGTGCAGGTGCCGTTGTCGGCCGTCAGGTCGTAACCGTTCGGGCAGTAGTCCGCAAACGCATACCCGCCGTCGAAGGCACCGTCCTTGGTCTGTGCACCGGTGATCGGGACCTCCAGACAGTTCGGCCCGATGTCGGGATTCAGCTGGGCACTGATGTCCGCGCCGGTCGCGTCCCGGACCGAACATCCCGGCGCGTACGTCGCCGGATCGGCGGGCGGCGGCGTACCACTGGGCTGGACCCAGTGATCGGTCACGTATTTGTTCACCACCACGTCGTCGGCCGTGTTCGGCAGTCCGTCCGGACCGCGCGTCTCCAGGTAGACGGTGACGTCGGGGATGGCCGGCTCGTAGTCCTCGTGCGCCTGGAAGCGGGCGTCGAACTCGTTCCGGGTGGTGGAGAAGTAGGTGATGCCGACGATCTGTCCCGGCGTACCCGCCGGGTAGTCGGTCTTGCCCCAGTCGACGGTGGCGCGATGGCCCTCGGTCAGCAGTTGGTTGGTGAGCAGCGCGCCACCCAGGTCGGTCGGGATCGGCGTCACCACGCTCGAGTCCCACTCGTCGTGCTGGGCCGCGCCACTGACCCCGAAGCGCGCGAAGCCCTGCTCGTTGACGATCCAGCGGCCGAGCGGGCCGCCCTCCGCGGTCGGGTACTGGTAGTAGCCGGTGGCATCGGTGAAGGTGGACTCCTTGATCGAGCCGTCGCGCCAGCGCTGGTCCATGTCGGTGTTCGCGATCCCCGGCTCGCCGGGATCCCTGACCTGGTTGCCGTTCAGATCCTTGTAGACATGGCCGTCCAGCCATCCGAACCAGCGGGACACCCCGACACCGTGCTCGTCCGGACGCACCGGATCAGGATCCTCGACGACGGCCGTCCCACCGGCGGTCACGGTGATCGGCAGGATGCGCATGATGTAGTTCAGCTGCTCGTCCCAGATGGACAGGTTGTAGCTGCCGGCCGGGACGTTCTGGATGTCGAAGTTGCCGTCACCGTCGCCCTGGCCGATGTACACGGTGGTGTCGGTGGTGCTGTCGCTCAGGGCCACGAACGGGTTCGCGACCGGCTCGCCGAGGGTCAACTGGTCGAACGGGGCCCAGCCCTGCCAGTTGCGCGCCGTACCGGTGATCTCGCCCGTGCCCGCGGTCGCGAACGGTTGCGGTGCGCAGACGAAGCCGAACCAGTAGGCGGTCCGTGCCGTCGGCGGCTCCCACAACTGCTCGCCGGGCGACCCCGTGCCATCGGCACCTTCTTCCGTCGGTGCGAGCAACTGGAGACCACCGTCGATCGTGGTGGTCTGGTACCACCGGCTGTTCGGGTCGCTGTTGCACGGCCGGTCCGGGGGATGGACGTCGATGTAGTACGTCGCCGGCCCGAGATTGTCGATCTGGTTGAAACCGTCGCCGTTGGTCAGGCACAGGCCACCACAGAGCGGCTGGTTGTTGTAGTCGACCGTGACGGCACTGTGCGTCTGCTCCTCGAGACCGACCTGGAAGCCGCTCAGGCCGCCTTCCTCGGTGTCCGGTGCACCGTTCGTCCAGGCGTTGTCCTGGAACACGAACACCCGGATCTTGCCCAGTGGTAGCGGATGCGCGTCGCTCTGGACGGTCAGGTCGACGCGGGCGGTCAAAGTGCCGTCCGCCGCCGCGTCGGCGGGCAGGTTGATGTACTTGCCCCACATCTTGTGATCCAGGGCCCGGACCGAGATCAGGTACCGTCCGGCCGGCAGGGTCACCGTGTTCCGGGTCTGGTCGCCTTCGCGAACGATGGGGCTGTTGCTCTCGGTGTTCAGCGCCTTCGGATCGTTCGGCAGCTTGGTGTTGTCCAGGTTGACGATGTAGTTGAAGTTCGCCAGTGGCGTGCCGGTCGGGAAGTCGCGCGCGTCGATGGTGACCGAGCAACCGGCCGCGGGACATGCGGCAGCGGCTTGTGCGTTCGGTGCGGTCCGGGTCAGCGCCAGCCCGGAGAGGCTGGCCGCGATCAGCCCGAGCACTGCGACCCTGGCCACCACCGCACGTGTTCGGTGAACCATCCGGAACGAGCGACCGTGACGGCTGGTCGAAGCGGACATCGGAACCACCCTCCCGGCGGCACGACCTGGGCAGGCCACCGCCTGGTGCCTGGACATCTGTGGGTGATCATCTGGCCGTCCGGTGGATCCGGCGGGCCGCATGACGGCTCTGTCATCCGCAGGTCATCCGGCGGTCATCTGCATGCGCGCGGGGGATGACGGTCCGGTCATGAAATGACCGTCGTGTCATGAATCGGGTCGGGCGCCGGCCACGGTTCCTATCGTCAGATGTCGGTGCGCTGTCCCGGCAACCGACAGGAGGGGGAGCCGTGTGGCGCCGCTGTCTGCTGACACTCGCCGGCGTGCTGATCCTCTGCGGGCTGCCGGCGGTCGCCGCTGCCCACACCGAACTGGTGCGCGCGGATCCGGCCGACGGGGCCGTACTCGCCGAGTCTCCGGGCCTGGCCCAGCTCTGGTTCAGCGGGGATATCGCGGCATCCCGCAGTACTGCGCGACTCGTCGACGAGCACGGTGGCACTGTGCCGGAAACCCAACTGGTGCGAGGTTCCGGCGATCCGCGGGTGATCGCCATGGAGCTGCCCAGCCTGGCTCGTGGTTCCTACGGCCTGCTGTGGGAGGCCGTGTCGGCTCGTGACGGGCACACCTCGACCGGGACGGTCACCTTCTCGATCGGACGCCCCGGGATGTCGTTGCCGACAGCTACCTCCGGTGGTTCCGGAGGACTGGTACAACGGTGGATCTGGTTGCTTGCGCTCGCGGGCGTGGTCGGGCCACTGGCGATCGTGATCTTCGTCCTTCGCACGCCGTCGGATCCGACCGCACTGGCCGCACGCCGCCGACTGCTGATCGCTGCGCTCGCCTGCACAGTCGTTGCCATGGGCATACATCACTCCGGGCTCCGGCTGCTGACCCTGGCCGTGCTGTGCGCCCTGGTGTGGCTCGTGCTCGCGGAGTGGGTCGTGGCGGCGATGCTCCTGGTACCTCTCGGCGTACTCATGTGGCTCGAGGCTCTGGGCAGTCACGCGGCGGCGCTGCCGTCCGGTCGGCTCTTCGCGCTGATCGCCGATGCGGTCCACGCCTTCGCCGGGCTGCTCTGGCTGGGGGCGGTTCCCGCGCTGCTCGTCGTCTTCTGGCGCGGACCGCGTGCCGAGTTGGTGAAGAGCTGCCGAGGTCCGTTCTCCGTCTTGGCAGCCGGAAGCGTTCTGATCGTCGTGGTGTCAGGGCTTTACGGCGCCGGTGTCGAGGTGGCCACCCCTCGAAGCATCCTGGCCGCACCGTACGGGCGCTTCCTTCTGCTGAAGAGCGGCCTGCTGGTGGCGATGGGTCTGCTGGGGTTGCTCAATGCCTGGCGGCTGCGCAGACGCTCTGTGCCGCGAGCAACGATCGCGGGTGAGGCGGCCGTCGGTGCGCTCCTGCTGGTGGCTGTGGCCGCACTCGTCGGGCAGGCGCCTCCGGTGAGTACGCCGTCCGCCGTCGCCCCGGAGGTCACCCGCAGCGGCTTCGTGGCGGACCTGGTAGTCACGGTATCGGCGACACCGAACCAGCCTGGGGTGAACTGGGTGACTGTGCTGGCGGACAGCAGTCGCCGACCCGCCCCGGCTCCGCTTGGTGGTGTCGACCTGCGCATCGGCGATCAGAGTGTGGTCCTGCAGCGACTGACCACCACTCGCTACTTCGCGACGTATCGCGCTCCTTCGGCCGGAGTTGTGCGGATGGTCGCCGTACTGCATCGCGCCGACGGCGACTACGCCGTACCGATCGACTGGCAGGTGTCGGCACCGGCAACCCGGTCGGCGCCCGGACGCAGGCTGGCGCCGTACGTCGACGGCGCCGCGTTGCTCCTGCTGGAGCTTGGTGTCGTGGTGTGTGCCTGGCGGCTTGTTCGAGGTCCTGGAGGTTCACGATGAGGTCTCTTGCGGTCGTGGTGATCGCGTCACTCGGGCTGTCCGGACAGGCTCTCGCCGGCCCGGCGGCCGATCCGTTCGTCGATGTCGTCGTGGTGATGAAGTCACAGGACGCCCCCACGGTCGCGACACCGAACCGCGGCGAGCGGCTTCGCCAACTGGAGAAGGTGTTGCGGGACCATGCGGACGCGACGCAGGCCGGCGCCCGGCAGTTGCTCGCCGTACGCCGGAAGCAGGGGCGGGTGACCTCGATCGTCCCGCTGTGGATCACCAACGCGATCAGTGCCCGGGTCCGCTCCAGCGTCGCGACGGAACTGGCGGGCCGACCCGAGGTCCGCGAGGTCCGGCCGAGTACGACGGTTCTGGCGCCGAGCGTCTCGGCTGCGGCAGCCGTCGAACCGAACGTGGACCAGATCAACGCACCGGCGTTGTGGAACCTCGGATACCGCGGTCAGGGCATGGTCGTCGCGTCGATGGACACCGGCGTGGACATCGGTCATCCGGAACTGGCGGCGCGCTGGCGTGGTGGCGGCAACAGCTGGTACGACCCGAACGGACAGCATCCGGCCACGCCGATCGACCTGATCGGCCACGGCACGCAGACCATGGGTGTGATGGTCGGCGGAGACGCCGGCGGGTCGTCGATCGGTGTCGCGCCGGACGCGCGCTGGATCGCGGTCAAGATCTTCAACGATCGCGGGCAGGCCTCGTCGACCGCGATCCACCTCGGCTACCAGTGGTTGCTCGACCCGGACGGCAACCCGGCGACGGCCGACGCACCGAACGTGGTGAACAACTCCTGGACGATGACCGCGGGCAGTTGCAGCCTGGAGTTCCAGCCGGACCTGCGCAACCTCCGCGCTGCGGGCATCCTGCCGGTCTTTGCCGCCGGCAACTACGGACCGGCGGCCGGAACCTCGGCCAGCCCGGCGAACAACCCGGAGGCACTCGCGGTCGGCTCGGTGGACGGCAGCGGGTCGATCGATCCGTACAGCAGCCGCGGACCGTCCGCCTGTACGCAGGCGACCTACCCGCAGCTGGTTGCCCCAGGCACAGATATCCGGACGACCGATCTGTACGGCGGCTACCTGAACGCCTCCGGTACGTCGCTGGCCGCACCCCAGGTCGCCGGAGCGCTGGCGCTGCTCCTCCAGGCCACCCCGGGACTGCCGGCTGATCGTCAGCAGGCAGCACTGCAGGCCGGCGTCGTCGATCTGGGTCCGCCGGGCGCCGACAACGACTATGGCACCGGGCGCCTCGACGCGTTGGCTTCGTTCAACTGGCTGCGCAGTACGCCGGACTTCGGGCTGAGTGTGGCGCCGGCGTCGGTGACCGTCCAGCCCGGTGGGACTGCGACCTACACCGTGACAGTCACGAGTAGTGGCGGATTCAGCGGGGATGTCGCGCTCTCACTGAGCGGGCTGCCCGGGACCTTCGATCCACCGGTAGTCCACGGTGGTGCCGGCGCAGTCACGCTCACAGTCGCCGCCCCGATGACCACGGGCACCAACTCGCTCGTCATCACAGGCTCGAGCGGCGCTGTAAGCCATACTGCGTCGGCCTCGCTGACGGTCGTACCCCCGCCGGACTACAGCATCACCGCGACTCCTGGCGTACGCACGGTGAACGCGGGGGTGGCGACCGCGTACACGGTCGCTGTTGCTCCGGCCAACGGTTTTGCCGGCGACGTGACGCTGTCTGCCGCCGGCCTACCGGGCAGTGTCGGCTCCCTGGCGATCAGTCCGGCAGTTGTGCACGGCAGCGGGACAGCGCAGCTCGCTGTCACGACTTCGGCTACCGCGCCCGCCGGGACCTACGTCCTCACGGTGACTGGCGTCAGCGGCGGGCTCAGTCACTCGGTTGCGGTGACGCTGGTCGTCAACAGACCGGACTTCGCCGTGACGATGAGTCCGTCGTCGGTGACGATCACCCGCGGGCAAACCGCGACGTACACCGTCAACGTGACGTCGGCCGGTGGATTTGCCGGCTCGGTGAGTCTGAAGGCCGCGGGCCTGCCGGCGAACGCGTCCGCGACCTGGACCGGTAGTCCGGTCGCTGCGCCCGGGACCGCGACGGTGAAGGTGAAAACGACGTCGAGTACGACGCGCGGCACCTTCACCGTGAAGGTCACGGCTACCAGTGGATCCCTGACCCACCAGGCGACAGCAGCTTTGGTGGTCCGCTGACCTGGCGGGCCGGGATCTTCTGAGACCGCAGGAGGCCGGACGCCTCGGTCAGGATCCGGTGGCCCACCCACTCCAGCTCGCCTTGGCGCCGGAGTCACCGATCCTGACGACGTCGTACACAGCTGTGCCCGCGACGAGGACGGCGACTACTGTCACGACGGTTGTGACAATGCCCGAGGTCGGTGCCAGGTAGGCGCGCTTCACCGGGCTCGAGCCGTTGGCTTCGCGTTGCCGCCACCAGACGACCAGCGCCAGTACGGCGACGGCAAGGGCGGCATAAAGGGCGGTGTCGCCGAGTTCGGCGTGGCGGCTGATGAGGGCGTTGGGCGCCAATTGGTGTTCGAGCCACTCCCCCGCGCTGGTCGTGATCGGTACCAGTACGACGACAAGTAGCGCCAGGATCGCGTTAGGTCCGGCCAGCCGACGTCGTGCGGCCGGCCAGATCGCGGTGAGCGCGAGCAACACCGCTGACAGCGGCAACAACACGACGATGGCATGGACAAGGAGGACATGGGCGGGCAGGCCATTGACTGTGTGCATCAGATTCCTTCGGGGCGCTGGAATGGAGTTGCAACGGTCGCAGTCAGTTCTTGGGGGTTTCTTGGAGCCCCTCAGCCCTTCAGGTGGGCGGCATCCAGGGCTGCCTGCAGCGAACGCCGGTAGCCGTCGGAGGTGAACGTCGCGCCCGACACGGTGTCGATCTGTGCGCTCTGGGCCGCGATCGCCTCCTGCTCCAACTGAGGCAGCGCGTACGAACTGATCTCCCGGTCGCGCCCTCCCGACGACGGATAGACGAGCGCGGTGACCGCGACCAGACGCTGCGAGCGGATCGTGATCCGGACCTGCACCGGTCCGTACCGGGTGTCGGCCGACGTACCGTTCACCGTCGTGGTCCCGGTCGCGGGTCGGGTGCTGACGACGCCCGGTGCGGCCGCGGTGGCCGTCGGCGAGTCGGTCCGGTTCGTGCTCGTCGGGTACAGAAAGAGCAGGCCGATCAGTACCGCCGAGGCTCCGATCACCGCCGCGTTGCGCCGCAGCCGCGCGGCATGGGTCCTCATCGCGCGCCGGCTTGATGGGCCGCGTCGAGGGCGGACTGCAGCGATTGCCGGTACCCCTCGGACGTGAAGGTCGCTCCGGACACCGTGTCGATCCGCGCGCTCTGCGCGGCAACGGTCTCCTGGACCAGTTGCGGTACGGCGTAGCTGTTGATCGCGTCGGTTCGTCCGTCCCCGCTCGGCTGGGCCAGGGCACGCGCACTGGTAATCCGGCCGCTGCGCACGCTGATCTGGACCTGAACCGGCCCGTACTCGGTCTGGGCCACGCCACCGGCCACGATCACGGACGTCGGCGTCGGCGTCGATTTCGGCGTCGATTTCGGCGTAGGTGCCGGCGTGGACGGGTGTGCCGATGCGTGGACGGTGGGACTCGGTCGGCTCGCCGGTGCGGTCCGGGCGGCGGACCGATGGGAAGACGGCCCGGGTTGCTCGACCTGCACCGATGACACCGCGGTGGTCGCCGGCTGTGCGCCCGCCCTCGCTGCCACCCCGACGACCACCAACGTCGCGGCCGACATGACCAGTTTGATTCCGCGCCTCACGCACGTACTCCTCTCACCACGAGAACCGCTCTTGATGCAACTGGTTCGGCGGAAGACCGCTTCCAAGGGCGGCTGCAACCACCGCGTCCATCCACGGATCAGGACCGCACACGTAGACGTCGTACTGGTCGATGTCAGGGACGAGTTTCCGCAGCGCGGCCTCGTCGGACCAGGCCGCGGCACTCTCCGGCAGCCACGACTGCCGGTCCCGGATCCGCCGGCCAAGCAGGTAATGAACCGTGATGCCGCGGCGACGTGCCAACTGGTCGAGCTCGTCACGGAACACCAGGTCCTCGACCTCGTGGGCCCGGTACACCAGAACGGCGTCACCCGGCCGATAGTCGAGCTCCTCCAGCAACGCCCGTAGCGGTGTGATCCCGATACCGCAGGCGAACATCGCGAGCTTGTCGGTCAGGCGGCGCTCGCCGGTCAATCGACCGTACGGGCCCTCGATCGCGACCTTGGTACCTGGCCGCAATCCGGCCAGCCGGCTGCTTCCGTCACCGGCCGCCTTCGCGGTCACCCGGAGACGGTCGGGCGCGGGCGACGCGGACAGGGAGTACGGGTTGCCGCGCGACCACCCGGGGCCGTCGAGGAACCGGAAGACGAAGTATTGACCCGCCTGCACCGGCAGCCGATGCAGACCACGACCGGCGAGCGTGACCGTCACCACGCCGGGACCTTCGCGGACGACCTCGCGCACCGAGAGCCCGTGCCGAAGGGTCCGCCACACCGGCAGGGCGACGCGGTAGAGCAGGATCGCAGCGAGGGCGACGCCGTATGCGGACCACCAATAGACCCGCGCCACCGATGACGTCGTGAAGTCCTGGCCGGTCCAGATCTCGTGCGGGACGGAGAGCCCTACCCCGACGTACGCATAGAGGTGCAGCAGGTGCCACGACTCGTACCGCAACGCCCGGCGCGCCGCCCGGACCGAAGTGACGACGACGACCGTCAACGCGACGGTTCCCGCGACCGCGAGCAGCATTCCGCCGTACGTCGTGACGACGTTCCACGTCTCACGCAGAAGATTGTTGTGATCGCGGAGCGTGTATCCCGCAAGGATCAAGCCGACATGGACTATCAACAGGTTGAAGGACCAGAAACCGACCAGCCGGTGTCGGCGGGCCAGCTCGTCCTGCCCGTAGCTCCGCTCGACCATCGGCACCCGCGCCATCAGGAACACCTGTACCAGCAGCAGGTCCGCGGCCACGAGACCGGCCAGCCGACCCAGCGACGTCAGCAGATCGGCCGGGCCGGACGCGAGCAGCTGAACCCCTCGCCCGGACAGCCAGAGCACAACCACCACGAGTGCGCTGCTCCAGCACAGGACGCCGATGGCGTCGCGCCACCAGACCGGCGTACGACGAAGCCGCCGCCGGACATGCCCGATGCGATGCCGGCTCGTGGCCTGCTCGACAGCGCGGTTCGTCATGCTACGACTATGACCGCGAAATCTTAGGCTTTCCTGTGACCCGGTACCTCGAACGCGGGCAGGACCAGTTCGAAGGTCGCGCCGACCTCGCTCGGAGCCAGCCGGAGCTGGCCACCATGCCGATTCGCGACATCGTGGGTCAGCGCCAGGCCCAAGCCGTAGTGTGCCCGGCCGGCGCGATGCCCGCCCGTGTCGAATCGGCGCAAGACCCGTTGTGCCTGCTCCGGTCCGATCCCGGGCCCGGTGTCACTGACGGCGAGGATCACGTCACCCCGCTGCCGTCGTACGGCGATCCGCACCTCGCCGTCGACCGGGGTGTGGTCGATGGCGTTGTCGACCAGTGCGATCGTCGCTCGGCGGATTGCGCTGGTCGCACCCAGGACCAGCAGACTGCCCTCGTCCGCCTGCCACCGCAGCCGTACGCCGGCCTGGTGTGCGTGGGCTCCAGCGCTGTCTGCGACATCTTCGGCGACCCGGGCGAGATCGACCGGCTCATGGTCCTCGGCACCGCGCGGGTCGGCGGCCGCGAGCAGGTCGTCGACGACCTCGCCGAGCCGCTTGGTGTCCTGGACAACCCCACCCGAGTCGCGCAGGATCGCGTCGCTCGAAGTGCTGCGGCGCAGGGCACGGTCGAGGACCTGAGCCCGCGTGCTCAGCAACGTCAGTGGCGTCCGCAACTCGTGACCGGCGTCGGCCACGAACGACCTTTGCAGGGTGAGTGCCTGCGCCAACGGCCGCACCGCGCGGCGGCCGATCAGGATGCCGAGCAGCGCCGCGAACAGGAGAGCGAGGGCCGACGCCAACCCCATGGCCTCGAGCAGCCGCGCACGCTCCTGATGCGCCGTCGCCAGATCGAGCACAGCCTGGACCGGCCTGCCCTTGATGATCGCGGTGGCGATGCGGTACTCACCGGCGCCGCTCTCCACGGTGATCAGTCGAACCTGCGCGCCGGCGCCGGTTCGCATCGCGGCCAATTCGGGGAGAAGGCCGTCCGGCAGCCCGGGTGTCACCGACGTACCGGCAGGGCCGGTCATGGCCAGCCACATGCCGGCCGGTGGGTCGCCGACGTCATCGGCTGTCGCGATCGCGGACCGGAGCAGGTCGTCGGCCGCACCCGCTTGGCTGCGGACCACGACGATCGTTACCGACGCGATCAGCAGCAGCATCGCCACCGCGACCAGAGCCGCGACCTGGACGGCGACGCCACGAGCGGCTCTGCGGACAAGGATCTCGTCACCGATCGGCCGCGCGCTCATGAACTGCCCAGCCGGTAACCGAGGCCGCGGACAGTGCTGATCACTCCGCGCCCGAGCTTCCGCCGGCAGTAGTGGACGTAGGTGTCGACGACGGTCTCCGACTCCGCGTCGTCGAAGACAAGGTCGAGCAGTTCGCCACGGCTGAACACGACACCGGGCCGCGCTGCCAGCAGACCGAGCAACGCCGCCTCACGCTCGGACAACTCCACGGTCTCGCCATCAGTACGTCGTACGCTGCGGGTGGCGAGGTCGAGGGAACCACCTGGGATGTTCAGCTGACGGGCGTGGTCGAGGTGCCGGCGTAAGAGAGCCCTCAGGCGCGCCAGCAACTCGGTGAGCTCGAACGGCTTGGCCAGATAGTCCTCGGCTCCGGCGTCCAGGCCGTCGACCCGGTCCTCGGTCCGGCTGAGCGCGGACAACACCAGGATCGGCGTACTGACGCCACGGCTGCGCAATCTCGCGATCAGATCCAGGCCCTCGACGGCCGGCAGGCCGCGGTCGACGATCATCGCCTCGAACGGCTGGGTCAGTGCGATGTGTAGTCCGGTGTGACCGTCGCCGGCCCGGGTCACGGCGTACCCCTCGTCGGCCAGCACCCGATCGAGCAGGCCGGCGAGATCTGCGTCGTCCTCGATCAGAAGGATCCGACTCCCTGTCATCCTGCCGCCGCTTCGCTCGAGGGCCAACCGTCCGTCGCAAAAAGGTTGCCGTCAGCAAGAATACCCAGTCCTTCGTACCCGGGCAGCGCCGCGAGCACACCAGGCCAGTCCTGGCCGGCGACGAACGCCGCGGTCGCGAGCACATCGGCGTACTCCAGGGACGGACCGCACACCGACACCGACAGCCACTGAGCGTCCACGGCATTGCCGGTTCGTGGGTCGTACAGGTGTGCCCCTCTGGCCGCCGTACCGCTGGTGGCGACAGCGCCGTCGGTCCGCGCCAGGGTTGCGACCACTCGCCCGGGATCACGCGGGTCCTGGATTCCGACCGTGAACGGACGATTACTTGGGGACACGACGAGAACGTCGCCCCCGACATTCAGGCACCAGTCCAGGTCAGGGACTTCGCGCAATCGTTCTCCCGCGCGTTCGACTGCCCAGCCCTTCACCAGCCCCGACGGGTCCCATCCGCCGCCCGGCAACTCGGCGTCGAACAGCCCGCCGGTCAGCTCGCGGGCCCGCACACACCGGTCGGCCACCTCCCGCACGACCAGATCGACGTCGCCCCAACTCAGCTCTCCACGCGCCAGCCGACTGACCGCGCTGTCTGTCTTGTACGGCGAGAACACCCGATCGACCTCGACCAGCTCCGCAAAGACCTCCCGCACCGCCGCGTCCGCCTGCGCAGACTCCGCCCGCTCCCCACGGGCCAGCACACTGACCGGCAGACCCATGATCTGCTCGACCCAGCTCCGCCTCGACACCATGCGGCAACCGTACTTCCGAGCCGGAGTCCCGACCCACCAACCACTCCCTGTCGGCGCTCAGTCGCCCGGGGCGAGGAAGGTGCGGAGGCTTTCGGTGAGTTCCGCCGGTGCGTACTCGGCGACGTGGTGGGGCGAGTCGATACCGTGGCCGACTATCTGCGGGCACCACGGACGCCAGATCGCCAGGGGGTCGCCGTACAGCTCCTCCATGTCGTCCTGGGTGGACCACAACATCATCGCTGGACAGGTGATCTGCCGTCCCGCGGCACGGTCTTCCTCGTCGTGGCGACGGTCGATGCCCACGCCGGCGCGGTAGTCCTCGAGCATGGCGTGCACGGTCGCGGGGTTGCGAATGGCCGCCAGGAAGTCGGCGTGGTTCTCCGGACCGAGGTGATCCGGGCCGTTCGTCGTCCAGGCGTCGTACCAGGTTTCTGGATCCGCACAGATGACGCGCTCGGCCGGCTTGGCGGACTGTGCGAAGAACCACCAATGCCACCAGGCCTCGGCGAAGGTGGCGTCGCACCGCTCCATCGCCTCGACCGTCGGTATCCCGTCGATGACCACGAGCTTCGCCACCCGGTCCGGATGATCGAGGGCCGCGCGGTAGGCCACCCGCATCCCGCGATCGTGCCCGACGACCGCGAACTGGCGGTGCCCGAGGAGCTCCATCAGCCCGACGATGTCACCGGCCATCGCACGCGCCGAGTACGGCGTGTGGTCCGCATCGGTCAGCGGTTTCCCGGATTCGCCGTACCCGCGCAGGTCCGGACACACGACCGTGAAGCCGGCTGCGACGAGCCGCGGGGCCACGGCGTACCAGGTGGTGTGGGTGCGCGGATGCCCGTGCAAAAGCACGACAGCGGGTCCAGCGCCTCCCCGCCGGACCCGAATCCGAACCCCCGCGACCTCCACCTCGTCGAGCAGGAATCCATCGAACATGTTCAGGCGAGTGCCTTGAGCAACGTTGCACTGAAGGCGGGCAGGTCGTCCGGGTTGCGACTGGTGATGAGGTTGCCGTCGGTGACGACCTGTTCGTCAACCCAGGTCGCGCCCGCGTTGCGGAGGTCGGTCTGCAGGCTCGGCCACGACGTCAGCGTGCGCCCACGAACGACATCGGCCTCGATCAGCGTCCAGGGCGCGTGACAGATCGCGGCGACCGGTTTGCCCGAGGCAACGAAATCCTTGACAAAGGCAACCGCCGTACCGTCGCGGCGCAAGGCGTCGGGATTGGCCACGCCGCCAGGCAGGACGAGGGCCGCGAACTCATCCACCGAGACGTCACCGACGACGGCATCGACCGGCAGCTTCTCCGCCGCCGTCAGATGGTCGAACGTCTGGACCTGACCACTCTCCGGACTGATCAGAACCGGTTCGTGTCCGGCGTCCTTGACCGCCTCCCACGGCTGCGTCAACTCCACCCGCTCGATCCCCTCCGCGGCCACCAGGAAAGCGATCCTGCCCATCCGGTCCTCCTCCAAGTCATGCGTCCACGCCTACGTGCCAGCCGGTACCCCCGGGTGTCCGGGAAGAAACGCGCGTGGGGTGGCGGTCAGCGGGTACTGGCGCGACATGACTGTGAAGCTGAATGAGAAGGCGCTCGCGCACGCGAAGTATTTGGTCGGTAAGGGGCAGACGGTCAAGGACGAGCGGGACGACTGGAGTGAGCACGCGCCGACCGCCGACGAGCAGAACGCATACCTGGACAAGCACGGCTGGAGCGACTACAGCCTGTGGTTCCTCGGCGTCGACACCGACAAGGGCGAGGAAACCAAGGGCCACTACGAGTTCCCGTACGGCGACTTCCGCCGCGTCCATCGCTGTGGCGTGATCAGCGCCGAGTCCCGCGCCGCGCAGTACGACCATCCCGACATCCAGAAGGCCCTCGAGCAGATCCACGAACTCCTCGACGGCAACCACGCCTGAGCATCGTCGGCGAGCGCCCTCTCAGTAGCGGGAGGTTTCTTCCAGGGGTTGTAGGTCGGCGCGGCCGCGGCGGGCGGTGACGACTCCGGTGGTGATCTGCTCGACCTCGGTCCAGGGCAGGTACCAGACTGCGCCGAGTCGGGAGTGGACCAGGCGGCGGAGCAGGGCCGGACCGAGGTGGCGTTCGTAGCCGAACAGGCGGGTGGTGTGGTTCTCGACGACGATCAAGCCGTCGACGCGTAACGCACGCTGCATCGAGGTGAGCAGCGGTCCGTCCTGAATCAGGCGTACGTCGGCCACTCCGCCGATGTCGTCACCGGCGCTGTCGTGGACGCGATGTCCGAGGAGTTCATTCAGCCGCATGTCCCGCTCCGGGGATCTTGTCGATCACGTGGCGCTCGACCCATTCGTCGTAGTAGTCGAGGTCCAGGTCCTGCACCTGGACCGTCACGGCCGTGTCGATCTCGGCGATCCGTCGCGCGGTGATGCGTTCGCGGCCGGAGATCAGCGCGGCGACCACCGGCGGATCCGCGTCGAGGTCGAGCTCGACGTCGTCGATCTTGCCGGCGAGGTGGCCGTCGGCCTGGTCGATCAGCTGCCGGTCCAGGAGATGCAACTGGGCGTGGAGTACGCGTCCGGACTCGTTCGGCATGGTCATTGACCTGCTTTCGTGACGATCATCAACGGTATGGCGGCAACTGAGGTGACGATCAGCAGCGCCAGATAGACCAGAGCGAGCGCGTTGCGCACCCGACCGTTCGTTTCGCGGCCCACGTAGTCCGGATCGTTCGCAACGATGAGGATCGGCAAATATGTCAGCGGCAACGCCATCGCCGCGAACACGACGGAGTACTCGGTCACCTTCACCGGATCCACCGCGGTGAGCAAGGTCAGTACCGCGAGGACCAAGCAGACGATGATGACGACGTGGAAGCGAGACGCCTCGCGCGGGCGGACGAACTTGCCCCACTGCCACCCGCGGTACTGCGCGATCGTGTACCCGCACGACAGCGCCGTCTCCAGCGCCGCGCCGAACGTCGCCGCGAACATTCCGATCAGCACGACCGCCAACCCGATCTTGCCCAGGGCAACCGTCACCGGCAGCGCGACCTGGCCCAACGTGCCGACCTGGATCCCGGCGGGCAGGAAGAGCACCGCGGCGCACCCCATGATCGACAGGGACAGCAGCCCACCGAGCGGGAACCCGATGAACACGTTCGTCCGTTCGGTCCCCAGGTCGCGCCGCGTCCACTTCTCCTCGACCCCTCCGGAGGAGAAGAAGAACACCTCGTACGGCGTCATCGCGGCGCCGAACAGGGCGATCGCGTAATAGGCGTACGTCGCCCAGCCCTCGTGACCGGTCGGATGCGGACTGGTTGCCTGGTGCAACAACTGGCCCCAGTCCGGACCGAGCTTGAACAACGCGACCGCGAACACGATCAGCAACAGTCCCAGCAGACCGAAGACCTGCTCCAGTCGCGAGAACTTGACCCGCCAGATCACCAGCCACACCGCGAGTGCCGCCAGCGGCATCCACAACAGATAGCTGACTCCGCTGGCCAGCTCGAACGCGAGAGCCACCCCGCCGATCTCGGCGATCAGAGTCAGCAAGGTGACGAGGAAGGACGCAACCAGGGCGATCAGACCGGTCCGCGGACCGAGGCGTTCCCGGATCAGGTCGAACACCGGCCGCCCGGACATCGCCACGATCCGGCCGGTCATCTCGGCGTACACGATGATCCCGAGCACGCCGACGATCACGACCCAGGCCATGTGCATGCCGAACCGGGCACCGACCAGCGCGTTCGTGACCAGGTCACCGATGTCGACGAAGCCGCCGATCGCAGTCAGGATCCCGAGCGTGACCCCGAGGAGCTTCTTCACCGGGACAGCTCCCCGAGAGCATCGGCCGCTCGTTTCAGCGCGTCGAGCTGCTCGCCGGCCGCCGTAAGGTCGTCGTTGCCCAGCGCAATCCGAACGGCGGTGACCGTGGTCTGCGCGTCGTCGAGCGCCTTGACGACCTGCTCGTACAGTCGCGCCGATCCCTCGGTCTGCGGCTGCTGCGACTCGAACGAGGTCACCGCCGTACCGAGGCCCTTCTCCGCGTCGACGACCATCCGGCCGGCCGGCTGCGACCAGAGCTGATGCGATCGCAACTGCTCAACCACCAGCCGGGTGGTGTTGACCTCGGAGACCGCTTCCCGCGCCGACTGCGCCGCAGCGTCCCGGATCTTCTGATCCGGACTCGCACAACCAGCCAGCACGAGGACCAGCAACAGTCCGCCAGCGCTCCACCGCCGCACGCTCACCACCCAGGTCCGACAACAGTTCCGGCTTCCGGTACCCCCTGATCAAACCGCCGCGTTCGCCGCCGACGTCGGCGGCGTGCTCGCCTGACCGTCGGCAGGCAGCTCTGCGTGGTCTTGTTGTGGTCTGATTCCATGGTCTGGGACGAGAGCGGAGGGGACGATGGGCGAACGGCGGCCGCTCCGCGGACGCAGCGAACCGCTGGGGTTGGCGTTGAGCGCCGTACGACGCGTGCGCGCGACTGATTCGTCAGGCATCGTGCTCGTCACCGGCCCGGCCGGGATCGGAAAGAGTGCGGTGCTGGCCGAGATCTGCCGGCAGGCCGCGGCACAGCGGTTCCGCGTATCCCAGACGAAATGCGACGAGCTCGAGCAGGTCTCCCCCGGTGCGCCGGTCATCGCCGTATTGCGCTCAGGTCGTGACCCACTGATCTCGGCCGACGACTACGAGTTGGTCGGCTTGTCCGGAACGCTGGTGCTCGCCGACCGGATTGCGTCGTACCTGGAAAAGGCCGCCACCGCCGGGCCGCTGGTGATCGCGATCGACGACCTCCAGTGGGCCGACCGGATCAGCCTCTTCCTGCTGCGCTCGTTGATCCCCCGGCTGGTCGGCCTGCCGGTCCTGTGGGTCCTCACCAGCCGCGACCAGCACCTGGAATCCCAGCTCGCGGGCGTGGATCACGTCCGTTTCCAGCACCTGCCGCTGCGGCCGCTCACCGGTCCGGATCTCGCCGCGATGGCCCACGACCGGCTCGGCGAGGCACCGAGCCGGCACACCCAGCAACTCCTCACAGCCGCGGACGGCAACCCGTTCCTGGCCATGCAAATCCTCGACGGGCTCGACGATGAGGTCCCGGCCGGGTTCACTGCCACGATCCACCGCCGGCTGGCCGAACTCAGCGATCCCGTACGACGGGCCGCCGAACTACTCGCCGCCGCCGGGAGTCCCCTGCCGATCGACGATCTCGCCATGCTCCAGCCCGACCTGACACCGGCTCTCGTCAACGATCTTGTGCGGAGCGGGCTGGTCACCGAAACCGACGGGACCGTTGCCTTCCGGCACGACCTGATCCGCGCGGCGGTGTATGCATCCATCAGCGGCCGGACCGCACGCGAGCTGCACCGCAGGATCGCCGATCATCTCCTCCGCGTCGCTCGCAAACCGTTGCTCGCGGCAGCCCAGATAAAGGCAGCCGCGATCGCCGGCGACCCGGACAGCGCAGAGATCCTGATCACCGCGGCCGAATTGCTGGCTCCGATCAGCGCCGACGACGCGGCCGAGCTCGCCCAGCTGGCCTTCGGTACCCTGCGGCCGAGCCACGACCGGTGGTTCGAGATCGGCCGACGCTGCCTGGCAGTGCTGTCGCGCGTACAGCACGTCGCAGAGACGCTTCGGATCGCCGACCAGCTGCTCGCCCGCACCGACGAAGCCGACATGATCGGCGAGATCGAGACGGTGACGGCCCGCGCCTTGTGGTTGGGCGGCCGGGTGGTCGAGCTCACCGAGCGCTGCGATCGCGTACTACGTCTCCCCGGGCTGGCGCCCGTCACCTCCGCCCGCCTCGTCGCTGCCGAGTCCCTCGCACGGACCCGGATGATTCCCGGTACCGCGGCCGCCGAGGGAGCCCACCTTGCTCTTGAAGCTGCGCGGGCCACCGGCGACCAGCAGGCAATCACCCTTGCTTTGCAGGCGTCCGGTGAGGCCGCCAAGAACGAAGGCCGGCATGACGCGGGCCTGCGGTTCTTCCGCGAACTCCGGCCGCTGCTCGGTACGTCGTACCTGGCGGAAGAAATCACTGCATTGCAACTCCTCGACCGCTACGAACATGCGCAGACCCTGCTCGACCAGGCCCGTAAAGACAGCGACGCCGCCGTCGAAGGCGCCGGCCCTGCGCTGGCCTACGCGCAGGTGTGGCAGGACTTCAACCTCGGCCGGCTCGACGACGCGGACGCCGGCGCGATCGGACTGATCGACCAGGGGCGGCTTCTCGGTACCAACGTGCAGTTGCTCGAGGCAATGATGATTCATGCCGGCGTCCTGCTGGTCCGCGGCGAGTACAGAGCCGCCGATCGATGGATCGAGGATGCCGTGCACCTCGCCGACACCGACGAGCATTTCCGCGATCCCTCGGCAGGGTTGATGCGCGGCTGGCTCGCGGCGGCCGAGGGCGACCTGCGCCGCGCGACGGCGGTGCTCGCGCCGCTGCTCGAGGCGGCCGCTGAGTCACGTTCGTTCTGGCCGTGGTGGCCCGGCTGGATGCCGGTGTTCTACGCGATCGGGACGGCGGCCGGCGAGCCGAAGTTCGCCCAGCAGGCGGTCGAGGTCGCCGAGCTCGGAGCCGAGCGCAACCCCGGTGTCCGCAGCTTCGAAGGGATCGCCCTCAACCTCCGTGGCCGGGCCGACCACGATCTCGCGCTGATCGCCCGCTCCGCCGAAGTACTTGCCTCGAGCCCCCGACCCGCGCTCCAGGCGGTTGGTGCCTCGTCATACGGCAAGGCACTGCTGACGGCGGGCGATCGAGAGGCTGCGATGGTTCAACTGGACAAGGCCTGGGACATCTATCAGGTGATCGGCTCGACGGTCAGCCGGGACGAGATCGCGACCACGATGCGGCGGTACGGCGTCCGCCGTACCAAATGGGACCAGGTGGTCGCGCGCCCGGCGACGGGGTGGAATGCCCTCACCGAGGCCGAGCAACGGGTGGCGAGACTGATTGCCGCCGGCAACACCAACAAGGCGGCCGCCTCGAACCTCGGTATCTCCATCAACACCGTCGGCACCCACCTGCGCGCGGTCTTCGCCAAACTCGGGATCCAGTCCCGCGTCCAACTCGCCAACGCCCTCCACGAGGCAGACACTCACCCGGACCGCTGAATGACTACGGTCGCTGGGTGTCGGCGGCGAAGGTGAGCGTGTAGCGGTTGCCGAGGTCGGGGTACTTGGCCAGCATCTTCGCGATGATCTCCTTTGCCGTCTCGCTGTTCGCAACGATGCCGTCGAAGTCGCGGATGTACTGGCGGGACGCGTCGAGCACCCGGCCGGCGTCGTCGTCCGGTGCGTCGGGATCCTTGTGACCCGCGATCACCGTCGTCGGCCGGAGTCGTTCGATCGCATCCAGCGACTCGATCCAGGCAGCGCGACTCTTCGGATCCGATCCCGCCAGCCACATGTGGATCCCGTTGTAGGCCACATCTCCAGCGACCACCGCATCCAGCTCCGAGACATGAACCACGCTGGACCGCTCGACGTCGCTCTGGCCGAGATACACGCAACTGAGCGTGTGCTCCTCGAGCTCCAGAGTGTCCCCAGCCATGGCGACCGGCGTCACCGGCTGAGCCGCGATCTGGCCAGGAAAGAACGATTCCCACACCGCTTGGTGACCGGCATCAACCTGCTCGACAGCCGCCGCCGCGATCTCCGGATGAGTCAGCACCGGCGTCTCCGGAAAGGCCCGCAGGACAGGCTCAAGCCCGTAGAAATGATCCGCGTGCGCATGCGTCACATACACCGAACTCAAACGCTTGCCAGATCGCTGAACCCAGGCAAGCAGCTCCTCCCCTTCCGCCAGAGTCATCAGCCCATCAACCAGTACGGCGTCCTGCGCACCTTCAACCAGCGTCGCCGTACTAGCCGGCCACGTCGGCTGCTGCCCCGAATCCCAAGACTTCGACGCCCCCACGAACGGCTTGTAAGGAGCAAGAAACACCTCGACCGCCAGCAACCCAGCCACCTCCTCGCGACGTGCCCGACAGCAGCATCATCACCACCCTCCCACCCGAACGACATCACCTGAACAGGTGACCGCTACCTGTGGCTCGGTAGTCAACTGCTCCTACGGGGTCTGATGCGAGTGCTGTTGAGTGCTGCGAGCAGGAGTAGGGCTGCGGCTATGCCGAGGCTGAGCTGCATGCCGGTGAGGAAGGTGTCGGGATTGGCGATCAGGGCGCCGAAGACGGCGATGGCGACGGCTCCGCCGATTTGGCGGAAGGTGTTGAAGACGGCGCTGGCTGTTCCGGCGCGTTCGGCGGGGACGCCTTCGAGGACGACCCCGGTCACCGAGGGCATGGCCAGAGAGCCGCCGGCGCCGATCGGGATGACACACAGCGCGGTGATCACCGCCGATCCCAGGTGCGCCGTGAGTACCAGAGCCACCAGACCAACCACCATGGACAGCAGGCCGGCGACGACCGGGATCCGGGCGCCGAACCTGTTGGTGACCGGTCCGCTGGCAAGGTTGCCGGCGATGGCGAAGAAGGCCGACGGGAGGAATGCCAGTCCGGCGTGCAGAGGAGTCAGCCCGAGGTGTTGCTGGAGGAACAGGCTGACGACGAACACGTTGCCGTAGTTTCCGACCATGAAGGCGAACCCGACGGGAAGCGCCAACCGGAATCCATGGGCGTGGAACAGTTCCAGCGGCATCATCGGCTGGCGGCCACGTGCCTGCACCACCAGGAAAGCGGCCAGCGCGACTACCGCCAGCGCGAGGGCAGTGACGACCACGGGACGAGTGAAGCCGCGGTGACCACCTTCGATCAGTCCGTAGATCAGCGTCGCCAAAGCGACGACCGCGAGGACCTGGCCGGACCAGTCGAACCGGGAGGGTCGGGTGGGTGACGGACTAACCGCCAACAGGAACGCGACCATCCCGGCACACACAGGCAGATTGATGATGAAGACCCAACGCCAATCCACTGTGGTGAGCAGTCCTCCGAGCGGCTGCCCGACGAGCCCGGCGACGGCGCCGCCGACCGCCCACACGCCGAGCGCGCCGGCTCGCCGGCGAGGGTCGGGGAAGGCTTCGCGGACCAGCGCCATCGATGCCGGCAGCATGACCGCCGCGGTTGCGCCCTGCGCGCAGCGGGCCGCGATCAACGACCCGATGGTCGGGGCCGCCGCGCACGCGGCCGAGGCGAGGCCGAATCCGAGGATGCCTGCCAGCAGGGCCTTCTTGGCGCCGATGCGGTCGGACAGAGTGCCGGCGAACAGCAACAACGCGGCGAACAGCAGGGTGTAGCCGTCGATCGTCCACTGCTGTCCGGTCGGCCCGCCGCCGAGTTCGGCCCTGATCCGCGACAACGCGACGTTGACGATCGAGATATCCAGGGTGATCAGAAAGAACCCCAGCGACGCGACCGTGATCACAGTACGAGCGTGCGGAGCATCGGGGACGGCGGTTGCCTCCGAGGTCGCCGAGGAATCAGCCATAGCAACGGCCATCATCGTCTACCACTCGGCGAAGCTGCCGTCTGGGTAGTGCCAGAGCGGGGAGCCCGGTTCGAGGGGGCCGGTGTCGACGGCCGCTCGAACGGCGTCCTCGTCGATCTCGATGCCCAGACCGGCGCCGGCGAGGCGCGGGATTCGGCCGTTGACGGGGATGAGCGGCGTGGGGTCACGGAGGACGGCGGTGGCCTCGGACGGGCCGAGGTGAAGGTTCAGTGACTGTTCCTGCACGTAGAAGTTCGGTACGGCGAACGCCAGTTGCAGGCATGCGGCCAGCGCCACCGGGCCGATCGGCGAGTGCGGGGCGAGCTGCGCATCGTAGATCTCGGCCTGCGTCGCGATCCGGAAGCATTCCGTGATCCCGCCCGCGTGACTGACATCCGGCTGCACGATCGCCACCCCGGCCTCCAGGACACCGCGGAACTCGTTCCGGGAGTAGAGCCGTTCGCCGGTCGCGATGGGCACCGGTGAGCACTGGACCAGCGTGCCGATCAGGTCGCTGTGCTCGGGGCGCAGCGGCTCCTCGGCGAACGCGATACCTAGTGATGCCAACTGTGGGAGCAGTCGTCTGGACTGCGGCACCGAGCAGCGTCCGTGCAGGTCGACGGCGAGGCCGATGTTCGGGCCGATCGCCGCGCGGACCGCGGCGAGGTCTGCGACGAGTTGGTCGGGTGACTCCAGGTACTCGATCCGGCCCTGCGGCGCCACCTTGATCAGATCGATGCCGGCGGCAACGTGTTCGGCAGCCAGGATCGGGTCGCCGGTGGCACCCGGTTTGTTGGCGTGGGCATAGATCCGGGCCGAGTCGCGGGTGGGGCCGCCGAGCAGTTCATGAATCGGGACGTCGTACCAGCGGCCCTTGAGATCCCAGAGCGCTTGATCGATCCCGGCCACCGCGGTCGAGAGCACCGGGCCGCCCCGGTAGTAGCCGCCGCGAGCAAGTGTCTGCCAAAGGGCCGTGATGCGTAGCGGGTCGGCGCCGAGGAGGTGTTCGGTCATCCGCTCGATCGCAGCCGTGACCGTGCGGACCCAGTTCTCCAGCGTGCATTCGCCCCAGCCCGCGACACCTTCATCGGTGGACACCTTCACGAGTGCGTGCCGATTGGTCAGCACGAACGTCTCCACAGCGGTGATCCGCATCAGTGGATCCTCACCGCACCGCTCCTTGGGTCAGGCCTTGGACGACCTGCCGCTGGAAGACGACGAAGAGCGCGAGCAGCGGCAGTGCACCGAGGAGTGCCGCCGGGAACAGCTGTGTCGGCTGCAGAGTGTGCGGGTCGGCGAAGGAGTAGGCGTTGGCCATCACAGTGCTCTTGGCGGGATCCTGCAGGAACACCAGTGGGATCACCAGGTTGTTCCACACCTGCAGCGACACGAACGTGAGCAGAGTGCCGGTGACCGGCCGCATGAGTGGAAAGACGATGAGGAAGAACGTTCGCAGCGGACCGCAGCCGTCGAGCGCGGCGGCCTCCTCGAGATCCTCCGGGATCTGCCGGACGAAGCTGGCATAGAAGAACACCGCCACCGGCAGATTCAGCGCGGTGTAAATGATGATCAAACCGAACTGGCTGTCCAGCAGACCAAGATCGCGCATCAGCAGGTACAGCGGCGCGATCAGCACGAAGACCGGGACCGTCAGGCCGACCATGAACAGGCGGTACATGAAGGAACTGAGGGACGAGGTCAACCGACCGAGCGGGTACGCCGCCATCGAGCCGATGATCGAGACCGTCAGGCAGGAGGCCAGGGTGAGGAAAACCGTGTTGAGCGCACTGCGGAGGTAGTGGATCTGGTCGATCGAGACGCGGTAGTTGGCGAGCGTCAACTCGTGGGGCAAACCCAGGGGTGCGCGGGCGAGATCCCCGGCGGTGCGGAACGACGCGAGCAGCGTGAACAGGAACGGCGCGATGAATGCGACCGCCGCGATCACGATCAGAGTGTCGAGCACCCGCGCCTTCACAGCGCACGCTCCCTTCTCCGCAGCAGCACACTTGCGGCCGTCGACACCACCACGACGAGCACGAGCAGCAGCATGGCGGTCGCCGCGCCCATGGCGAAGTTGCTGTTGTTGAAGAGTTCCCGGTAGATCAGCAGCGCCAGGGTGTTCGTCGAGTCCACCGGCCCGCCGTTGGTCAGCACCAACGGGAAGTCGAACACCCCGAGCGAACCGATCAGGCTCAAGGTCACGTTCACCGTCAGTGCCGGAGCGAGCAGAGGCCACTCGACGAGCCGGAACCGCTGCCAGCGGTTCGCCCCGTCGATGCCGGCCGCGTCCAGCAGTTCCTGCGGGATGCCGGCGTACCCCGCCAGGAAGATGACACACGAGTAGCCGACGAACATCCAGATGTTGACGACCGCGACCGCGTACAGGGCGATCGAGGTGTCTCCCAACCAGACTCGCTGCAACGCCTGCAGTCCGAAGGCACCGAGCAGGTTGTTGATGCCGCCGTCCGGCCGGTACAGGTAGGACCAGATGAACGAGGCCATCACCGGAGAGATCAGGGCCGGTAGCAACAACAGACTGCTCACCGGACGCCGGATCCGGCGCCGGTGCGCGAGCACCGACGCCGCGAAGAGACCGAGCGTGGTCTGCACGACGAGCACCACCGCCGCGTACAGGACGGTGTGGCCGAGGGCGTCGAGCGCCGTCGGGTCCCGCAGCAGTGATTTGTACTGCGTCAGACCGACGAAGTTGCTGACCGGCCCACCCGTGTTGTCGGTGAAGCTGAGCAACACGCCGCGCACCAACGGGTACAGGACGAACAACCCGTAGATCAGGACAGCCGGGGCGAGGAACAGGATCGCCGCGTATCGACCGCGTCGCCGGAACAAGTCGTGCCTTTCCGCTCAGAGGTCAGGAGCCGGCTGTTTTGGCCGCGTCCTGGATTGCGTTCAGAGTGCCGGCGACATCCGCCTTACCCAGTAGGAAGTTCTGCAGCAGCGACCGGATCTTCGTCTCCGGCTCGGCCAGATCCCAGGTGTTGGTCGGGAACAGCGCGAACCGCTTGTCGGCGTACGCCTCGACCATCGGCGCGAGCAGTGGGTCGGTAGCGGCCGCACCGCCGAACGGGCTGATCGCGGCCTCCGCGGACAGGTACGGCGCGAGGTTCTCGGACTTGGACCAGAAGTCGACGTACTGCTTGGCCGCGTCCTGTTGTTTGCTCTTGGCATTGACCGCCCACATCGTGCCGGGGAAGAACAGCGCGCTCGGCTTGCTGCCCGCCGCGCCGCCCGGCCAGGAGACGAAGGCCAGCTTGAACGGCGCCTTCTTCATCGCGGCGGCGAGCCAGGAGCCACCGGCGAAGAACGCCGACTTGCCGGCGATGAAGTCCGGCTGGCCGGTCGTGGTCTCGTCGGTGCCGACCGCGTTCTTGTAGTCCACGTAGCCGTTCTTGCCGAGCTGCTCGATCTGTTCCAGCGGTTCGGTGAAGGACTGGGGAAAGGTCACCTTGCCCTGCAGGAACTGCTGGTCCCAGTCCGGAGTCTGTTGGTACACGGTCGTGGCAGCCGACATCAGCATCACGAACTCGGCCATGTAGCCCTGCGCGTCGGGGAAGGAGTAGCCGGGCTGCTTGGCCGACTTGAGCTTGCCGAGCGCGTCGAGGAACGACGGGAAGTCCGTCGGCGGTGCTGAGATTCCGGCCTTGGCGAGGATGTCCAGGTTGACGTAGACGCCGACCGGGCTCAGCTCCATCGGCGAGGCGAGGACCTTGTCCTGGTAGCTGACGAACGACTTGACCGACGGCGAGATCCCGGTCGCCCAGCCCTGCTGGCCCAGGTCGGCGAGGTAGCCGGACTTGCCCCAGGCCTGCACCTTCTGCGGGTCCACCATGATGACGTCGGCCGCGTTGCCGGCCAGCAGCTGGGACTGCAGTTTCTGCTGGTAGACGTCATTGGGTGGGACGTAGCTGAAGTCGAGTGTGATGTCGGGGTGGGCCTTCTGGAAGGCGGCGTTGATCTCGGCCACGTTGGCCGGTTCGGCGCCGCCGCCCTTCCAACTCACGACGTGCAACGTCGTACCGGCCGAGCCGGAGTCCGAGTCGCCACACGCGGCCAGGGAACCGGTGACGGCGAGCACGGCCGCCGCCAGGCAGAGCGAACGGGATGTGCGCATGGCGCAAAGACCTTTCAGAGTAGGGATTGCAGTTGCTATGCCGGGTAGATACCGACGGCGTCGTAGACCAGCCACGAACCACTGCTCTTGTCGATCGTGACGGTGTTGCTGCCGACTTTCAGACCCGCGGCAGGCAGTGGCACGGTGAACTGTGACGGGGAGACACCCGAATCGAGCGCACTGCCGTTCGCGTACCCCGAGCCGCTGCCGGCCGGCAGCGTGACAGTGGTCGCCGCACCGCCGTTGAGCCCGATGGCGACCGTGCCGGGCGCGGTGTTGTGCGTGTCCAGCAGGTACACGACGAGCCGCAGGTCGGCGGCAGGCGCAGTGGCGAGGGTGAAGTTCAGCGTGAACCGGTGCGTACGCCCACCTGCCCACCCGTCGTCCGGCCCAGGGTGGATGTAGGGCCACGCCTGCGCCGGATCGTCAACGCCTGCGGTGAAGACGACATCATTCGGGAACCTGGCCGCGAAGTCGCCGTACGAGCCGGGCGCCAGGGCGAACTCGTGATCGGTCCAGTCAGGAACGCCGACCATCGCCAGCACCCCGTCCGGTACGTCGAGCACGACCACCGCCGCCATCAACCGGGCCACCTGCCGTTTGCCGACCGATACCGCCGAGACAATCGTGTTGCGTCCGGCGGACAAGGACGCGATCGGTACGGCGGTCGCCCGCTCGACCCGCTGACCACGACCCGCGGTGACCCGGGTTTCCTTGCCCAGGCTGGTGAAAACCGCGTCCACGGAGTCCGCTCCCCCGGTGTTGTCCACGACGTAGGTGAGCGTGACCGTCTTGTCCGCGGTACGGACCAGCGGTGGTGCCGTGGCATCGAACCGGCCGTTGGGGACTACCTTCGCGGTCGTCCGCACGTAGACGGGCGAGCCGGTGAGGGTCAGGTGGACCTTGCCGTCGAGCGGGGTGAGCCGCGTGCTTCCGCCGGTCAGGTCTACGACGTCAATCGGCCGGTCGGTCGGCAAGGCCACGGCAGTGCGCGGGTCGGTGCTCCATACGACCGCGACGTCGCCGTCCGGGCCGGAGAAGGAGTACTGCCGGACGGCACCGGTGACGTCCTGGCCGCGGAGGCTACGGCCGGAGAGTGTGCGGATCGCGACCGCGTAGGCGGCATATACCGGCCGCGGGGTGTAGGTGTCCGCGCCGATCTCGTTCAGCAGGCCGAAGTTCTGGTCGCCGACCAGGTCGTACCAGAAGAACTTCTCGACGCCGCCGGCCATGGACAACACCAGGCCACGGACGAGATAGCCGGCCGCGGTGAGCCCGTCGCCCAGCGACCAGCCCAGCTCCGACACCCAGACAGGTTTGGGCTTGCCGCCGTTGTACTGCTCGATCAGTGCGGCGACCTCCCGCTCGGCCGCGTCGATGGCGTCCGGCGACTCCGGGATACCGACGTACGGGTGGTTCGAGACCACGTCGAGGTGTGCCATGCCACCTTCGTCGAACACCGCTCGGAGCCAGTCGATGGCGGTTCCGTACGTGACGCCGCCGACCACGACGATCGACGGATCGACCGCCTTGACCGCGGTGTAGGTGCTCTCCAGCAACGCCGCGTAGTACTTCGGATCGCCGCTGGCCGGGCCGGTCGTGAACCAGCCGGCGTTGAACTCGTTGAAGACCTCGACAGCCGTGAACTGCCCACGGAACCGTTTCATGGCCGCAGTCGAGTAGGCGGCGAACGCCGCGCGGCCCGCGTCGGTGTACGGCGTGAGGCCGCCGTCGTACTTGGGGTTCGCGTAGTCGAGGATCGGCAGCGGGTGGATCCCGTTGCGAGCCAGGGCCTTCAGGTACGGCGTGTACGTGTCGAAGTTGTAGCCGCTGATCAGTCCGCGCTCGAAGCCCGGGTTGGTCAGCAGGTTGACGTCCGAACCCTCGACACTGATGCTCACGTCGTCCAACCAGCCCGCACCGACCACATCACTCGACAGCAAGCGGAACGTGAGCACGGACTCCGGCCCGGTGGTGTACCGGAACGTCACCTTCGTCCAGTCGAACGTCCCGCTCGGTGCATCGACCCGCGAACCCCAGTCCGGCCGCACAGAGAACTGCAGCGCCTTCGGCTGCACGTTCTCGCCCTTCACCCACGCGGAGAACACGTAGGTCGTGGACGGGCGAACGGTCAGCGCCTGCGAGATCGTCGCGTAGTGGTTGGCGGCGATCGGCGTACGGTTGACCACTTTCACCGACGCCCGACCGCTGTGACCAACCGTCTTGTCCAACTCGACGGTCGCGTCCGCCTGGTAGACGTCCGGGGTCCAGCCCGCGAGTGGCGGCGGCTCGATCTCGGTCCAGGTGAGATCGACGCGGGCCCAGGTGATGCCCAGCGCCACCATCAGCGGCAGCAACTTCACAGGCGGCAGGTGGGTGTTTGCGCCGAACGGCGAGTCGTGCGGCAGGCGGTAGGGCTCGAGCACCGCGAACGCGCTCTTCTGCCGCGCGATCTCCGCGCTGCGCCGGGACGCCACAACTTCCAGCGTGTGGTAGCCGTTTCCGGCGTCGAAAGCTATCGCAGACCGGCCGCCGCGCACGGTGGCCGCACCCGATCGGGTGACCTCACCCCATACGTCCCGCACGGTCCAGGTGATCGAGTCGGCGCTGGTCACGACGTCAAAGCGCTGTACCCGTACGCCGACGAACACCGCGCCGAAGCTCGCGGGCCGGACAGTCAGCCCGCTGCCGACCGGCACGGTCCCCGTCGCCGGCGCGGCTAGGGCGCGGTCGCCGTTCGCCACCAGGAACGCGACTGTCGCGCTGGCCAGCGACGCCGCCAGCACGGTCCGGCGTGACACCTGCCCTGGCTCGTCTTTCCAGCCGTCGTGCTTGTCCATCCGCTCCACCTCGTGCCTCGATGTCCGCCCCAGGTGGACGCACGTTATCGGTAACAGAGATTGAAGGCAATACTCCATGATCAGCTTGCTGTTACCGGTAACGAAAAGTAGAGTGACTCACCGTGTCGACCTCGTTCGCCTACGACCCTCTGCCCCACTACCCGCCCGTCGCCGGCGTGGTCCGGCTCGGCTGGGCCGCCGCAGTTGCGACGCTACCTGCCGGCACGCGGGTGCTGGCGATCGACGGCCCGGCGGTGCTCGACTGGGACCACGTGGCCAAGGCGGTCGCCGCCGAACTGGCCGACCGCGGCCCGGTTGACGTGGTCGACCTGCGGGCCGCGGGCCTGCCGTGGGAGCAGGTGGAGCAGCGCACCCGGTCGGCGACCCTCGCCGACGACCCGGACTTCGAGGCCATCGCTTCCGGCACGCTGGCCGACCTGCTGGATCATGCGGCGCTGCGCGGCGATCCCGTGACCGCAGGTGTCCGGGTACTCATCGGCCCCGGCGCCGCGGCCGCGGGCGACCCCGACATCGTCTGGTGGGCCGACTTGCCCAAGCGGTTTGCGGAGGCGGCCGTGGTCGCGGGCACCGGCCGGAATCTACTGGCCCCCGCCGGCCAGAAACCGACCACGAAGCGTCTGTTCTACGTGGACTGGCCGCTGCTCGACCGGCATCGCGACGCGCTCGTCGGCCGGTTCGACCTGTGGCTCGACACCCGCCACGTGGAGAACCCGACCTGGCTGGACGGTCTGACACTCCGCGCCACCTGCGCCGCGCTCGCCCGGCGACCGCACCGCACGCGCCCCACGTTCAACACCACTCCGTGGGGCGGCCAGTGGGGCCGCCGAGAGCTCGGGCACAACCCCGATGCCGAGAACAGCGCACTCGGCTACGAGCTGATCGCCCCGGAGAGCGGCGTACTGGTCGGTGAGACGCCGGAGGTCAGCGTCGAGGTCCCGTTCCAGCTGGTCGTGGCGCTCGCGCCGGTCGACGTGCTGGGCGCGGAGGTCCATGACCGGTTCGGCACGTCGTTCCCCATCCGGTTCGACTACCTCGACACCGTCGACGGCGGGAACCTGTCCGTGCACTGCCACCCACAGCCGACCTACATGCGGGAGGTCTTCGGCTGGCCCTACACCCAGCACGAGACCTATTACCTGATGGTCGGCAGCGAGGAGCAGACGGTGTTCCTCGGGCTGCGGGAGGGCGCGTCCGTCGAGGAGTTCCAACAGGCGGCCCGGCGGGCGAACAACGACGCCGTCGAGTTCGACATCAAGCAGTTCGTGCAGACCTTCCCGGCGACCCCGCATCAGCTGTTCCTCATTCCAGGCGGCACCCCACACGGCAGCGGCCGCGGCAACGTCGTACTGGAGGTCAGCGCGACGCCGTACCTGTACTCGCTGCGGTTCTACGACTGGTTGCGGCGCGACAGCGCGGACCGGCAGCGCCCGGTGCACGTCGACCACGCGTTCCGCAATCTCGATCCGGATCGCGCGGGCGCGGCGGTGGCGGAGCAACTCGTTCAGTCCCCTCGCCGGATCGCCGGCGGCGACGGCTGGCACGAGGAGCTGATCGGCGCACTGCCGGAGATGTTCTTCGAGGTACGGCGGTTGCAGGTCGACCCCGGCGCGACCGCCGAGCAGGACACCGAGGGCCGGTTCCACGTGCTGAACGTGGTCGACGGCGAACGCGTGATACTGCTTACCGACAACGGCGACGAACATCAGCTGGGCTACGCCGAGACGATCGTCGTACCGGCCTCGGTCGGTCGGTACACGGTGCGAGGTCTCGGCGACCTCCCGGCGCGGGTGGTGAAAGCGAACGTGACGCGGATATGACGAAGGCCAAGCCGGAGCGCCCGTCCGGGGTGACGATGCGCGACGTCGCCGCCCGGCTCGGGGTGAGCGCGATGACGGTGTCGCGCGCCCTGCGCGGTGACAGTGGAATCGCCGAACCCACGCGGCAACGGGTGCTCGCGGAGGTCGAAGCGATCGGCTACCGCCGCAACGACCTCGCCAGGCAGTTCCGCACCGGCTCCGCACACGAACTGGTCGGCCTCGTCGTCACGAACCTCGCCAACCCGTTCTACTCACAGCTCGCCGTCGGGGTGGAGGAGGTCGCCACCAAACACGGCGTCGGTGTCCTCGTCGCCAGCACCAACGGAGATCCGGACCGGGAACGCGAACTGGTGATGGACATGGCGGCCAGACGGATCTCCGGCCTGATCGTCGTACCGGCGGGCAACGACCACAGTCATCTGGATCCCGCCGAGTTCGAGGGCGCGCCCGTCGTACTGGCTGCCACCCCTCCCCGCGGCATCGACGTGGACTGCGTCTTCGTCGACGACTTCAACGGCACGTACGAAGCCTGCCGAAGGCTCATCGCGCGCGGGCACGAACGAATCGGCTTTCTCGGGCTGCCGCCGTCACTGTGGACAGGCTCCGAACGTTTCCGCGGCTACGCGGCGGCCATGGAAGACGCCGGCCTGACCGTCGACGAGCAGTACGTCAGCAGACACCGCGGCGACATCGAGCTGGCCGAGCAGGCCACCCGCCGCATGCTCGCGCTGCCTGCACCGCCGACCGCGTTGCTGACCGCCAACAACCGCAACACGGTCGGCGCCCTGCGGATCCTGCGGCACAGTCCGACGCCGGTGGCATTGGCCGGTTTCGACGACATCGAACTCGCGGACCTGTTGCAACTGCCACTGTCCGTGGTCTCCTACGACGCGGCCGATGTCGGCCGCGAGGCCGCCCGGCTGCTGTTCGAGCGCATCGAGGACACCGGCCCGACCAAGATCGGCCGCCAGCAGGTCATCATCCCGACCCGGGTGATCGACTACCCCCGGCCGGCCCAGGGATGAACTCCGCGCCGGCGTTGGAGATCGGCGGCTCGCACGTCACCGCGGCGCTGGTCGACCCGGTCACCGGCGCAGTGGGTCGACGCGTCCGCCGGCCGCTCGATGGCGACGCCGGGGCCTCGGTACTGCTGTCCACGATCGCCGCCGCAGCCAACGAACTGGCCCCCGGCCCCGGCGTGGCCTGGGGCGTCGCGATCCCCGGCCCGTTCGACTACGCCACCGGAATCGGTCGCTTCCACGACGTCGGTAAGTTCGCCGCACTCAACGGCTTCGACGTCGGTACCGCGCTGCGGGTCGCCCTGGCCGCGAGCGAGATCCACTTCGTGAACGACGCGGTCGCGTTCGTCGTCGGCGAGTGGACGTGGGGCGCGGCACAGGGCCACGACAGGGCGATCGGCATCACGCTGGGCACAGGTGTCGGCTCGTCGTTCCTGGCCGCCGGCCAACCCGTGACCACGGGCTCGACCGTCCCGCCGGAAGGTCGCGCCGACCTGCTGACGATCGATGGCGCCCCACTGGAGGACGTGGTCTCGACCCGCGCGATCGTGGCGGCCTACCGCGCGAGCGGTGGCGTGTGCACGAATGTCGCCGACGTGGTCACCCGAGCCACCGAGGGCGACCCCGACGCGAGCAGGTGCATCGAGCGCGCCTACGGTCAGCTCGGCCTCGCCCTCGCGCCCTGGGTACGCCGGTTCGCGGCGACTGTTGTCGTCCTCGGGGGCGGCATCACCGCCGCCTGGGAACTGGTGTCGACGCCGCTGCGCGAGGGCCTCGGCACCGATCTCACGCTCACCCGCAGCGCGGACACGGAAGGCGCCGCCCTGCGCGGCGCCACCCGATCCTCGACGTTCGAGGCACCCGCTCGCCCGTCCTCGGATCCGTGAATTTGTCAGGTTGCGGCGAGGGGGTAGTGGCAGGCGACGGCGTGGGGGCCGTCTCGGCGGTCGAGGGTCGGCTCCTCCTGGGCGCACAGTTCGGTGGCGAACGGGCAGCGGGTGCGGAACCGGCAGCCGGAGGGCGGATCGATCGCCGAAACGATCTCTCCGGACAGACCAGCCTTCTGTTGCTCGCCGCGCCGACGCGGATCGGGGATCGGGACGGACGCGATCAGGCCGGCCGTGTACGGATGCCGCGGGGCCGCGTACACCTCGGCGCTCGGTCCTAGCTCGACCAGCTTGCCCAGATACATGACGCCGATCCGGTCGGACAGGTACCGGAGCAGGGACAGGTCGTGCGAGATCACCACGTACGTGAGGGAGTACGCCGTCTGCAGTGAGCGCATCAGGTTCAGGATCTGTGCCTGGATGGAGACGTCGAGGGCCGACACCGGTTCGTCGGCGACCACGACCTTGGGCCGCAGCACGAGCGCTCGCGCCATCGCGATCCGCTGGCGCTGACCACCGGAGAACTCGTACGCCCGTCGCTCGGCCGCCGTCCGGGGCAGGCCGACGGCGTCGATCAGCTCCATCACCTTGGCCCGCCGTTCGCTCCGCCCTCCGATGTGCTGGACGGCCAGCGGCTCCGCGATCAGGTCGGCGACGTTCATCCGCGGGTCGAGCGCGGCCGCGGAGTCCTGGAACATCAGCTGGAGGTTGCCCGCCCGGGCTCGTTGCCCGGCCCGGGTCAGCCGGTTGATGTCCCGGCCGTCGAACCGGACCTCGCCGCTGGTGGGCTGTTCGAGTCCGACGATCATCCGGCCGACCGTCGTCTTGCCCGAACCGGACTCGCCGACGATCCCCAGCGTCTCGCCCTCGAGCACCTCGAGGCTGACGTCCGACACCGCATGCAGCACCCGCCGGGGCCGGAACGCCTCGGGACTCTTGATCCGGAACTGCTTCACGACCGATTCGAGCATCACCAGCGGCCGGCCCGGCTTCCGGTCCGATCGGGGCTCGACCGGCTCGTCGACGTACAGGTGTTCGTCGGTGGCTCCGGTCGGCCGGGGGTGGAAGCAGGAATGGGTGTGACCGGCCGCCACCTGCACGGACTCGGGGTCCTTGGTCCGGCACTCGTCGGTCGCGAACCGGCACCGAGGCGCGAAGCGGCACATCGGCGGCAGCCCGATCAGCTGTGGGGGCATCCCCGGGATCGAGGCCAGCGGGCGGCGCGAGTCGAGCTCCATCGTCGGCATCGACTCGAACAGCGCCTGGGTGTAGCGATGCCGGGGAGCCGCGAACAGCTCGGTGGTCGGTGCTTCCTCGACGATCCGGCCGCCGTACATGACCGCGACCTTGTCGGCGTGGCGGGCGATCACGCCCAGGTCGTGCGTGACCAGGATGATGCCCATGCCCAGCCGGTTCTTCAGCTCGTCGAGCAGTTCCAGGATCTGCGCCTGGATGGAGACGTCGAGCGCGGTGGTCGGTTCGTCCGCGATCAGCAGCCGCGGTTCGCACAGCAACGCGATCGCGATCATCGCCCGCTGCCGCATGCCACCGGACAACTGGTGCGGGTAGTCCCGCAGCCGTTCCTTCGGCGACGGCATCCGGACCAGGGCGAGCACCTCCTCCGCGCGCCGGTTGGCCTCGGCGACCGAGGTCCCGGGCCGATGGATGCGGTACGCCTCCCGGAGCTGACTGCCGATCGTGCGCGTGGGGTTGAGCGACGTCATCGGATCCTGGAAGACGGCAGCGATGTCGTTGCCCCGCAGCCGGCGGAGCTCGTTCGGACTGAGCGTGGTCAGCTCCCGTCCGCCGAATTCGATGGAGCCACCAACGATCGAGCCACCCTCGGGCAACAGCCGCAGCACCGACATGCCGGTCATCGTCTTGCCCGAACCGGACTCGCCGACCAGACCGACGGTCTCGCCCGCCCGGACCGAGAAGGTGACGCCGTCCACCGGCCGCACCACGCCGTTCGAGGTGCGGATCTCGACCCGGAGGTCGCGGATGCTGAGGACCGTCTCGCCGAGGTCGCCGGGTGGGGCCGGGACGACGGTGGATGGTGCGGTCATGCTTGCTCCTCACTGGCCGTCGTACGACGGTTCGCATCGGCCGGTGTCTGATCGGGTGCGGCTGCGGGCAGGCTGGTACGAAGGCCGCGGAACGCGCGGAACCTCGTCCACGTCCGTCGTCCGCCGGGGTCGAGCAGCGTCATCACCCAGTCCCCGGCGAAGTTGGCGACCAGGATCGTGACCGTGATCGCCAGGCCGGGGAAGGTGGACAACCACCAGGCGGTGGACAGGCTGGTGGCGCCGGCGGCGAGGTCGCTGCCCCAGTCCGGGTTCGGCAGCTGTACGCCGAGGCCCAGGAAGCTCAGGGTGGTTGCGGTCAGGACGGCCCAGCCGATGGCGCTGCTGACCATCACCACGACCTCGGTGACGAGGTTGGGCAGCAGGTGCCGTACGGCGGTGCGCAGACCGGACGAGCCGAAGATCTTGGCGGCCTGGACGTACTCGATCGAGCGCAGCTTGCGCACCGACGACTCGACGATCCGCGCGAAGCCCGGCGTGTAGGCGACGCCCAGCGCCAGGATGATGCTCTTCACCCCGGCCCCGATGGTCGCGATCAGGATCAGCGCGATCAGCAGCACCGGCAGAGCGAGCAGTACGTCGACCACCCGCATCACCAGCACGCTGATCGCCCGCGGCGCCATCCCGCCGATCAGGCCGATGGTCACCCCGATGAGCGTCGCGAGCAGCACGCCGCCGAGGCTGGCGGCCAGCACCGGCCGGGCACCGAAGATCACCCGGCTGTAGATGTCCCGCCCGAGTTGGTCGGTGCCGAACAGGTGGGTGCCGCCGGGTGCCGCGAGCGAGTCGTCGCCGTTGCTCAACGGACTCGTGTGCGCCAGCAGGCCCGGATACAGGAGCAACAGCACGAAGCCGACCAGGACGATCAGCATCACGGCCGAGATGACGGTTCGGCGGGCGGTCATGATGCGGTGCTCAGTTGCGTGCGCGGATCGATGGCGCCGACCACCAGGTCGACCACCAGGTTGATGACGATGTAGCTGAGGCCGACCAGCACGATCGCGCCCTGCACCACGGGGATGTTCTTCGACGTGATCGACGTGGCCAGGAAGCTACCGACGCCCGGCCGGCCGAAGATCACCTCGGTCACCGCGGCACCGGTGAGGATGTTGCCGAACTGCAGGCCGATCATCGTGACGGCCGGGACCGAGGAGTTGCGGAACACGTGCGCGAGCAGCACTCGCAGCTCCGAACATCCACGGCCGCGCGCCGACTTCACGTAGTCGCTGCGGTACTCGTCGATCACCCGACCGCGGATCAGCCGGGTGAGGATGGCGGCGTACCCCCAGCCCAGTGAGATCGCCGGCAGTACCAGTCCGCTGGAGCTGCCGGTGTCGATCGCCGGCAACCAGTTGAGGTGGAACGCGAAGACCAGCACCAGCAGCAGGGCCAGGAAGAAGTACGGAACGGCGACACCGAGGAACGACACGAACCGGGCGATGGTGTCGAGCCAGGAGTTCGGCCGCAGACCGGCCACCAGCCCCAGTGGTACGCCGATGACGACGGCCACCAGCATCGCCGTACCGGTGAGCGCGAGAGTGCTCGGCGTCCGGGAGACGAGCTCGTAGGCGACCGAGTTGTGGGTGACGTAGGAGGTCCCGAGATCACCGTGCAGCAGATCACCGGCGAAGGTGAAGTACTGCTGCCACAGTGGCTGGGTCAGACCGAGCTGGTCACGCAGCTGGTCGATCTGCTCCGGGGTCGCGTTGGAGCCGAACAACATGGTCTGCGCCGGATCGCCGGGGACCAGGTGGATCAGCACGAACGCGATGATCGTGACGCCGACGATCACAGGGATCGAGGCGAGCAAGCGGCGGAGTACGAAGGACATAGAAGATTTTGTAGCCCCGCATTGTCACGCCCAGATTTCCAGTCATCCTTCGATCACGGGAATCCGGGCGGTCGCATGCTTCGGAGGTGAGCCCGTTGTGGCGGATATCTTCAGCCTCCCTCCGGAGCTTTCGGGTGATCCAAGCGGTCGTCCCAGATGTTGATCGGCACGACGCCGACGGAACGCCCGTTGGTGTCCAGCAGGCGTCCCATCCGCTTCACCGTCCGCAGCACGACCAGGCGGTCGATGATGCGGACCTGCGGAAGCCGGCTGGCGATCGCCAGCTCGAGCCGGTGGACCTCCTCGACCGTCTGCAGCCACGCGCACAGCAGCATGCTCGGCGCCGACGACACTGTCGCGCACAGCCGCACCTGCCGGATCTGCGAGATCGTCCGGGCTGTCCCCGGTAGCCCTTCGACGGGTGCGTCGGCCCAGAGGTAGACCTGCACCGGAGACCCCGACAGCTCCGCCGCCAGGTCGGTCCGCGGGAGGAGCATGCCGCTGCGCAAAAGACCGGCGACATGTCGGCGCACGGTCGTCGGGCTGAGGTCGGTTGCGGCCGCGAGCTCGGCGTACGACGCTCGCCCGTCGACGGTCAGCAGACCCGCGAGGCGCTGCACGTCAGGCGTCATCGTGATCGCGGCGTCGGCGCCGGCCGGACCGGGCTTCGGCCGGGACCGCTCGAGCACGCGGAGCGCGTCCTCGGACAGGTCGACCAGCCGCCAGCGGGATCCCTCGGTGTAGATCTGGGTGGCGATCCGCGCCCTGCTCCTCAACACGTTCTCCATCGCGCCGAGGTGGTCGAGCAGGTAGTGCGACAGCATCTGCAGGTTCGCGGCCGCGATGGTGAGCAGGATGTCCGCGGTGCCGGTGGTGATCTCGACGGTCACGACCAGCTCGTGTCGCGAGAGCTCGGCCGCCACCTCGATCCGTTTGCCCGGCAGGCAGTCGACCTCCACATAGGCGACGCACTGCTCCGCGCGCCGGCTCATCCCGGGTGCTGCTGTCACCCACGCGACCCCACTCGCGCTGATCCGCTCCCAGCGGCGCGCGGCCGTGATCCCGCTGATCCCAAGGGCCTCGCCGATATCGGTCCACGGTGTCCGCGGACCGACCTGGAGGGCTCCGATGAGCTCCCGGTCGTCAGGACTGAGAATAGTGGATTCCTTCACAAAATCCCCGATCGTGAATGAAATCAAGCACGAAACGACAATGTAACAGACGTGATCTTAGCTTGAAGCCAACTCCCCCGAGGCAAGGAGAAGGCATGACGATCAGCGGCACCCTCGGTTCCGACGTCGCCGAGCTGGGCCCGGAGCTGACCCAGCTCCGGCACCAACTGCACCGGCGTCCGGAGATCGGGCTGCAGCTGCCGATGACCCAGGAGACGCTGCTCGAGGCGCTCGGGGACCTCGGTCTCGAGATCACACCCGGCAAGACCATCACGTCGATCACCGGCGTCCTGCGCGGCGGTCGCAGTACCGGCACCGCGGTGCTGCTGCGGGCCGACATGGACGCGCTGCCGGTGCAGGAGCGCAGCGGCGAACCGTTCAGCAGCGAGATCGACGGAGCCATGCACGCCTGCGGTCACGACCTGCACATGGCGATGCTCGTCGGCGCCGCCCGGCTGCTCGCCGAACAGCGCGACTCGCTCGCCGGCGACATCGTGTTCATGTTCCAGCCCGGCGAGGAGGGGTACGACGGCGCCGGCACGATGATCGGCGAGGGTGTCCTGACCGCGGCCGGCCCGACTGTGAGCGCGGCGTACGGCATGCACGTGCGGTCGAACAAGACACCCAACGGTGTGTTCACCACGCGCGGCAACACGATGATGTCGTCGAGCAGCAAGCTCAAGGTGACGGTCCGCGGCCGCGGCGGGCATGGCTCGTCGCCGCACTCGGCCCGCGATCCGATCGCAGCCGCGGCCGAGATGATCACCGCGCTGCAGACGATGGTGACCCGGCGGTTCGACGTGTTCGACCCGGTCGTCGTCACGGTCGGAACGGTCTCGGGTGGTACGGCGGCCAACATCATCCCCGACACCGCGGAGTTCCAGGCGACGGTCCGGACGTTCTCGGCCGCCACCGGCGACGCGATCGGCGGGCTGGCGACCGCGGTGTGCGAGGGCGTTGCCCAGGTGCACGGGCTCGACGTCGACGTCGAGCTTGTGCGCGAATACCCGGCGACCGTCAACGATCCACGCCACGCGGCTTTCGTCGCGGACGTCGTCGCCGACGTGTTCGGCCCGGATCAGTTCGTTGCGATGGAGTTCCCGGAGCCCGGCTCCGAGGACTTCTCCCGGGTGCTGGCCGCCGTCCCCGGCAGCTACCTGATGCTCGGCGCCTCGATGACCGAGGACCTGGTGAACGCGCCCAGCAACCACAGTCCGTTGGCGCGGTTCGACGACGCCGTGCTGACTCGGGGCGCACTGCTCCACGCCGAGCTGGCCGTCCGGTCGCTCGAGCGGCTCGGAGCGCAAACAGCAGATCAGGAAAGTAGAAGGAGTCACTCGTGAGCCTCGAACCAACTGTCCCACTCGCGAACGCTGTCCCACCCTTGAACCAGCGAGCACTGTTCAGCCGTCGCAGCCTGCTGAAGGCGGGGGCGGCCGGCCTGGTCGCGCTCGGCGGAAGCTCGGTGCTGGCGGCCTGCCAGGGCAATGCATCCGGCGCCGGATCGGGCGCGAAGACCACCAACCTGACGGTCGGCATCTACCAGGAGCCGGACTCGCTCGACCCGGCCGCCACCGGGCTGGCGATGGTGTCGATGATCATCTCGCACATCTACGACCCGCTGGTCTGGTGGTTGCCGGACAGCTCGGGCAAGAACGTCTTCCACCCGGGCCTGGCCAAGAGCTACCAGGTTTCGAAGGACGCGATGACGTACACGTTCACGCTGCGCGAGGACGTCGACTTCCACGACGGCACGCACTTCGACGCGAACGCGGTCAAGGCGACGTTCGATCACATCGCCGACCCCGCGACCAAGTCCCGCTCGGCCCGGGGCGCGCTGGGTCCGTACCAGGAGACCGTGGTCGTGGACCAGTACACGGCGAAGGTGGTCTTCAGCCAACCGAACGCGGCCTTCGAGCACGAGATGACCGGCATCATCTTCGGCATCCAGTCGCCGGCCGCGCTGAAGAAGTACGGCACCGACATCGCCTCCCACCCGACCGGGACCGGCCCGTTCACGTTCGTCGACTACGTAGCCCAGGACCACGTCGGGTTGGCGAAGAACCCGAAGTACGCGTGGGGTCCCGAGGCCTTCGGCCCGGCCGGTGCCCCGAAGCTGGAGAAGCTGAGCTTCAAGATCCTGCTCGACACCAACGCCCGCTACAACGCGCTGCGCGCCGGCCAGGTCCAGATGGCGATGAACCTCGACCCCGACACGATCGCCACGATCAAGAAGACCGCGCAGTTCAAGCACTACGACATGCCGTCGACCGGCCAGCCGTACGGCTTCCCGATCAACGTCGAGAAGGGTCCGACGAACGACCTCAAGGTCCGCCAGGCCATCCTCTACGCGGTCGACCAGAAGAAGCTGAACGAGACCGTACTGCGGGGTGCGTTCACACCGGCGTACAACGTGCTGACTCCGAGCACCCCGGGCTATGTGAAGGCCAACGACACCATGTACGCCTATAACCCGGCCAAGGCGAAGAGCCTGCTGGAAGAGGCGGGCTGGGTGGCCGGCCCGGATGGTACCCGGACCAAGGGCGGCCAAAAGCTGTCCCTGGACATCCTGATCCAGAGTGCGAACGGGTTCGACCTGCCCACCCAGTACGTCGTGAACGCGCTCAAGGAGGTCGGTTTCACCTCGACCACCAAGTCGCAGCCGTTCACCACCGCGGCCGCGTCGTACAACCAGGGCGTCCAGAACCTGTCCGCGATCTTCTACTACGACGTCGATCCGTTCCTGCTGAACAACCTCGTCAACAGCAACCAGATCAAGGCGGGCTTCAACTGGGCGCACTACAGCAACCCCGCGATCGACGCCGCCATCCCGAAGGCGAACGCCGTCGTCGACGCGGCCGCGCGGACCGCGGCGTACGAGAAGATCACCACCACGTTGATGGACGACGCGATCTTCCTGCCGCTGTGGAACGTCAGCGGTGTGTACTCCGGTACGGCGAACCTCGCCGGCCTGCACTTCGGTCCGACCGGGTACTCCTACTACCACACGGCGTCGTTCCAGTGATCGAGATCGCCGGCAAGCAGGTCCTCACGGAACTGCCCGAGCTGGTGGATCCGTCCCGGGCCGCGCTGGTGATCATCGACATGCAACGGGACTTCGTCGAGCCGGGTTTCGCGTTCGACCGGCTCGGTCTGGACCTGTCGATGTATCCGCCGGTGCGGGCCAGGATCGCGGCGCTGCTGGGGGCAGCGCGTTCGGCCGGGGTGCTGGTCGTGCATGTGCAGATGACGTCCTTGCCCGACGGGATGAGCGAGTCGCCCGCGCAACTGAGGTTCAACCTCCGCCTGCAACGGCAGGGCGACATCACCGGCGGCCGGTTCCGCTTCACCGAGTACGGCGATGCCGGTCATGACGTCGTCGCCGAACTCGCTCCACTGCCCGGCGAGCTCGTCGTACCGAAGTGGCGGTCGAGTGGGTTCTGGGGCACCAGCCTCGACCTGCTGCTGCGCAGCAACGGCATCGAGACCGTCGTGGTCACCGGGTGTACGACGGAGGGCTGCGTCGAGTCGACCGCACGCGACGCACTGTTCAACGACTACTACGCGGTCATCGTCGAGGACTGCGTCGGCAGCGACGACCCGGCCCAGCACGACGCGTCGATGCTGCTGATGCGGCATCGCTTCGACCTCGCGCCCGCGGGCGACATCGAATCCGCATGGAAGGTTGCCGTGGGCAACAGGAAGGCGAGTGCATGAGCCCGATGGCTGATCTGATCCTGAGGAACGGGATCGCCCTGACCGGCGAGGAGTTGAGGGCGGAGCCGTTCGGATCGCTGGTGGTGCGCGACGGTGTGATCACCGAGCTGACCGCCGAGCAGGTGCCGGCGGACGGGACCACGGAGGTCGAGCTGCATGGCGCCTTCGTGCTGCCCGGGCTGATCGACTGTCACGTCCACTTCGACCTCGCCGCCCATCCGGCGCCGTACCTGCACTGGGACCGTACGCCGTTCGTCCGCTCGATGACCTGTTTCCACAACGGGTTGCTGGCGCTTCGGGCCGGCATCACGTCGGTCCGCGATCTCGGCTCGGCCGACCGGATGACTTTGCACTACGCCGCGCAGGTGAACTCGGGTGAGCTGCTCGGCCCGCGCGTCGTCGCGGCGGGCCGGCCGATCACGATGACCGGCGGGCACTGCGCGGACTACGGACGGATCGCCGATGGGCCGGACGAGGTGCGGCTGGCTGTCCGCGAACAGCTGGCAGCCGGTGCCGGCGTGGTGAAGCTGATGGCGACGGGCGGGATCTCGACGCCCGGCAACCCGGGCGTACCGCAGCTCGGGATCCCGGAGCTCGCGGCCGGTATCGAGGAGGCCCACAAGGCGGGCGTCCTGGTCGCTGCCCATGCCCACGCGCCGCAGGGCATCACGAACGCGATCGCGGCCGGCGTCGACACCATCGAGCACGCCGCGTTCGCCGACGACGACAACCACCAGCAGATGATCGACTCCGGGGTGACGTTGGTGCCGACCGTGACCGCGCTGAACCCGATCGCCGAGGGGATCGGTATCCCGGCCGCCACGGTCGCGAAGAGTTTGAAGGCCCGCGAGATCTATCAGGCGAGTACCGCCAAGGCGATCGCGGCCGGTGTCACGATCGCGGCGGGCACAGATGCCGGTACGGCGCTCAACCCGATCGGTGGTCTGCTCGACGAGCTGATCATGTACGCCGACCGCGGCATGAGCGCGACCGAAGCGCTGCGCGCCGCCACGGTGACCGCCGGAACGCTGGTTCGCCGTGTCGGCGAGGACGCCCCGGTCGGCATCTTGAGTATCGGGGCCCGGGCTGATCTGGTGATGGTCGAGCAGGATCCGCGGCAGGGTCTGGCGGTCCTTCGCCGCCCGATCGGAGTCGTGGCCGGCGGCCGTCCGGTCGACCTCACCTGGGTCGAGCGCACCCTCGCAGAGGTCGAGCCGGTGCTCGCCGAGGCCCGAGCCTGACCACGACGAAGCCTGACCGGGACCTAGACGATGAAGGAGGACTGCAGATGATCTTCGACATGCACATGCACATCGAGGAGGGGACCTCGCTGGGCTGGCAGATGTCGGCCGAGGACTGTATCCGGGCGATGGACGAGGCCGGGGTCGAGCGGTCGGCAGTGATGACGCTGACCGACCTGCCGGGCCTCAACCCCCGCGGGCTGGAGCTGATCGCCGAGGCGTGCAACAGCTTCCCCGACCGGCTCTACGGGTTCGTCCGGCTCAATCCGGCGTACCTGGAGACTTCGCGGCAACTACTCAAGCGGGCCATCACCGAGCTCGGCTTCAAGGGTCTCAAGCTGCACCCGGTGTCGACGCTGCAGCACCCCGGCGGTGCGGCGACGATCAACCTCATTCGGTACGCCGGGGAGCTCGGCGTACCGACGCTGTTCCACTGCGGCGACGAGCCGTTGAGTACGCCGCTCTCGATCGCGCAAGCGGCGGCCGCGTGTCCCGATGCGGTCATCATCCTGGGCCACATGGGCGGCTACTTCCATGTCGACGAGGCGCTCGAGGTGGCCGAACGGTTCCCGAACGTCATCCTGGAGACCTCTGCGATGCCCTACCCGGACAAGATCCTCACCGCGGTCGAGCGGATCGGCGCCGAGCGCGTCGTCTTCGGCAGCGACGGACCAGTCAGCTCCCCCGCACTCGAACGGCAGAAGGTCGTCATCGCCGAACTGGGCGCGACGCACGCCGGGCTCGTGCTGGGCGGCAACGCCGAGAAGCTGCTGGGGCTGGCGGCATGAGCACTGTCGATGGACTTGTCTATCTCGGCACGTCCCACTTCGGTTATGGGCAGGACGCCGCCACGGCGTTGGCGGGAATGGATGCCATTGGCACCGATGTGGCTGTCGCAGTTCCGATGCACCCTCATCGTGGTGGCCTCCCGTCGGCGAACGACGTACTGATGGCCGCCGCCACGGCGTCCGGCGGCCGGTTGATTCCGCTCTGCCGGGTCGATCCGTGGGAGGGCGACGATGCGGTCGCCGAGCTGCGCCGCGCGGTGGCAGCTGGTGCTCGTGGGCTCTTCCTGCATCCGTCGGAGGAACATTTCCGGATCAACGACGGACCGCTGGTCCGCCCGATCGTGGAATGCGCCGCAGAGTTGGCGGTTCCGGTGATGGTTGCCGCCGGCTTCCATCTGTTCGCCGAGCCGCTGCAGCTGGCCGCGGCCGCGGCCTGGACCCCGGCGAATCCGTTCGTGCTGACCAACGGCGGTCAGTTCAACATCTCCGGGCTGTCCGGGTTCGACGCGGAGCTCGCACTCGCGAACGACAACGTCCATGTGCAGACCAGTGCGATGTACCGCGAGGACTTCCTGGAGGGCGTGGTGGCCAAGTTCGGACCGGAGCGGCTGCTGTTCGCCACCGCCGCTCCCCTGTTCACGATGAGGTACGAGCGCCTGCGGGTCGACCTGGCCCACTTCGGCGACGCCGAGCGCGAGCTCATCCTCGGCGGCAACTCGGCCCGGATCTTCAGTGGGGTGAGCGCGTGACCGCGGAACCGATCAGGTCGTCCGGCGTACCGATCGCCGCGCTCGACGGACTGACCGCACTGGTAACCGGTGCTGCGAGCGGCATCGGCGCTGCGATCGCGATGGCGTACGCCGAAGCCGGAGCGCGGCTGTGCCTGGCCGACCGGACCGGTGGACCGAGGCTCGACGCCGTCCGGGACCTGTGTGTTGCCTTCGGCAACGAAGTGGTGACGGTCGAAGCCGACGTGTCGAGCGAGCCCGACGTCGAGCGAATGTTCGGTGAGGCGCGGGATGCGCTCGGCGCCGTGGACGTGGTGGTGAACAACGCCGGCATCCTGACCGAGTCGCCGGTGCTCGACATGCAGACGGCGCTATTTGACGAGATGATCGCCGTCAACCTGCGCAGCGTCTTCCTGTGTTCGCGGGCCGCACTGCCGCCGATGCTCGAAGCCGGCTTCGGCCGGATCATCAACATCGCGTCGCAGGTCGGTCAGCGTGGCGGGGCCGGGCTCGCGCACTACGCGGCCGCGAAAGCCGGCGTGATCGGCTTCACCAAGTCGCTGGCGCGCGAGGTGGGTGGCACCGGGGTCACGGCGAACTGCATCGCTCCCGGCCCGATCAACACCCCACTCGGCGGCACTTTGTCCGACGAGTGGATCCGCACACTGATGGCTGAACTGCCGTTGAAGCGGTCCGGCGAACCCTTCGAGGTCGCACCGACAGCCGTCCTGCTGGCCAGCGAACCGGGTGGCAACCTCTACACCGGGCAGACCCTCGGCCCGAACAGCGGACACGTGATGCTGTGACCGCCCTACTCGTCACCGGAGCGGCCAGCGGTATCGGCCGCGCGACAGCACTCGTCGCGGCAACGACCGGTTGCGCGGTTGCGGTCGGTACCTTCGACGGCGATCCGTACGATGCCGAGGCCGTGGTGGCCGAGATCACCGCCGCTGGTGGCCGGGCCTTCGCCGTACCGGCCGATGTGCGTGACTCCGACGCGATGGTTGCGGCTGTGGATGCGACGGTGGCGCGGTTCGGACGGCTCGACGCGGTGGTGGCCAATGCGGGTGTGCTCACGTTGGCGCCACTCGAGGTGCTCCAGGACGACGACTGGCTGCGGATACTCGACATCGACCTGACCGGCGTGATGCGGACGGTCCGGGCCGCCGTACCGAAGCTGTCTCCGCAGGGCGCGATCGTGGTGGTGTCGAGTATCGCGGGTGCGGCGGTCGGGTGGGCCGGTCATACGCCGTACACCTCGGCCAAGGCTGGTCTGATCGGGTTCGTCCGCAGCGCGGCCCTCGAGCTCGGACCACGCGGGCTGCGGATCAACGCCGTCCTGCCCGGGGTGATCGAGTCACCCCAGTCACTCGATCCGGTCAACTCTGGCGGCCCGGCCGGGCTGGAACGGTCGGCTCAGGCCATTCCGCTCGGCCGGGTCGGCCAGCCGGCCGACATTGCCGACGCCGTCCTCTTCCTCCTGTCCGACGCGGCCGCCTACATCACCGGTCAGTCGCTCACCATCGACGGCGGCCTCACCGCAGCCTGGCCAAGCTGAGCAGTGTCTGCAGGTGTGCTGAGGTCGAAGAGCTGGCTGAGTGCGTCGAGATAGGCAGGCCCGTCAGGACCGGCGGAGAACTCCCTTGCCCGCACGGACGGCCGGTGCAGGATCTTGCGGAGAATGCGGTGCACAGTCGCGGCCGTCTCGGCGCGTTGCTGGTCGGTGAGGTCTGGCAGCCGGTCGTTCAGGCGGGTCAGTTCGGCGTCCGCGAGTTGTCTCAGTTGCGTGTGCATCGCGGCGATGACGGGCGCCGCGGCCGCTTGTTCCTCCCGGTCCAGGTACGCGCGGAGCTCCGCAGCGACGATGGCCCGGACCTGCGGGACCTGGTCCGGAATCTCTCGGTCGGCGAGGTGACGGCCGAGTGCAGTCAGGTCGACGAGCGTCACCCCGGCCAAGGACCCGACAGCGGGATCCACGTCCGGCGGCAACCCCAGGTCGAGCACGAACAGCGGCCGATCGCCGACGTGCGCCCGGGCCGCCCGCACCTGCTCGACAGGTACGACGGGAACGGCTGCCCCGGTTGCCGTGACGAAGATGTCTGCCTCCGCAAGCTTCGCTGGTACGTCGCTCACCCGCAGCGCAATGCCATCCACCAACGCGGCGACCTCGCCGGCGCGGGTCTCCCTACGGCTGGCCACGGACAGGTGCCTGACGCCGGCCTCGTGGAGCAGTCGGATCGCGAGCCTGCCGATGCTGCCAGTCCCGAGCACGACCGCATCGCGGCCGGCGAGCCCGCCCAGCTGTACGGCGGCGACCTCCAAGCCGGCCCGCGCGAGCGAGATGCCTTCGGTGCTGATCGTGGTCTGCGTACGGGCCTGTTTACTGGCCCGCAGTGCGGCGTCGATCAACCGGGTCGTGGCCTGGCCGGCAGTTCCCGCCGCCGTGGCTGCGCGGGCCGCGGCCTTGAGCTGAGCGACGATCTGGTCCTCGCCGACAGCCATCGAATCCAGCCCGCACGCCACCGAGAACAGGTGCTCGGCAGCCGCACCGCCCACTCGGATCCGGGCTGTCCGCATCACCTCCCCGACCTCTAGCCGCCCGTGGTCGGCCAGCAGGTCTGCCACGACCTGCGTCACGTGGTCGACCGGGCCGTGGACAGCCGAATAGACCTCGACCCGGTTGCAGGTCGACAGTACGACGACCTCGTCGATGCTCGGCGCAGCGTGCAGGCCGAGTAGCACACCACGCCGTTGCGAGGCCGGGACGGCAAGCTTCTCGAGTACCTCGACCGGAGTGGTCCGGTGGGACAGGCTCAGACTGACAATCGTCATCGCAGTAACCGTTCGGCTGTGGAGATTCGGGTCGGGTGACGGTGGGGCCTGGCCCTCCTGATGCCAGGCCCCACGGGCGATCCGCGGATCAGGACTGTCCGGCGCGGACACCCTTCTCGACCAGCTGGCCGAGATCCGAGTCGACGTTGCGCCAGTACTCGAAGGCACGCACCAGCACCGGCTCGGTGACGCCGTCGAGCAGGTGGCCGACGATGTTCGAGACCAGCCGTTCGCGGGCCGCGTCGTCCATCACCTCGCGGACCAAGGTGCCCGCCTGACCCCAGTCGTCGTCCTCGGCATGCAGGGTCTGGGCGGCGTGCACCATCTCACCGTCGGTGTACCAGCCGGCCGGTTCGCCGTACCGCTCGGTGTCGGCCCGCGGGCCGCCCTTGGAGTTGGGTGAGTACACCGGGTCGGTGGCGTTGTGGTACCGCATGTGGCCGGCCGTGCTGTAGTTGTTCACGGGCGCCTTGGGAGCGTTGACCGGCAACTGGTTGTAGTTCACCCCGATGCGGGCGCGGTGCGCGTCCGGGTAGGAGAACATCCGGCCCAGCAGCATCTTGTCCGGGCTCGGCCCGATCCCCGGCACCATGTTGCTGGGCTCGACGGCCAACTGCTCGATCTCGGAGTGATAGTCGGCCGGGTTGCGGTCCAACGTCATCTTTCCGACCTCGATCAGCGGGTAGTCGGCGTGCGGCCAGACCTTGGTCATGTCGAACGGGTTGAAGCGATAGTCCTTGGCGTCCTCGAACGGCATGATCTGAACCTTCAGCGTCCAGCTGGGGAAGTCCTCCCGCTTGATCGCCTCGTACAGATCCCGGACGTGGTAGTCGCTGTCCGTACCGGCCAGTGCGTCCGCCTCGGCCTGCGTCAGGCACTCGACACCCTGGTCGCTGATGAAGTGGTACTTCACCCAGTACTTCACGCCGTCGGAGTTGACCCACATGTAGGTGTGGCTGGAGTACCCGTTCATCTCCCGCCAGGAGCGGGGAATGCCCCGGTCTCCCATCAGCCAGGTCACCTGATGCGCAGACTCCGGGGACAGGGTCCAGAAGTCCCACTGCATGTCGTGGTCGCGCAGGTTGTTGTCGGCCCGGCGCTTCTGCGAACGAATGAAGTGCTGGAACTTGATCGGGTCGCGCAGGAAGAACACCGGGGTGTCGTTCCCGACCATGTCGTAGTTGCCCTCGGAGGTGTAGAACTTCAGCGCGAAGCCGCGGGGATCACGCCAGGTGTCAGGGCTGCCGTGCTCACCGGCCACGGTGGAGAACCTCGCCACCATGTCGGTCGTCGTCCCCGGCTGGAACAACGCTGCCTTGGTGTAGGCGCGAATATCGCCGGTGACCTCGAACTTGCCGAACGCGCCGCCGCCCTTGGCGTGCGGCTGGCGCTCCGGTACCCGCTCGCGGTTGAAGTTGGCCATCTGCTCGATGACGTAGTGGTCCTGAAGAAGGATCGGGCCGTCCGGGCCGACGGTGAGCGAGTGCTCATCGCTCTCGACCGGGATTCCGGCGTCGGTGGTCGTCGGCTTGGGCTGCGTGCTGGTCATACTCGTGTCTCCTCAGTGGATGGAAGGGTGAACTCGACCGGGATCATTTGTCGTCCGGGTTCAGTGCGCGGAAGACGAGGCCGGCCGCGATACCGGCGATGACCTGCACCACCAGATAGACCCAGATCGTCGACCAGGCGAACAGGCCGCCGATGGCTGCGCCGAGCGACACGGCCGGGTTGAACGCCGCGCCGGAGATCCCGCCGACGGCGAACGCTCCGGCCACGACGGTGAAACCGATCGCCAGACCGAAGAACGAATTGCCCGGCTGATCCTTGCTGGTGGCAACGTTCAGTACGACGTAGCACAGCGCGAAGGTGAACAACAGCTCCACGACCGCCGTCGCGCCGAGGGCACGACCCGACGGGTGCAGGGATATCACCCTCGCCGGGTCGACCACTGCTCGAGCCACCAGCCCGGCGACCACGCCGGCAACCAGCTGCACGATCCAGTACTGGACGGCGTCAGCCGGCCCGATCCGGCGACGCACCAGCGCCGCGATCGTGACGGCCGGGTTGAAGTGGCCGCCGGAGATGTGTCCGCCGGCGTAGACCATCACCATCAGCGCCGCACCGGCGGCCAGCGGAGTGAACGCACTGTGGCTCAACCCGCTGACAGCCACGGTGAATACCAGGAAGAACGCCCCGATCCCCTCGACGGTCATCTTCCGAATTGCGACCGCCCGATGGTGGGGCAGCGTTGCAGCTTCATGTTCGCCGATTACGACGGCAGCCATCTCTGTTTCCTCCTTGCGAGGAGTCCGATTTGCCAACGACTCCACGATTCCCCGCAGGCAGTTGCCGGCCCAACTCCGCCAGCGGCAATCCCACCTACCCGCTAGCAGGTAAGCAGGGCGGCAGGAACGGCGATCAGATGGTGGTGATGCCGTAGGTCTTGAGTTTGCGGTACAGGGACGAGCGAGCGATTCCGAGCGCCGCCGCGGCTTGGGAGCGGTTGCCGTCGGCATCGTGTAGGGCCTTGACGATCGCGTCTCGTTCGACCGCCTCGATCCCCGCCAGTTGCCGTCGTGCTGTGTTGTGGCAGTAGCCGGGCAGGTCTTCCGGCTGGAGTTCTCCGACCGGGCGTTTGAGCAGAGCAGAGCTGAGCGCCTGTTCGAGTTGATTGATGTTGCCTGGCCAGGAGTAGCGGGCAATAACGCGCATCGCGGCCGGACTCAGCCGGACGCCGCGTCGGTCAGCGACGTTGGCGAGCACTCGGGAGACCACGGCAGGCAGGTCCTCGGTCCGATGCCGTAGCGGGGGGACCGTCACGGCGTGCTGGAAGTGCACGAGCAAGTCCCGGAACGGCAGGTCGGAATCGAGATTGGCATCCGCGAGGGTGGCCGCCACGAAGACCGGCAGGTCACTGTCGGCCACAGCGAGCAGGAAAGTGTGCAGCCGCTCGACACCTTCGGTTGACAGGGTGTCGATGTTGCGCAGGATGTACAGCGTCGGAACGGTGGTCGCCGCGAGCGCATCCTCGGCCTCGTCGTAGCTGTCCCGGCTGATCTCCGCCGCGTCGATGGCGAGGCTCCGCCCACCGGGGGTGACCTGGTGGAAGATCTCCGCGACGAGTGAGAACTTTCCGGTCCCCCGCTCCCCCATCACCAGCAGGGCCTCGTGCCGGCTGAGTGCTGCGGTGATCCGCTCCCCCGCGCGCTTCCACAGCGGCGACCGCCCGTCGGTCACCGGGGACAGCGCGCCACGCGGGGCCGGGCCGCCGCTCGGTGCGCTCACCGTTGCGGTCGGCAACGAAAACGGCATCAAGGGTGCCTTAGGCAACGGTCGCGTGCCTTCGGAGACGAGCAGCACCTCCACGACCAGCCCGGCAACCTCACCGCCGACGAAGATCCGGACGCCGCGGATCCGTACCACCTTGCCGGTCGGAAGCTCGATCTGGTCGACCGGCTCGTCGCGGCCTGCCATCAGGTAGCGGGTGTGCTGCTGGATGGTCAGTTGCTCAGCGGGATCGAAGAGGGTCTGTGCCATCGTGTTGGCCATCACGACCGTGCCGCCGATCGCCATCACCGCGCCGTGGGTGCGACCGTCCGTTCGCACGAACATCTCGAACAACGCCTGCTGCTGCAGGCTGCGATCCGCCAGCAGGTTCTGCGCGATGTCATGGGCCGCGGCCCGCGCCAGCGTATGCATCAGCGGACTCGAATGCTCGGCCAGCGAGGTGAGGTCCAGGACGCCCTCGACCCGGCCGCTGATCGGATCGCGGATCGGGGCACCGGCGCAGGAGAACGGCTGCAACCGCTCGTGGAAGTGCTGTGGTCCGATGATGTGTACCGGCTGTCCGGACTCGAAGACCGTGCCGACGCCGTTGGTCCCGACGCCTCCTTCGGCATAGTCGAAGCCGGGCGCGAACGCCACCTTCTCCAGCCGTGCCCCGATGCTGCGATCGGTGTCCGTCCTGGTGAGGATTCGCGCGCGGGCGTCGGTCAGCGCGATGCTGAGCGGCAGGTCCGCGACCTCCTGACCGAGACGTTCGATCACCGGCTCCGCGCAGCGCACCAACCGCGAGGACAGGTCGAGGTCCGCGTGGTACTGCGCCTCCACGGTCGCCGCGTTCACCCCGGCCGAGTACGAACGGCGCCAGGACGCCTCCACCAGGTCGGGCACCACCCCGGCGACCGTGTCCCCCGAGGTCAGGAAGGCGATCCGGGCGGCCGCGACCCGCCTGCCGGCGGCGGTTTCCTCCTTCACCCTTCGATCATCTCCCTGGGTGGAGGCTCTGCAAAGCCCGTCCGGAAGCTACTGGCGGGCCGGCCTGCGCCTGCAAGTGTCCGAATGTGAGACACCCTGTCCCGCGCGAATCCCGCCACAGTGGTCTCAACCACATTTGGTGAGTCCGGGAGTCCATCATGCGCGGCGCCTTCGATGCAGACTGCACGCTCGTCGACCTCAGCACGATCTACACGGACCTGCTCGCGAACGACGAAGCGCTGCTCGCCCTCACGTCGTCGCGCACGCACGTCGGCTATGCCCTCAAGACGCTGCTGTCGGACTACGCCACGGCGGGCGCAGCGCTCGAGCTCGTCTCGGGCGTCGCCCGGACCGCGACGACGCCGCTGGTCCTGCAGGTACCGTCGCCGCTGCGCTGGCTGGCCCAGACCCACAAGCTGTGTGCTGGTGGCCGCGATACCGATATCTCGCCCGGTCTCGGCGAAAGCATGTCGTTGTACATCGCCGACTGGCTCCGCCGCTTCTCCTCGCTTCCGGTGACTCTGTTGTTGCTGGACTGCCGGCGCGCGGACCTGCCCGGGCTGGCTCCCGACGATGTGACGGCGTACGCCCCGATCCTCGACGTCGCCTACCACTACCGCTGGCCGGTCGCGCAGCGAAACGACTCCACGGTCGACGTTGCCGGTACCAACCTCAACGGGGTCGTGGTGCCGCCGGCCTCCCGGTGTCTTCACGAGTTGCGAACCTGAGCTGACAGCACCTACCACGACTGCCGCCAAGGGTCTCAGCGGCTCTCGTCGTCCGGGCGCACGATCGGGAAGGAGACCTCGATCGTCGTGCCTTGGCCGACGGGGCTGGTCAGATCCATCGAACCGCCCAGGGCCTCGACCCGGTCGCGGACGCCCACCAGGCCCGACCCCCGGTGTGGATCCGCCCCGCCGACGCCATCGTCGTGGATGCGCAGCCGGACCGTGTCGGCTCGCTCCGCCAGCGTGACCTCGACGATGGCGGCCTGCGCATACTTGCTCGCGTTGGTGAGCGCCTCGGACAGGACGTAGTACGTGGCTACCTCCAGCGGCGTGGAGTAGCGCGACTCGGTCTCGACCTTCAACTCCACCTGGACGGCTGAGCGTCGGGCCAGCGTCCGCAGTGCGGGACCAAGGCCACCTTCGGCGAGGATCGCGGGGTGCAGGCCACGGGAGATCTCGCGCAGCTCGTCCACCACCTCGTTGAGCACCTCGGCGCTCTGGCCGAGATCGGCCCTGAGCGCCGGTAGCTCGGAGGGCACCGTGGTCGCGGCCAGCCGGAGTTCGAGCGCCAGCGACACCAGCCGCTGTTGCGCTCCGTCGTGCAGATTCCGCTCCAGCCTGCGCCGCATCTCGTCGCCGGCCGCGACCACCCGCCCACGGGACGCGACCAGCTGCGCCCGGCTCTCGGCGTTCGCGATCGCGGTCGCGGCGATCTCGGTGAACTCGACCACCCTCGGCTCGGTAGCCGCCGCGAACGGGCTCCCCCGCGAGGCGACGGTGATACCGCCCCAGCACCGGCCCTCGACGATGATCGGGCTCGCCACCGCCGACCGCACGCCCCAGCCGCTGACAAGCTCGGCGCCACGCTCGAGCTGTTCCACATCGACGTCGTAGCGTGCCGACCTGCCGGTTGCCTGCACCGAAGCGATGGCCGATGGCACCTCCATCACCATCCGGGCGCCGACCCGGGTGCGATCCCCGCTCAGGCCGCGGCTGCCCATCATCGTCGCCGAGCCGTCGGACTCGAAGCGGAGGATGCCGGTGATATCGGCGCCGGTCAGCTGGCTCAGCTCCTGCGCCACCGCGTCGAAGACCAGCTCGGAACGGACCCCACCGGCGACCAGGGTCGCCACCCGGCGCAGGGCGGCCTGCTCGTCAGCCATCCGGCGAAGCTCAGCCTGTGATTCGGCGTTCTCGACCGCGGTGGCGACGAGCTCGGTGAAGCTGGCGATCTGTACCTCCGTGTTCACCGGGAAGGGCGCGTCACGCCTCGTCGACGCAGCGATCACTCCCCACAACCGTCCGGCCACGACCACCGGGCAACCGACCGACGACCGGATGCCCTGTGCACGCGCCTCGAGGGCGATATCGCCCGATGCGCCGGCGAAACCGTCGAGCCGGACCGGACCACCGGTACGCCGGACGTCACGGGCCACGCTCAGGCCGCCGAGCTCGAACGTCGTCCCGACCGCAAGCCGGCCCTCTCCCCTGGTCCAGGCGGCGATCCCGGTCACCGTCCCGTCTGCTTCGTAGCGTTCCATCCGCGCGAGGTCGGCATCGCAGAGCAGACCGACCTCCCGGGTCACGGCCTCGAAAACCTCCGCCGGCCGGACCGACTGGGCCACCAACGTCGCCACCCGTCGCAGGGCCGACTGCTCTTTCGACAGGCGCGCCGACTCCAGCGCGGATCGACGCGATCGTGCGGCGAGCTCGGCGACGACGATCGCCGTCACCAGGAACACCGCCAGCACCACGACGTTGCGCGAGTCGGCGATCAGGACCGAGGCGTCCGGCGACAGGACCAGGGCGAAGACCGTGATGCTGACGACCGACATCACCGCCGCCAGCCGGGCTCCCCACAGGATCGCGATCGGCAGCACCGCGAGCAGGTAGAGAACGAGCAGATTCAGCGCGGGAACGTGTGACTTGAGCAGCGCGATGATCCCCGTCACCGCGGCCACCATCGCCACGCTGCCGAGCACCCTGCCCGACCAGCGAACAACGGCCGGATCCCACCGGCTCCGTGTCATGTCACGCTTCCTTCGCCGGACGCCGGCCAGGATCGTTGCCACCGGCGTCGCCCCGGATTGCCGAATCCTGGTCCAGTCTGCCACCAGGAACACCCTTTTGCGGGAATAGTTGCCGACCACACTCCATCGGCACCCCTGAGTCCTACGGTCCCTTCGCCGCGACCCGCCGCTCGGTCGCGACCACCGCGGCCGAAAGGGCCTCGAGGTCGTAGGCCCCGTGGTGCCGGCGCCCGTTGATGAAGAACGTCGGCGTACCCGACACTCCGCTCAGGTCGGCGGACTCGACGTCCTCGGCGACCCGGCCGGCGCCGAGGTGCCGGCGGAGGTCGTCACGGAAGCGTTCAACCTCGAGGCCCAACGCTGTGGCATAACGGACGAGGTCAGGCATCCGCAGCGCGTCCTGATGCTCGATCAGCAGGTCGTGCATCTCCCAGAACGCTCCCTGGACGGACGCAGCCTCGGCCGCCTCAGCGGCCAGCTGGGCCCGCGGGTGGACGTCCGCGAGCGGCAGATGCCGCCAGACATAGCGAACGTCGCCATGCTCGGCGAGCAACTGGCGGACCGGCTGCTCGGCCAGGCCGCAGTACGGACACTCGAAGTCGCCGTACTCGAGCACGGTGACCCGCGCGTCCGCTGGTCCGCGCACGTGGTCGCGGTTCGGATCGACCGGAGCGGCGAGGTCGACGACGGACTCCGCGGTCCCCAACAGCGCCCGCCGTCGCTTCTTCCGCGGCAGCAGGACGACCGCGCGCTGGACGAGCCAGGTGGCGATCGACGCACACAGCGCCGCGGTCAGGATGCCGAACTTGGCCTCCTGCAGTTGTTCGCCGGAGAAGGCAAGGGTCGAGACCAGCAGGGCAACCGTGAAGCCGATGCCCGCGATCGCGCCGGCCGCGGCGACGGCGGCCCAGCCGACCGGTGGGCGCAGGCGACCACGACTGATCCATCGCACCAGCCAGGAGAATCCAACGATCCCGATCGGCTTCCCGGCCAGATAGCCGAACAGGATGCCCAGGGTGATCGGCGATCGGAACGCCCGGCCGAGGAAAGCGGTGTCGATCCCGATCCCGGCGTTCGCGAGGGCGAAGATCGGCACGATCACGTAGCCCGTCCACCGGTGGTACAGCAGCTGCAGGCGCTCGTTCGGCGAGATCGCCGCAACGACCCCGGTCTGTGCCGAGCGGGCGAGCTCCGGGGTCGGCTGCTCGCGGAACAGCCGGAACGATTCGGTCGCGCGTTCGAGATCGGTCCGGGCGGCCGGATACGCGAACGTCAAGAGCCCGATGACAAGGCCGACCACGATCGGCTCCACCCCCGAGAAATAGAAGGCGACCCAGGCCGTCACTCCGAGCAGCGCATAGACCGGGCCGTAGCGAACGCCGGCGGTGCGGACGACCAGGACCAGCCCAAGGACCCCGACTCCGATCAGCAGCGGCATCAGGGCGAGGTGGCTGGTGTAGACGGTCGCGATGACGACGAGGGCGACGAGGTCGTCGACGACGCTCAGCGTGAGCAGGTACGCCCGCAGCCGGGCCGGCAAACTCCGCCCCACGACGGCAAGCATCCCGAGCGCGAACGCCGTGTCCGTCGACATCGCCGCACCCCACCCCTGCGCGGACGGTCGGCCGGCGTTGACGGCGAGGTAGATCGCGACCGGGACGATCATGCCACCGAGGCCGGCCGCCAGCGGCAGCGCGACCCGTCGCCGCTCCCGCAGCTCACCCATGTCGAACTCGCGGCGAGCCTCCAGACCGACAACCAGGAAGAACAACGTCATCAAACCGCTGTCGACCCACTGGCGGAGGTCCTGTGCGATGCTCCAGCCGCCGACCCGGATCGCGATGCCTGTCCCCCACACCGCGTCGTACGACGATGCGGACAGGTTCGCCCAGACCAGAGCAGCGACAGTGGCTGTCAGGAGAACCGCTGCGCCGCCCGTCTCGGTCCGGAGGAACGCTCGCAGCGGCGTCATCGTCCTGGCCACGCGACAGCCGCCCTCCGCTCACATGCCTTCGGGGTGCGGGCCCCACACAGGCAGGGCCGGGCCGGCGGATCGCTCAGGTCTTTCACGACCAGCGCCCAGCGAGGCTTCCTGTCGGTCGACCTCGGTGCGCTCGCCCAACCGGTTCGCAGGTCGGCAACTCGATGACGAAGCGTGCGCCACCACCCGGGCGGTCCTCGACCCGGATCTCCCCGTGATGCCACCTCACGTGCCTGGCCACGATGGACAGACCGAGACCGATGCCGTGATCCTCGCTCGGTCGCCGCTCGGACCGGCCCCGGCAGAACCGTTCGAAGATCCGGTCGCGTTCACCGGCCGGTACGCCGGGACCCGCGTCGTCGACCTGGATGATGACGCCCAGGCCACCGGCCGAGACCGATACCTGTTCGCATCCACCGCCGTGGCTCGCGGCGTTCTCGACCAGATTCGTGATCACTCGCTCGAGGCGGCGTTTGTCGGCCAGCACGGTCAAGCGGGCCGCATCGGCGCTCGCCCGCGTCACCGGCCGCCCAGCCACACCGTCGGCGGCAGCCTGGATCAGCTCGGCGATCCGTACCTGTTCCCCACTGCACTGGTCGTCGCCGTCGTCACGAGAGATCTCCAGCAGGTCGACGACCAACCGCCCGAACCGCTCCAGCTCTTCGCTGAGCAGGTCGACCGGTTCGCGGACGGCAGCAGGCAGTTCGGCGCGATGGTGGTGGATCAGCTCCATCGAGTTCAGCATCGTCGTCAACGGCGTCCGCAGCTCGTGACTGATGTCCGCGGCAAAGCCATCGGCAGCCGCCGACGGCCGCAACCATCCCGAACCGCTCTGAGAACTGCAGACTGTTCGCACCCTCGAAGCATCCCGCCACCGAGCCCGTGCTGTCGTCGAGGCAAGCACCCACCAACCGGGCCCGCTGCCCGGACTCCCGCCCCACCCGCTACCTGCAACCGCCACACATCGAACCACGCAGGTCCGGTCTCAGGTGCTTGGCTTTCCGACCGGCTGGGCGAAGGGGACGGCTGACCGCGTGACCGTCGGGGCAGGATGGTGCCAACGGCCACGACGGGCGAGCTCGGGTAACACGCCCTCACCGAACCAGTAGGCCTCTTCCAGGTGCGGGTAGCCGGACAGGACGAACTCCTGGATACCGACGCCGGCGTACTGCTCGATCAGGTCGGCGACCTCGGCGTACGACCCGACCAGCGACGTGCCCGCACCACCGCGGACCAGACCGACCCCGGCCCACAGATTCGGATAGATCTCCAGGCCGTCCTTCGTGCCCTGGTTGAGCGCCAGCATGCGGCGCTGCCCCTCGGCTTCGCTGCGGCGCAGGCCGGCCTGGACCTTGGCGATCTGCTCCGGCGAGATCCCTGCCAGCAACCGATCGGCCTCGGCCCAAGCAGCCTCCGCAGTGTCCCGGGCGATCGAGTGCAGGCGTACGCCGAAGCGGATCTCTCGCCCCTCGTCCGCCGCCAGCTTGCGGACCTTGGCGATCTTCTCGCCCACCGCTTCCGGCGGCTCCCCCCAGGTCAGGTACACATCGGCGTGCCGGGCCGCGACCCGCAGCGCCGCCTCGGACGACCCACCGAAGTAGATCTCCGGCAGCGGGTCCGGCCGCTGCGCGAGGACCGCGTCCTCGACCCGGAGATGCTTGCCTTGATACGTGACCGTCTCGCCCGCCCACAGCCGGGTGACGATGTCGAGGAACTCGTCGCACCGCTCGTACCGCTCCTCCTTGTCGAGGAAATCGCCGAACATCCGCTGCTCGTGACTCTCGCCACCGGTCACGACATTGAGCCGCAGCCGTCCCCCGGACAGGTTCTGGAACGTGGCGGCCATCTGCGCGGCGAGATACGGCGCGACCAGACCAGGCCGAAACGCCACCAGGAACTGCAACCGCTCGGTGACCGAGCTGAGCATCGCCGTGCTGATCCAGGCGTCCTCGCACCACGCTCCGGCGGGGGTGAGCGCGGCTTCGAAGCCGAGTTGTTCGGCGCTGCGCGCGATTTGGCCGAGGTACGGCACCGACGCGGGCCGTCCGGCAGCACCGGCGGTCAGGCCGTGCCCGCCGCCGACCACCTGCCGGCCGTCGCCGCCGTTCGTCGGCAGAAACCAATGGAACTTGAGGTCGCTCATTCCGTCCGGGGCGTCTTTGTCTACAAAATTACTAGAGAATGAGCCGGCGGCGACCGGATGACCAGATCTCAGAACAAGCCTGTGGTGGGAGGCTCCTCGCCGGTGAGGTGGTGAGCGCCGACGTAGGCGGCTTTCCAGTCCCGCGGGTTGTGGTTGGCGATCGTGCGGGCGTTGCGCCAATGCCGGTCGAAACCGTACTCGCGATTCGTCGCGGAGCCGCCGCCGACGTCGAAGAGCAGCTCGGCCGCCTTGAACGCCGACTCGATCGCGACAATCTGCGCCTGGGCGACCGTGATCGACGCGGTCGCCCCGGCAGCTCGGATCGTCTCGCCGGGCGCGGTGTCCACCGCGTCGAGCGTCTCGGCGGCAATCAGTACGACGGATCGCCCGGCATGCGCGCGGGCCGCGATCTCGCCGACGACCCGCCGTACGTAGGGATCCTCGACGCTCGTCGCCGTGGTGGAGTGCTTGATCGGCCGGGCCTTCTCCCGGGCGAACCACACCGCATCGTCGAGCACGGCCGCGGCGATGCCGGCCTCGATCGCGGACAGGTACAGCTGGGCGAACGCGCCCTGCCACGGGTTCGCCGGTGGCGCGTCGGCCGGGTACACGAACTCGTTCCGGTTCAGGGGTACGCCGTTCAGCCGGGTCGTACCGCTCGCGGTGAGTCGCTGACCGACGGCATCGAAGTCGTCCAGCAACTCGACCCCCTCGCGGTCGACCGGAACCGTGAACCATACGGTCGCGCCGTCCTCGTCCACAGCGGTACCACTGAACCACTGCGCGTACAGACCGCCGGTCGAGTAGTACTTCTCGCCATCCAGCCGATACCCGCCACCGTCGCGCCGCAAGGTGGTCGAGACCGATCCGCTGGCGCCTCCGCTCCGTTCGTTCGCAGTGCCGGCGAAGAGGTCGCCACGCAGCAACCGCTCGATCACCGTCCGCCGGTGCGGATAGTCGGCGCGCGTCCGAACCCGGTTCGCGGTCAGGAAGCTGGCACGCAAGGCCTGGGCGACGTTGGAGTCCGCCCGGGCAAGGTCGATCACGACCTCGACCACGTCGCGCAGCGAGCCACCCGCGCCGCCGTCCTCCGCCGGTATGCCCACAGCGAGGAGCCGCTGGGCAGCCAACTCACTCACGTCGGTGAACGCGTACTCGCGGACCTGCTCACGGTGTCGCGCCGTACCGGCGAGACGGGCGAGGACGGGTGCGACTGCGGCTCGCAGACCCGCGACGGTGATCACGTCGGGGACCGTCGCGGTCATCGCCTTACCTCCGCGACCTCGCCGAGGCGCAAGCCTGCCCGCAACGTCGGCCAGGACCCTGCCGCCGCTGGGTGCAGCCGCGGAACCAACTGCGACACGACCGAGCGCCATCCAGCCGGCCCGCCCTCGGGCACGAGCTCGAACCCGTCCAGACCGTCCCGGTCCGCCCACTGCTGCAAGGGGAGGGCGTCGTCGTCGGCCGTCACCACCGCACGCCCCAGCAACGCGACCTCATCGCGCTGCCGGCCGACCTGTTCCAGTGCCTTGCGGAGTGCGGCATCGGCGCCCGCCGAGTGTGCCGGCGTCACCACCACCGCGTCTGCCACCGGCGCGACCGCGGCCCAACCGACCTGGTCCGCGTCAGCCACGATCACCGGCCCACCCTGCGGAGACGACGGCCCGTCCAGCGGCCCGTCGACCCGGTAGAACCGGCCTTCGTGGCCGATGGCAACGATCTGTTCGTCGTCGACGAAGATGCCGGCATCCTGGTCGCCGATCACCGCTTCGGCCGGGAAGCTCTCCCACAACCGGACCAGGACGCCCGCGTACTCCGACCACCGCCCGTCCTGGTCCAACGACGTACGAACCGTGGCCGTCGCCGCGCTCACGTCGTCACCGCCACCAGGTTTCAACGCCACGCCCGCCCGGCCGTTGCCGGCCCGGTCGAGCGACAACACCCGGCGGGCCAGGTTGTACGGCGCGTTGTGCGTGGTAGCGGCCTCGATGACGAAGCTTGCCCACGAGAACCGGCCCGCCAGGTACGACGCAACGATGCTCGGATCCAGCGTGGCGTCGCCACCGTCGCGAATCCGCACCACCGGCACCCCGGCCGCCTCGGCCAACCCCAGGGCCTCCACGGCCTCCGGCAAGGACAGCGCGCCGTCGGCCGCACCTACCTCAAGGGCCAGAACGATGACCGCGCTCATGCCTGCTCCTTCCGTTGAGCCGTCGTACCAGGAATGTCCAGACCGAGGTGATCGCGCAAGGTGGTGCCGTCGTACTCGCGCCGGAACAGACCGCGGCGCTGCAGTTCAGGGACCACGTGATCGGCGAAGTCGTCGAAGCCCGAGGGCAGCACATCCGGCATCACGTTGAACCCATCGGCCGCGCCGCGCCGGAACCAGTGCTCGATGTCGTCCGCGATCTGCTCCGGCGTACCGACCACGATCCGATGGCCGGCGCCACCGCTGAGCCGCCGCAGCAGCCGGCCGAGTGTGGGCCGCTCGGTGTCGATGATCGCCTTCACCACCCGGAAGAACGTCTGCGATCCGCCGGCCTCGTCGGGCTCGGCCAGCAACTCGGCCGGGACGGGCTCGTCGTCGGACAGTCCCTCGAGCGAGATCCCGAGCTGTGCCGACAACCGGGCTCGCGCGTACGCGTCGGGCAACAGGTCGTCCAGGAGCTCTCGGCGCGCCTTGGCTTCGGTCTCGGTGCTCCCGACCACGGTCGACAGCCCAGGCAGTACGACGATCTCCTCCGGGCGCCGCCCGAAGGCGACCGCTCCGCTGCGGATCTCCTGCCGGAAGTCCCGCGCGTGCTCGAGGTCCTGGTCGGCGGAGAAGATCACCTCGCCGACCTTCGACGCGAGCCGACGGCCGTCGGTGGACCCGCCGGCCTGCACGATCACCGGCCGCCCCTGCGGCGAACGGATGTCCCGCTCCGCCCACAACGCTTGGACCTGGGTCACGAACTCCTCGGCCCGGCGATAGCGCAGGGCATGGTCGGGCTCACTCGCCCGCCCGAAGTTCCGGGCCGCGGCAGCACCTGCGGTCGTGACGACGTTCCAACCGAACCGGCCACCGCTGACCACATCCAGGTCCGCCAGTCTGCGAGCCAGCTCGACCGGGTCGTTGTACGACGACGACAGCGTGGCCACCAACCCGATCCGCTCGGTCTGGGCGGCGACCCGGGCCAGCACCGTGGTTGGCTCGAGATTGTTGCCGGGCCGGTGCCGGACGTTCGGGTCCAGGACCGGACCGTCGGCCAGGAAGACCGCGTCCAACTTGGCCCGCTCGGCCTTCTTCGCGATCGACGTGTAGTGCTCGACCGTGTAGCTCGCGGTCGCGTCCGTCCCCGGGAATCGCCACGACCCCCCGAAGACACCGGCGTTGAGGATATTCACATTGAGGTGCAACTGACGAGTCATCGAATCACTCCTTCGGACAGGACGTCACGCGGACCGTTCGGCCGGGGCCCGCAGTCCGGCGCCGGGGATCGCGTCGAGCAGACTCCGTGTGAACGGGTCGACGGGTGAATTGAGTACCTGATCGGCCGGCCCGGACTCGACCACGACGCCGTCCTTCATCACCGTCACGTCGTCGGCGATCTGCCGGACCACGCCGAGGTCATGGGTCACGAACACGTAGGTCAGCCCGAGGCGTGCTTGCAGGTCAACGAGCAACTGCAGGATCTGCGCCTGGACGGAAACGTCCAGTGCGCTGACCGCTTCGTCGAGGACGAGAATCTCCGGGTTCAATGCCAGCGCCCGCGCGATCGCGACCCGCTGGCGTTGGCCACCGGAGAGTCGCTCAGGTGTGTGGTCCAGATAGCCGTCGTCCAGCGACACAGCCCGCAGCAGTTCACTGACTCGCGCACGCAACGCCGTCCGGCCTCCCGGGAAACCGAAGGCACGCAGTGGCTCGGCGACGATCCGGCCGACGGTGAACCGCGGGTCCAAGGACGTGAACGGGTTCTGGAAGACGAACTGCAGCCGGCGCCGCAGCTCCCGGAGCTCGCCGCGCCGAAGGCTGGTCAGCTCACGATCGCCGACCTGCACCCGACCGCGGTCCGGGGTGACGAAGCCGGCCAGAATCCCCGCGAGCGTGGACTTGCCGGCGCCGGACTCCCCCACCACGGCGTGCGTCGTGCCGGATCTGACCGTGATGGCAACGCCGTCGAGAGCGCGCACGACCTCGGGCCGGCCACCGGCGCGGATCGAGTAGTGCTTGGCGACATCGCGGGCCTCGATCGCGATCCCGGATGGTGTGGATCGCGGGCCGCTCGTCGGGCTGAGACGGTCCGGCCGGAGCGCCGCGTCCAGCAGGCGGCGCGCGTACTCGCTCCGCAGGGAACGACCAAGGAGGTCAGGTACGGCGCCTTGCTCGACGATCCGGCCCGCTTGCATGACAAGGATCCGGTCGGACCGATCCAGCGCCACACCGAGGTCGTGGGTCACCAGCAGCACGCCGATGCCCAAGCTGCGGCCGAGCTCGCTCAGGTGGTCGAGGATCACCTGCTGCACAGTCACGTCGAGCGCGCTCGTGGGCTCGTCCGCAAGGATGATCTTCGGCTTCCCGGCCAGGGCGATGGCGATCAGGGCTCGTTGCTTCATGCCCCCACTGAGCTCGTGCGGGTACTGCTCGAAGATCCGCACCACGTCCTTCAGGCCGGCGGTCCGCAGGTACGCGAGTGCCTCGTCACGGTGAACCTGCGCCGGTGCGCGACCCGGGTCGTTCAGCTTCACCGCCTCGACGACCTGCCGGCCGATCTTCTTCACCGGGTTCAGCGACGTACCGGGATCCTGCGGGATCAGGCCCACGTGGTTGCCCCGGATCCGGGCCATGCGCTGATCCGGCCAGTCGGTGACCGTGACGCCCGAGTAGGCGATACTGCCGCTGCGGATCCGCGCGGATTCCGGCAGCAGACCCAACGCGGCCTGTACGAGCGTGGTCTTGCCGCACCCCGACTCACCGACCAGCGAGACGAACTCACCTGCGGCCACGGCCAGGCTGACCCCGTCGACTGCAGGCGTCCGATCCCGTCGGCCGCTGCGGTAGTCGACAGCCAGGTCGGTGATCTCGAGAAGTGCGGGATCGGGTTCCAGAAGCACGGTCATCTCGCATGGTCCTTCCGGAACGAGGTGCTGATGCGGTGGGTGCTGATCACGACCAGCGCGAGCGCGACGCCGGGAAGGATCGCGACGTAGGGGTGGACGGCGAGGTAGTCCCTGCCCTCGGCGACGAGCAGACCCCACTCGGGTTGCGGCGGCGGAGCGCCGTACCCGAGGAAGCCGAGGGACGCGACCGCCAGGATCGCGGTCCCGACCTCGAGCGCCGCGAGTGCGAGCACGGAGTTGAGCGAATTCGGCACGATGTGACGCAGTACGACGCCCAGCCGGCGAACGCCCAGTCCGTACGCCGCTTTGACGTAGTCACGGCGGACCACCGACATCACCTCGGCACGCATTACGCGGGCGAACGACGCGATCGACGAGATGCCGACGGCGAGCGCGATGTTGTTGGTCGAGTACCCGAGGACCGAGACGATCACCATCGCCAGCAACAGACTCGGGATCGACAAGAAGACGTCGATCACCCGCATCACCACGGTGTCCACGGTCCGGCCGAGATACCCCGACACCAGACCGACCAGCGTACCGATCCCGAAGGCGATCAGGACGGCGAGCAGTGTCGCGGTCAGCGTGGTGCCGGCGCCGTACACCGACCGCGCGAACAGATCCCGGCCGAGGCGATCCGTGCCGAACGGGTGGTCGAGGCTCGGTCCGGCGAAGCTCAGGTTGCTGTTGCCTTCGTACGGACCGTACGACGTGAACAGGCCGGGCGCGACCGCCCAGCCGATCGCGACGGTCACGATCAGCCAGGACAGCAGGAGGACGGGCCTGCGGGCGAGACCCATGACAGCGCTCATGCCGGGCTCCCCACACTGACGGCGTTCGTCCTCTCGGCGGGCGCGGTGAGCGACGCACGCAGACGGGGGTCGAGCAGCGGATAGACGAGGTCGACGATCAGATTGATCAACGCGAAACTGGCGGCGACGAAGACCACGATCCCCTGCACCAGCGGAGTATCGAGCGTGTTGACCGCGGTCTGCGTCAACCGCCCGATCCCGTTACGGGCGAACACGGTTTCGGTGATCACCGACCCGGCGATCAGGTTGCCGAAGGTGATACCCGCGATCGTGAGCGCGGGCAGGCTCGCGTTGCGAAGGACGTCACCGATCACGATCGCACTCCGGGTGGCGCCCTTCGCCCGGCTGGTCGTCACGTACCCGGAACGGAACTCGGACGCGAAGTTGCGGACCAGCAACTGCGCGACCGGGCCCGATACCGGGATGGCGAGGGTGACCATCGGCAGCACCACACTGCGAGGGCCAGAGTTCCCGAACGACGGGAACCACCCCAGCCGGAACGAGAACACCTGCAGCATGATCACGCCGAGCAGGAACACCGGCACCGAGACCGATGCCGACGGCAACATTTCGGCCAGGTCCCGGATCCATCGCCGCCGGGTGCTGGTCGCCACCAGCGCGATCAGGACGGCGATCACCACCGCCAACACCAAGGCTCCGGTAGCCAGGACGAGCGTGCTCGGCAGCGAGTCCGCGATCGCGCTGTCCACCGCCCGCCCGGACTGCACCGACGTACCGAAGTCGCCGCGGAGGGCGTGGCTCAGTCGGTCCAGGTACTGCACGAACACAGGTTTGTCGAAGCCGTAGCTCGCCGCGACGCGGGCCCGCACGTCCGGCGGGATGCTGTTGATCTCGGCAGGGTCGAACAGCAGGTCGACCGGGTCCGCCGGCAGCACGAACAGCAGGACGAAGGTCACCGTGAACGCCGCCCAGACGACGAACAGGGCACGCGCTGCCTTGAGAGCTACGTACCTGAACATCTACTTGCTCTTCCAGGTATCGACGAAGTGGTTGCGCGACTGCGCGTCGAAGACGATCCCGTGCACGTACGGCGCGTGCGCGATCACCTGCGACGGGTTGTAAACCGGGTTGGTGAGCGCGTACTTGTCCACGATCAGGTCCTGCGCCGCCTTCGCGTACTCCTTGCGCTTGGCCGGATCGAGCGTGGTGTCCAATTTGTCGAGCGTGCTGACGATCTCGTCGTACCCAGGAAAGTCCTTGGACAGGTACACGCCGTTGTCGAAGTCCGGGCCGAACGCAAGCCGCAGGACGCCGGGATCGTTGCGGGACCGGTTTGCGGCCTTCGCGTTGTACTTGGTCTTGGCCTTGGTCTGCTCGGCGGCGTAGTCGGCGAGCGGAAGGACGGTCAGCTGGACATCGATGCCGATCTGCTTCAGATCCTGCTGGATCGACTCGTACGCCGGTTTGTTCGCGACCAGGTTGTTGATCCCGAGGACCTTGATCGTCAACCGCTTGCCGTCCTTGACCCGGATACCGTCCGGGCCGGGCACCCAGCCGGCGTCGTCGAGCAGCTTCTTCGCGCCGTCCGGGTCGTACTTCAGCGTCGTACCGCTGTAGTCCGCGAAGCCCGGGACCGAGCTGGCCAGCACGGAGTTGGCGACGGTGTACGACTTCGTCAGGACCGTCTTGGCGATCGCGTCCCGGTTCCAGCCGCGCTGGATCGCCTTGCGCACCGCGAGGTCGTTGGTCGGGGCCAGCGACGTGTTCAGGTCCCAACGGATCGCCGTCCCCGACACCTGCCGCGAGATGATCGAGAAGCCGGCCGCTCGCAACGGCTCCTCGTCGGTGGTGCCGACGTCCAGGGTCGCGTCGATGGTTCCGGAGCGCAGCGAGCCGGTCCGCACACTCGCCTCAGGGATGGTGTTGAAGACGATCTTGTCCAGGTAGGCCGGTCCCTGGTGGTGCAGCGCGGGTGGCGACCAGTTGTAGTCCTTGCGCTTGACCAGCACCGTCTTGACCTGCTCCTGCCAGGATTCGTAGACGAACGGACCGGTGCCGATCACGTTCTTGGGGTTCGCCCGTTCGTCGGCACTCTTCGTCAGCGTGCTCAGCGACAGGAAGCCCGGCTGGGCGTTCGCGGTGAACGACGACGCCTGCAGGAAGCTGGCGTTGGGCTGCTTGAACACCACGACCGCCGTGTACTCGTCCGGCGTCCGCGTGTCGACGTACCCGTGCAGCAGGACGGCACCGGTGCCGGTGATGCCGAGCTTCTCGTCGCCGCGCACGTACTGGTCGAAGTTGGCCTTCACAGCGGCGGCGTTGAACGGCGTACCGTCGCTGAAGGTCACGTCGTGGCGCAGGTGGAAGGTGAACTCGGTGAGGTCCTTGTTGTACTCCCACGACTGGGCCAGCCAGGGCGTGATCTCGCCGGTGTTCGGGTCCTGCCAGGTCAGCTTGTCGGTGATGTTGTTCCCGATGATCGACTCGGCGTAGTTCGTGCCCCACTGCGGATCCGGGCTGCGCTGGTAGTCGAGCAGCGCGAACTGGAGGGTCCCACCGGACACCGGTGTCCCGTCACCCCCGGCTGCAGCCGTGTCGCCGCCCCCTCCCCTACTGCCGAAGATGATGCCTAGGGCAACGACCAGGACGATGGCAAGGCTGACCGTCAGCCAGGGCCACTTCTTCCGTGGAGTGCTCGACTGCTCGATGGCAGTAGGGGTGTCGGCCATGACGGTTCCTCACTAAAGTCTAGTTACTTGATAGACATAGTAGGAAATCGGATCGACCCGTTCGGCGCTGTCCACAGAGTGAACAGATCGCCCGGCTCCGGCTGCGACGGCACCGGGCGCCGGGTCATCTCTTCTCCTCCCGGGCACTCCAGCCGAGCTGACCGGCCACCTCTGTTGCTGCATGCAACAACCGGACGTGCTCCTCGAACGGCGGCACACCGGGCACGAAGCTGAACAGCAGATCGGTCACGTGCTCGAGCGCCGGATCGCCGCTCAGTGCGTCCGCAATCTCCCCGGCCGGCCCGACCAGCGCGTTGTCCTGCCGGAGGAACTCCTCGACGCTCAGCTCGGGGAGGCCCTGCCGGGAGGCGATCCAGGACTGCCACCGGCGCGCCCCGGGCGCGACCGCGGCGACGGCAGTGTCTCGATCCGGATGAGGGTAGATCGCTCGCGACACCTGCAGCCGAGGTATGACGCCCGGATGCGCGGTGCGGTGCGCCTCCCGATACGCGGCGACGATCTCGGCCTGTCGCTCGCGGGTCTGCTGCCGATTGAATTCCGTTGCCCGCGACAACTGCAGGCCGTCGCCGGCCCGGCCGGCCGCCTGGACCGAACTGATTGCCACGGCCGGGTCCGACGAGGTCGCCTGCCACAGCCGCCGCCGCAGTTCCCGGGCCGGCGGGTGGAGTACCTCGCCAAGACTGTTGACCGGGTGGCCGGCCAGCAGCCGGTGCAGTCGTCCGACGGCCTCGTCGTACAGCTCGTGCCGGTCCGAGAGATCCTTGCCGAAGGCCTCCCACGCTCCCGGGAACGGGCCCGACCCGACCCCGAGCTGCAGCCGGCCGCCGCTCAACTCGTCCAAGGTCGCGGCCGCCTCGGCGACGACCAGGGGATCTTCGAGCGGTACGACGTACACGCCTGTGCCGAGTCCGATCCGGGTGGTGTGCTCGGCGATCGCGGTCAGGACGACCAGCGGTGCCGAGACATGCTCGTTGCCCTGCCGGAAGTGCCGGTGGATCACCCAGCCGGAGTCGTAACCGAGGCTTTCCGCGACCTTGAACAACTCGATCGCGTCGCGGTAGGCCCGAGCCGGTGGCAGATCGTTGTCGAGATGGAGCAGGAAGCCCAACCGAAACGGACGGCCGTCACCGACGCCTGCTCCGATCGCGGTCCGGTCGGTCGCGATCGGGTCAGCCCGGCTCATCGGTCCACCGGCCGACGACGCAGCGCGACGGGACGCAACGAGGGCGTGTCTCGACCCGTGTCGCGCTCGAGGAACTGGGTGCCGGGATCAACGATCTCGTCGATCCGGTCCAGGACCTCGTCGCTGAGCTCGACCGTGGCCGCCTTCAGGTACGCATCCAGGTGCTCGGCGGTGCGCGGGCCGATGATGACGCTGCTGATGGCCGGGTGGTTGAGCGCGAAGGCCACGGCCAGCTCGACCAGGGTGAGGCCGTGCTCTTCGGCCAGCCGGGCCAGGGAATCGGCGGCGGCCAGTTTGCGCTGGTTGCGTCCGAGAGCGATGTCGAAGCGTCCGGCGATGAGGTCGGCCCGGGCCGACTCCGGTTGCTCGCCGCCGACTCGGTACTTACCGGACAACCAGCCCGCGGCGAGCGGGCCGTAGCTGATCACGCCCACGCCGTACTTCTGGACGACCGGGAAGACCTCGCGTTCGGAGCCACGCACCAGCAGCGAGTACGGCAACTGTTCGGTGTGTGGCGCGATCAAGCCGTGCTTCTCGGCCAGCCAGTGTGCCTCGACCAGCTGATGCGCCGGGAAGGCGGAGGTGCCGTAGTAGCGGATCTTCCCGGACCGGACCAGACCGTCCAGCGTCTGCAAGGTCTCCAGCAGATCCGTGTGCGGATCAGGCCGGTGCGCCTGGTAGAGGTCGAGGTAGTCGGTGCCGAGCCTGCGCAGGCTGTCCTCGACAGCCTGCGTGATCCAGCGGCGGCTGTTGCCCGCGTGTTGCGGGTCGTCGCCGACTTGCCCGTGGAACTTCGTGGCGAGGAAGAGATCCTCGCGCCGTACCGGCGCGGACGCGATCGCCTTGCCGACGATTTCCTCGGACCGGCCGCCGCCGTACACGTCTGCGGTGTCGAGCACGATCAGGCCGGCATCGATCGCGGCGTGGATGATGGGGATGCTGTCGTCCTCGGTCGCCCAGCGGCCGAAGTTCATGGTGCCGAGGGTGAGCGGCGGCACCCGTACTCCGGTGCGGCCGAGGTGACGTGTCAGGTCAAGGGACATACGGATGCCTTTCGATCAGTCGGTGCTGTGGGCAACCTCGGATCGGGCTTGGAGGAGCGCGACCGCGTCTCACGAGATGTCTAGTAAATTTATAGACATAGGGTCCTTAGTAGGGTCGTGTCTCATCAGGCGGTCGAGAGCGGAGACGAGATGACGGCGACGAGCGATGACCCAACGGCGTTTCTCGCCAAGGTGGAGTCGTATGCCGCCGCGGTGCTGCTACCCCAGGCCCTGGAGACCGACCGGACCGGTGTCACCGAGCAGACCGTGCGCGACCTGGCCGGCCTGGGCGCCCTGAACCACCTCGCGCCGGCGGTGTACGGCGGCGCCGACCTCGATCGCGACGCCGACCGCCGGCTGCACGAGATCATCGCCGGCGCGTGCTTCAACACGTGGCTGGTGTGGGCGCAGCACGGCGCCCAGGTCGCCCGGATCCGGCAGGTCAGCGAGCAGCCGGACTCGATCTTCGACCCCACGTTGGCAGGGCGGATCCTGCGCGGCGAAATACTCCTGGGTGCGGCGCTCAGCGACGTACGCCGCTACCCGGACCGGTACGTCGCCGCACGGCGGACGGCAGCCGGCTGGGCCTTCGAGGGCACGATCTCCTGGGTCAGCGGGTGGGGTCTCAACCAATGGCTCGGCGTGGCCGGTGTCGACGACGGCAGTGCCGGCCGACCGCGGATCGTCTACGCCCTGCTCCCCGTCGGCGATGGCGTCGACAACGCTCCGCTCCAGCTCAGCGCGGCCGGCGGAAGCCGGACCGAACGCGTCACGTTGCACGGAGTGGAGGTGTCGGACAGCCACGTCCTCACCGTCGAGGATCTCGACAGCTGGCGCGCTGCCGATCTGGCGGCCGCCGCCGACGCTCGCGCACATCATTTCGGCTTGGCAGCCACCGTCGTCGACGAGTTGCGCGCCTCGTCTCACCCGGCCGCGCGGAAGGTGGCCGAGACCTGGGCACCGCAAGTCGCCCGGATCCGTGAGCAGGCCTACGCGCTGACCGACGCTGTCACCACAGCAGGACCCGGCGCGCCGCAACGCATCGAGGAACGACTCGACCTCAAGGTGGCCATCGGCGAAGTCCTCGCCACCCTGACCCGTGCCCTCCTCATCTCTCGCGCGGGCCACGGCCTGACCGGCGGCGACACCGCCCAGCTCCACGCCCGTTCAGCCCTGTTTCTCCTGGTCCAAGGCCAAACCGCTGCCGTCCGCGAAGCCCAACTCCGCGCCCTCGCAAACCAAGAGCACACCGGACAAGTCCCCCGACGGTGAAGCCGTCTGACCTTTCGTCGTTCCCAACGGCCCGCTGGCCGACATCCTGCGGGAAGCACTCACACACGCGGCGCCCGCACTGGAGGCCGTTGCAGCGGTGTAGGTGACCGCCGTTTCAATTCCGCCTCGGCCGGCTGACCACGCGCAGGCCCTCGGCCTCGGTCGCGTCGTCGTACACACGGGTTTCGAGTTACCGCTAGAGGTGGCCTCAGGCGAGATCTATGCTCGGTGCTGACACATCTGTTTCAGTGAAGGTGGAGCATGGACGGCTCATCGTTGAGTGGACGCACCGCACTGGTCACGGGCTCGGTCCGCGGATTGGGGTTCGAGATGGCACGCGGACTGGCCGCCGCCGGGGCGCGAGTCGTCCTGAACGGACGCGACCAAGCTGCAGTGATCGACGCAGCTCGGCGATTGCAGAACGACGGACAAGATGTCTCGTCGGCGGCGTTCGATGTGACAGACCTGGAGCGGGCGCATCAAGTGATCGACAGCTTCGATGGCATCGACATCCTGGTGAACAACGTCGGACATCGAGACCGCCGCGGCGTCGAAGTACTGAAGCCTGCCGACCTGACCCATCTGCTCGACGTGCACGTCACGTCGGCCTACTCGCTGACCCGACATGTCGCCTGTCGATTGGTCGAGGCGGGCAAGCCCGGCCGAATCATCAATGTGTCGTCGGTGATGGCACAGCTCGGCCGGGTCGGCGACATCGCCTACCCCATCGCAAAGGCCGGAGTCGATGGGATGACCAGGGCGCTCGCCGCAGATCTCGGCCGGCACGGCATCACGGTCAACTCGGTGGCACCGGGCACCTTCGCTACCGAGGTCAACGCCGAGCTCGCGGCGGATCCCCACTGGTCACAATGGCTACAAACCCGAACCGCGCTCGGGCGATGGGGTCGCCCTGACGAGATCGCCGGTGTGGTGGTCTTCCTCGCCGGAGACTCGGCATCCTTCATCACCGGACAAACGATCGCAGTCGACGGCGGCATGACCACCACATTCTGATCCGTCAGGAACGATGCTCTGCGTGCCCAGGTCGGCAGTCCGAGCTCGGAGCCACCGGCAACGCTCATTGGGAAGCCCGCCGTCGCCGCGGCAGGCATCTCGGTCACCACGATCCGGGGCTGGTTTTGATGTTCGGCCGAAGTGGCCCAGGTTTCGTTGCCTACAAGGCTATTTCAGCTCCGCCGAGGTCTTCCCGAGCAACCGCCGCGCGACGATCAGTTGCTGGATCTGCTGCGTGCCTTCGAAGATGTCGAGGATCTTGGAGTCTCGGGACCACTTTTCCAGGAGGTGGTGTTCTGAGTAGCCGAGGGAGCTGGTGAGTTCTACGCAGCGGAGGGTGATGTCGTTGGCGGTGCGGCCGGCTTTGGCTTTGGCCATGGAGGCTTGGAGGGAGTTGGGTTGGCCGTTGTCGGCGAGCCAGGCGGCCTGCAGGGTCAGGAGGTAGGCAGCCTCCCAGTCGGCTTCCATCTGGAGGTACGACGCTGCCGCGGCGGGCTGGAGGTGGACGGGACGGTCGTAGTCGACCTCGACACCCGCATCGGCGAGCAAGGATCTTGTCAGCTCGAGTGAGGCGCGAGCGCATCCGACCGCCATCGCGGCGACCAGCGGGCGGGTGTTGTCGAAGGTCTGCATCGCGCCCGCGAAACCCTTGTCCGCGCTGACATCGGCCGAGCCCAGCAGATTCTCGCGCGGCACCCGGCAGTTCTCGAAGCGGAGCGTCGCAGTGTCCGACGCCCGGATCCCGAGCTTGTGTTCGAGCCGCTCGACCGTCAGCCCAGGCGTGTCCTTCATGACCACGAAGGACTTGATCGCGGCCCGCCCGAGCGACTTGTCGACCGTTGCCCACACCACCACGGCGTCGCAGCGGCTGCCGGAGGTGACGAAGATCTTCTCGCCGTTCAGCACATAGGCGTCGCCGTCCAGCCGGGCGGTCGTCTGGATGTTCGCCGAGTCGGATCCACACTCCGGCTCGGTGATCGCCATCGCCGCCCACACCCCGTCGAACCGGCGCAACTGCTCGTCGGACGCGACCGACGCGATCGCCGAGTTGCCGAGCCCTTGACGCGGCATCGACAACAACAGCCCGACATCACCCCAGCACATCTCCATGATCGACAACACCGACGAGAGGTTGGACCCGTTCACAACCCCGTCACCTGAGGCAGTTCGTCGTACGCCGGAAGCGCCCGCGCCGGCGCCGTTGCCCGAGGCACCTAATCCGTCGACCATCGCCGCGAGCATGTCCAGCTCGACCGGATACTCGTGCTCGGCCAGGTCGTAGCGACGCGAATTCGGCCGCAGCATCTCGGCCGCGACCTGATGCGCCTGGTTGACGAAGGCACGGAACTTCCGCGGCGTCTCGAGGTTGATCATACGAGCACCGCCCCTTCCATCACGCCGATCGCCCGCAGGTCTCGATACCACCGTTCGACCGGATGCTCCTTCACGAACCCGTGCCCACCCAGGAGTTGTACGCCGTCAGTCCCGATCTGCATCCCCTTGTCCGTACACAGCCGCCGCGCCAGCGCGACCTCGCGGGCGAACGAAAGCCCTTGCTCAGCCCGCGATCCGGCCCGGTACGTCACCAGCCGCATCCCTTCCAGCTCGATCCCGATGTTCGCCACCATGAACGCGACCGACTGCCGATGACTGATCGGCTCACCAAAAGCCGTCCGCTGATTCACGTACGGCGTGACGTAGTCGAGGACCGCCCGTGCCGTACCGAGCGACAACGCGCACCACCCCAGTCGCGACAACCGCACACACTCCGCGTAGTCCGTCAGCGACCCGAGCGGCACCGCCGGCACATCCGCCAGCACGACCCGGCTGAGCGACGCCGCCCGCAACCCCATCGAGGGCTCGGCCTCGATGGTCACCCCCGGATGATCGGACTCCACCAGGAACAACGCCGGCCCGGATCCCGTCTGCGCCGCGATCACGAACAACTCGGCTTCGGCCCCGCGCGGAACCAACGACTTCACGCCGTTCAACCGCCCGCGCGCCCACCGAGTCTCCAAGACAAAGGGATCGAACAACGCCCGCGGCTCCAGCACAGCCAACGCCGCGGCCGGTACGGACGAACCCGTGAACGCCGGCAGGTACGTCGCCTGCTGCGTCTCATCGCCCCACAACGAGATCGCCGTACTCACCGCCGCCGGCGCCAGACATGCGACCGCCTGACCCATGTCCCCATGCGCCATCGCCTCGGCCACCAGTACGCCAGTCATCGCGGACCGCTCGGTCACGATCCCACCAAGCTCCTCAGGCACCTCGATGAGGCTCAACCCGAACTCGGCGGACGCCGACAGCACCTTCTCCTCCGTCGCGCACGCCGTATCCGCGGCGCCGGCGCCAGGACGCAGCACCTCCGCGGCGAACTCGCGCACGACCTCGACCACCGTCTGCTGATCCTCGGTCGGCGTCAGGTCGAACTGCCCGGTCCCCTGCGCCGCCGGCAACCGCGACGGCTGCGCGAGCTTGACCGCCGCGGTGAAGCTGCGCGACAGGGCTCCCGCCGTACGGAAACCCGTCTTGGTCGCCTCGAACACCACCCGCTCGGTCGGCTTCCGCAGCCGGAACCGGTCGATCACCCGCAGCCTCGCCAGCCGGTTCAGCAGCGCCACCCCGAAGCCGATCACGTCCCTGGAGTCCCGCGTCCGTTCCTGAAGGCTCATGCCGCTACTGTAAACCGAAGTTACAACTCAGGTCACGTCTAGCCCCGGTGATAGCCTGACGACCCCCGTTCGAAGGGCTGGAGTACGCCGTGGCCGTGAGCATGTCCGACGTGGCCCGCCACGCCGGGGTCTCCCAGCGCACGGTCTCGAACGTCGTCAACGGCTACCTCCACGTCGCCCCAGCCACCCGCGCCCGCGTGCAGGCGAGCCTCGACGCCCTCGGCTATCGGCCCAATACAGCTGCTCGGCGCCTCCGGACCGGCCGCACCGGCACGGTCACCCTGGCCGTCCCCACCTTCAGCGAGCGCTACTTCGCCGACCTGGCCGAGGCAGTCATCGCCGCTGCCCAACGCAGGGGTACGACGGTCCTCGTCGAAACCACCGGTGGACACCACGAGGCCGAGCTCGAGCTGCTGCACAGTGGCGGCGAGGTCGTCACCGACGGCGTGATCCTGAGCGCGGTCACCCTCAGCCGCGCCGACGAGCTCCGCGACCGCAAGCATCCCGTGGTCCTGGTCGGCGACCGGGAGCCGGGCAGCGAGATCGACCACGTCGGCATCAAGAACCGTGAGGCGGCCCAGGCCGCGGTCACCCACCTGCTCGACACCGGCCGCCGGCGGATCGCGTTGCTCGGGGCAAACAACGGTCCCAGGCGGTCCTACCAGCTCAGACGGCAGGGATACCAGGCGGCCCTGAAAAAGAAGGGCATCCAGGTCGATCCGCAGCTGCTGATCGACTGCGACTGGACCACATCCGCGGCGGCGCGGGCCGTCACCGAGATCCTGGACCAACCCCTCCCCGACGGCATCTTCGCGATGAACGACTCGGCCGCGCTCGGCGCACTCCGCGCACTGACCCGAGCCGGCCTCGAGGTACCGCGGCAGATCTCGGTCATCGGCTTCGACGACATCGTCGAGGCGAGTCTGTCCACACCGTCCCTGAGCACGGTCGCACCGCTGCTCGACGAGATCGCCACGTCGGCCCTGGACCTTCTCGAGGAACAGTTCGGCGCCGGCGAATCCCACGTCCCGCAGCACCGGATGGCCGGCTACGCACTCCGCCTCCGCGAAAGCACTTCGCGCTGAGCCCGCCGTCCTTTCCCCCTTGTGACCAAGGTTTGCTACGTAGTAAATTCCGCGATCATGACGCGTACCGCCCGAGCACCTGTCTTCGCCGGCGACGGCCGGATCGACTTCGCGGACCACGAATACCCGGACCCAGGTCCAGGCCGGCTCCTCCTGCAGGTCCAGGCCAACGCCCTCTGCGGTAGCGATCGCGGACAGTACTTCGGCGGCTCCAGCGTCGTACCAGGTCATGAAGCCGCCGGCACCGTGATCGCGACCGGCGACGGCACGACGACGGCGATCGGCACCCGCGGAGCCGTGTTCCTGATGGACTTCTGCGGTGAGTGCCGCAGTTGCCGGTACGGCGCCACGAACCAGTGCACGGCCAAACGAGCCGACATGGGATTCACCCACGACGGCGGCTACGGCCCGTTCGAGCTGGTTCACGAGACGAACTTCTTCCCGATCACCGACGACATCGAGATCGGCAACGCGACCATGCTGCTGGACGTGATGGGCACCAGCAGCCACGCCCTCGGCCGCGCCGCGTTGGTCAGGCAGGACATCGAGAGCATCTACATCGCCGGCGCCGGTCCGATCGGGCTCGGGCTGGCGGTGATGAGCAAGCTCCGGTACGACGACGTCCCGGTCTACATCTCCGACCTCTCCCCCTGGCGTCTCGACTACGCCGAATCCTTCGGCGCCATCCCCGTCCGCGCCGACAACCTCACCGCCGCCGGGAACCCGGACATCGCCTTCGATTCAACCGGCAAGGAGACCGCGCGTCGAGCCGCCCTCGACATCCTCAGCCAACGCGGCGCCCTCATCTGCGTCGGCCACGGCGAGAGCATCACCGTCGACGTCTCCCGAGACCTGATCACGCCCGAGCACGCGATCCTCGGCAGCGAGTACTTCCGGTACGACGAAATGCCCGGCAACCTCGCACTTCTCCGGGCCAACCAGGACCTGATCGGCCGGGTCATCAGCCATCGCTTCCCGGTCGCCGAGATCGGCGCAGCCTTCCGGCTGTTCCTCTCCGGCGAGACCGGCAAGGTCGTGATCACGCAATGAGGGTCGCCGTCGTGGGCGCGGGCGGTTGGGGCGAACAACACGCGCGCATCTTCTCCCGCCGCGAAGACACCGACCTCTGCGCGATCGTCGGCCGCACACCCGAGCGGACCCGGTCCCGAGCCAAGAAGTACGGCGCCACGCCGTACACGGATCTCGACGAGATGCTGCAGCGCGAGCACCCCGACCTGGTCACCGTCTGCCTCCCGAACGAGGACCACTTCGACGTCACCCTCAAGCTCCTCCGGACCGGCATCCCACTCCTGGTCGAGAAGCCGCTCGTCTTCGACCTGACCGAGGCGGACACTCTCCTCGAGGCGGCTGGCGATCAGTTCTTCGCCATCAACTTCAAGCATCGGTACGCCGAACCCGTCCAGCGCGCGAAGGCACTCATCGACGCCGGTGAGCTCGGCGAGCCCGTGTTCGCGACCTGGCGTTTCGGCGGCGAGGCCAACCACGGCACGTCGCCGCACGCCAACCTGATCGAGACCCAGTGCCACGGCTTCGACCTGCTCGAACACCTGGTCGGCCCGATCTCGGCCGTCTCCGCGCATATGACCGACAAGACGTACGGCGACTTCAGCACCATCGCCCTCGCTCTCGACTTCGAGAACCGCGCGGTCGGCACCATGCTCGGCAGCTACGACTCGTCGTACGCCTATCCCGACGCGCAACACGTTGAAATCAACGGCACCGAAGGTCGGCTGGTCATCCACGACACGATCGGATCCCTGACTTTCGCCAAGCCCGGCGATCCGGTCGAACACCGCTGGCATTCGGGCTACTTCGACGACGAGTCCCGCACCTTCACGGCCACCTTCGACCGCCACGTCGATGCCATCCTCGAGGCCCTCCGCGCCGGGACCCCACCACCGATCCACGCCCGCGCCGGCCGCCGCGCTCTCCAACTCGCCCACGCAGCCATCAAGTCCCACGAATCAGGCACCCGGCAAACACCACAGACTTAAGAGGGTTATTCAGAAACCCTCAAAAAAGAAAGCAAGAACAGGGAAAGAAAGATAGAGCCGCTGGGCGCGTGGCGGGCTCGGTGCATAGGTGCGGGCGGCCTGTGGCTGGCGTGTCGGGAATGCGACGACCGCGGCGCGTGAGGGATCGGGGCTGTCGAGGACCAGCCGCTGAGTGAGCGGCCCTCCAGGCCATCACAATCGATGGTTCCGGTGCGGCTCAGGCGTGACTCTGCCGCTGGACGGCGATTGTGATGGCCTGCAGCCCCGGGGCCGATGCCTTGCGTGCCCGACGGGTGGTTCGAGTCGTGGATTGTGGCGCGGTGGGGTGTGTCTGGCCGACCACGATCCACGACTCGATGCCCGCACGTACTCTGACCCGCCGACCACCACCGGCCCGCCCAGCCCAGCCAGGCACCCAGCACCCTCTCTGTTTTCTCTTTCCTGCCTTTTTAACGTTCTTGCTCTTGTTCTTTGCTCTGGGTCTTCAGTACTTCTATGTTCGGCTGGCTGATCGACGGATTCGGCTCGTCCGACGAGCATTCACAGCAGCAGCACCCGACCGCCAGGCACCCAGCCACTCTATTAAGTTCCTAGTGCGGCGGCTTTGTTGGTGAGGTAGCGCTGTTCGGGGAGGCTTGTCGTACGGCGGGCCGCGGTCAGGTAGTGCTCGTGGGCCTTGGCCAGGTCGCCGGCTCGCTCGTACAGGTGCGCTCGGACCGCGTCCAGCCGGTGGGTCTCGGTGATGTTCTTGTCGTCGTCGAGGGTGGCCAACAGGTCGAGACCGGCTTGCGGGCCTTCGACCTGCGCGAGCGCGATCGCCCGGTTGAGCGTGATCATCGGGTTCGGCGCGAGCTTCTCCAGCAGCAGGTAGAGCGAGAGGATCTGCGGCCAGTCGGTCTCGTCCGCACTCGGTGCCTCGGCGTGAACGGCCGCGATCGCGGCCTGGAGCTGGTACGGCCCGACGGTCCCCCGCGGGAGCGCGTCAAGAATCAGCGCAGCGCCTTCCTCGATCTGCCCGCGATCCCACAACGACCGGTCCTGCTCGTCGATCGGGATCAAGCCGCCGTCCGCGGTCGTCCGCGCCGTACGACGGGAATCGGTCAGCAGCATCAACGCCAGCAGGCCGGCGACCTCACCGTCGTCCGGCAGGGCGGAGCGCAGCATCCGGCCCAGCCGGATCGCCTCCGCGGTCAGCTCGACCCGCTGCAGCTCCGCACCCGAGCTCGCGGTGTACCCCTCGTTGAAGATGAGGTAGAGCACCTGCAGAACCACGCGCAGACGGTCGGCGCGCTCCTCCTCCGGCGGCATCACGAACCGGCTGCCGGCCGCCTTGATGCTCTTCTTCGCGCGGCTGATCCGCGGCGCCATCGTTGCCTCCGGCACCATGAAGGCGGCCGCGATCTCGGCCGTCGACAAACCCCCGACCGCCCGGAGCGTCAACGCGACCTGCGACGCGGGCGTGACCGCCGGATGGCAACACAGGAACAGCAAAGTCAACGTGTCGTCATCCTCGGCGGGTCCGTCGACATCGGCGCCCGGGGCAAGCAACTCCTCCGGCCCGGCCATCGCCGCGACCGTGTCCTCACGCCGCCGCCGCGCACTCTCACTCCGGAACTGATCGGTCAGCCGCCGCGTCGCGACCGTGATCAACCACCCGCGCGGATTCGCCGGTACGCCGTCAACCGGCCACTGCGTCGCAGCCGCCAGCAAACCCTCCTGTACGGCGTCCTCACACAAGTCGAACTGCCCGTACCGCCGAGCCAGAAACCCGAGCACCTGCGGCGCCAATTCCCGTAGCAAACCCTCGACACTCGCCAACTCAGCTCTCCTCCCCGCTGTACGCCCACCCCGACCAACCATCAGCCCGGATCGCAATCACCGGCCCGAGCGGCGGGTCAGCGACGTACTGCGGATACTTCGCCACCAGCAACTCCACCGCCGCCCTATCGTCCTCCAACACCCGGGCCACCCCGTCCACCCGCACCCACCACAACTGCGCCCAATCGTCGTCGTACTCGTCGACAAGCACCGCCACCCGAGGATTCCCGGCAATATTCCGCAACCGCTTCAGATCGACCGTCGACTTCGGCTTCTGATCGATCCCGACGAACAACTCATCCCCACCCACCGCAAAAGTCACGGGCACCACATGAGGCCGCAGATCACCCCCGACGGTGGCCAACCGCCCCACCCGGGCAGCCCCCACTCGCTCCCGACACCGAGCCTCATCCAGTCGCACGTCAGCGTTGGAGTTGGCGGAGGGCTGCGGTGGGGAAGGTTCGGGTGAGGGGGCCGAGCAGGGAGGCGTCGCGGAGGGCGGTGCGGGCGGCCAGGTGGCCGGGGGCGCCGTGGACACCGCCGCCGGGGTGGATGGCGGAGCTGCCCAGGTAGAGGCCGGTGATGAAGGTTCGGGGGCTGCCCAGGCCGATGGTTGGGCGGAAGACCAGTTGCTGGTGGAGTTGCATGGTGCCGCCGCCCACGGCGCCGAAGCCGAGGGCGGCGTTGCTGGACTCCAGGGCGGAGGGGCGCTGGAGGTCGCGGGACAGGATCAGGTCGGTGAAGCCGGGGGCGAAGCGCTCGATCGCGCGTTCCATCCGGCCGGCCAGCTTCTCGGCCGACTCGTCGTCGGAGATGCCGCGGGGCAGATGCGAGTACGCCCAGACTGCCTCGGTCCCGGCCGGTGAGCGGGTCGGGTCCGACTTGGTCGTCTGGCCGATCAGCAGGAAGGGCTGCGCAGGCAGCCGCCCGGTGTCGAGGTCGGCGGACAGGTGCACGAGCTCGTCGGCCGTCCCGCCGAGGTGGACGACACCCGCCGACCGCGCCTCGCCGGACTTCCACGGGATCGGACCGCTCAGCCGGAAGTTCAGTTTGACCGTCGGGTAGTCCCACTCGAACCGCTCGTCCAGGTCTCGTCGCAACCCGGCCGGAATCGTTGCGTCCGGCAACAACTCGCGGTAGAGCATCGGCGCGGAGGTGTCCGCGATGACAGCTCGGCTGACCGCGACTGTCTCACCGGATGCCGCGCGTACGCCGGCAACTCGCCCACCGGAGACGTCGATCCGGGCAACCGGCGTACTGGAGACGAGCAGGGCGCCCGCGCGTTCGGCGCGACGGACCATCGCGCCCGACAGCGAGGACGAACCGCCGGCCGCGACCGGGAAGCCGACGTCCTGAGCCAGCATCGCGAGCAACCAGCCCATCGTGCCGCTGACGCTGCCGGACATCGAGGAGTCGGCGTGCATCGCGTTCCCGGCCAGCACGGCCGGACCGCGCGGGCCGGCGAACAGCTCCTGGCCCATCCGGTGCATCGGCATCGCCATGAACCGCGCGAACCGCAGCAACTCCCCCGCCGACCCCAGTCTGCGGGCCAGCTTCAGGCCGGGCCCGACCGGCGGCCACGAGGTGAGCAAAGACTGCAGCAGCGGCTCGCGCAGCGTCACATACTGCTGATACAAGCGCAGCCAAGCGTCACCATCGCCCGGGTCGTCGACGCCGACCGACTTCGCGGTGTCCTCCGGATCCGGATGCACGGCTACCGAGGCGCCCGAGTCGTCCAGCAGGTGCACGAGCGGTAACGGCGCGTGCGCCCACTTGAGCCCGAACCTGTCCAGCTCCAGCGCCCGCAGCACCGGCGACGCGACGCCCAGTGGATAGTTCGAACTGAAACGATCGCTGATCCAGCCGTCGTCCTCGGTTGACCGGACCGCGCCACCGAAGGCGTCGGCGGCCTCCAGCACCAGCACGTCCCAGCCCGCGTCGGCCAGGGCGATCGCGCTCACCAGCCCGTTCGGCCCCGACCCGATCACCACGGCATCAACACTGCGCGGGAGCATACTCATGAGCCTAGCTCTGCCTCGACTCGATCTCTCGCATCAGGGTGCTGACCTCGCGGGCGCGCCCCACCATGGCGGGATCGACCATCCGGCCGTCCGGCAGCACGATCACGCCGCCGGCGGACACACCGGCCTTCTCGACGGCCGCGAGCAACGCCTCGGCCTCGGCCACCTGAACGGCGGACGGCGTGAAGCACTCCACGATCGTGGCCAGCTGCCGCGGGTGGATCGCCGTACGCCCGACGAAGCCGAGCGCGCGTCCCTCCAGGCTCGTCTGCCGCAGGCCGTCGTCATCGTTCACCCGGGCGAACACCGACATCATCGGCGCACCCAGACCGGCCGCGCGTGACGCCGATACCAGCCGTCCCCGTGCCCACGCCAACCCCTGCGAACTGTCGACGCCCAACGCGCTGGACAGATCCGCCTCACCCAACGCGATCGCCACCACCCGCGGATCCGCCGAGGCGATCTCGAATGCCCGCTCCAACCCCAGCGGCGACTCGATCAGCGCGGTGATCCTCGCCGACGGCACTTGTTCGAGCACGGTCCGGACGTCGGCCGCACTCTCCACCTTCGGCAGCCGGATCCGCACCGACGGTACGGCGGCGATCGCGGCCAGGTCGTCCTCGATCCACGGCGTCCCCGGCGCGTTCACCCGCACTTCCACCGAGCCCTTGGCGTTGGCGGCGATCCACGCGATCGCCCACCCACGCGCGTCCGCCTTGTCATCGGCCGGTACGGCGTCCTCGAGGTCGAACACGACCAGATCGGGGCCTGCGGCAACAGCCTTGGCGAACCGGTCCGGCCGGTTCGCCGGAACATACAATGCCGTCAGCAACTGATCCCCCTCACACGATGCCGGCTGCGCGCAACGCAGCGAGCTGCTCGGCCGTGACGCCGATGTCCGCGAGCACCTCGTCGGTGTTCGCGCCATGCGGTCCACCGGCCCACCGGATCGACCCCGGCGATTCGGACAGCCGGAACAACACGTTCTGCATCGCGACGGGCCCGCCGAGCTCTTCGTCGTCCACGGCAACGATCGTGCCGAGAGCGGCGTACTGCGGATCGGTCATGATGCCGCGGATGTCGTGCACCGGACCGACCGCGGCCTCGGCCTTCTCGAACTCGGCCATCACCTCGTCCAACGGCCGCTCGGCGATCCAGGAACCCACGGCATCGTCCAACTCGTCCGCGTGCAGAGCTCGCTCGCGTCCGGTCGCGAACCACGGCTGCGCCACCAGATCCGCGCGACCCACCAGCGTCACGACCCGCTCGGCAATGCTCTGCGAACTCGTCGACACCGCGACCCACCGACCGTCCGCGGTCTGGTAGACGTTGCGCGGAGCGTTGTTCGACGAGCGATTCCCGAGTCGCGGCTGTACGTACCCGGTCTGCTGGTACGCCGTGATCCCGCCACCGAGCATCATCAGGATCGGCTCGATGATCGCCATGTCGATCACCTGCCCGGCCCCGGACCGATCGCGTTCGCGCAGTGCAACAAGGACGGCGTACGCCGTCGCGAGCGCGGTGATCCCGTCCGCGAGTCCGAACGGCGGCAGCGTCGGCGGACCGTCCGGCTCACCGGTCACGGCCGCGAACCCACTCATTGCCTCGGCCAACGACCCGAACCCCGGCCGGCTGGACCACGGCCCGACCTGGCCGAAGGCCGTGACGCGCGCGATCACCAACCGCGGGTTGGCCGCCAGCAACACCTCCGGCCCAAGACCCCAACGCTCCAACGTCCCCGGCCGGAAGTTCTCCACCAGAACATCGTTGCTCCGGACAAGCTCCAGGAAGACGTCCCGCCCACGCGACAGATCCAGCGTCGCCAGCCGCTTGTTCCGGCCGAGTGTCTTGAACCACAGCCCCACGCCGTCCTTGGCAGCGCCGTGCGTACGCGCGGCATCCGGCCGGGACGGGTGTTCGATCTTCGTGACATCGGCCCCGAAGTCACCGAGGAACGTCGCCGCCAGCGGTCCCGCGAACAGCGTCGCCGCCTCGAGCACCTTCACACCGTCGAGAGGAGCAGGCCTCATCCCGCACACCGGAAACCGATGGTCTCCGAACGGTCGAGGCCCCCGCCGGTCAGCACCAACTTGAAGCTCACGTCCGGTTCCTGCGGCCCGCCGTCGGCGTACCAATCGGAGCCCTCGGCAACATACTGCGAACCGCCCTTGAGGATGCAGAACCGGCTGCGCCCGTCGCGATACTCGCTCTCGGTCAGGTTCCACACCAAGGGTTCACCACGGACGAACTCCGGCGACGCCGCGGCGACCTGCCACTCGTCCTCGGTCGGCAACCGTCCACCCCGCCAGGCCGCGTACGCCCGCGCGTCCGGGAGGTCGACGTACGTCACCGGCTGATCTTCGGTCCCGGCGACCGGAGCACCGTCGGTCCAATGCTTGAGGAACCGGTTCGAGATCCGCGGCCGATACCCGGTCGCGGCCAGGAACTCGGCGTACTGCGCGTTCGTGACCTCGGTGATCGCGACCGAGATACCGGCCAGCGAGACCTCCCGGTCGACAGTCCGCAGGTCGTGCAAACGCGGCGGCAACGGCTTCCACTCGTCCACGTACGGCGCTTGGTCGTACAGACCGGTCTCGCGACGCCGGTGCCGCACCTTCAGCACCCGCTCCCCCGCCGGCACGACGACCACCGCACCGATCTCCGCGTCACCGGCAACCGCCGGCGGCTGCACCAGCTGGGCGGGTCGCATCGGGAACGCGGAGTCCTTGACGTGTGGTCGCGGCATCGTCCCCAGCCGACGAGCGGTCGTCCGGCACGACGAGCCCGCGGTGGCGCCGACCCGAAGGATCCCGGCGACGCCTCGCCCGGGCACAACCAGGTGAACGCCGTCGTCGTCGGCGGTGATCGGCACCCCGGACGTCACGTCGTACCAATCGCCGACCTGGTCCTCCGACCTGAGCACAATGCCGTCGAAGTCTTCGTCGTCGCGGTTGATCAACGTCCACAAGGTGATGTCGGCCAGGTCGAACCGCGACCCGTAGACACCGTGCTCGCGGGCCTTGTCCGGAACCTCGGGGGTCAGCTGGATCCAGTCGCCGTTGATCAGCACCGGCGCGAATGCGCGTTGCGCGGCAACCATCCGGCGCAGGGTCGCCCGGTCGCGCGCGTTCCAACCGACCCACGCGGAGAAGACCGACTCCCAGACGAGCATGCCGACGCCGTTGACCCAGGCGGACTGCAACTCGTCGCTGTGATCACGGTTCCATCGACGGGTGTGATGCATCATGTGCCGACGCTCGAACAGGTGCGCACGCAGGACACCCGGAGCCTGAGTATCGGCGAACCACTGGGCCCAGGACAGCGCGTGATCGCCGATCCTTGCCATCGGCAACCGTGACTCGCCCTCCAGCGCGATGGCCGGATTCGCCGTGCGTAGCGCGCGGGTGAAGGCCGGATCGCCTTCCTTCAACGTGTCCAGGAAGACGCCGTCGACGTCGTACTCGGTCACCAGCGCGGCGAACTCGTCGGCGTCGGAGCGCGCGGCCCGGCGAGTGCCGACGTCCCACGGGTTGTAGTCGAAGAACACCTTCAGACCAAGGCGATGCAGGTCATCGATCAGTGCCCGCAGCCCCGGCGCGTCCCGGTAGAAGTCGAACTGGTTGCGCGAGTCGATCCCGATCACCGGATACGCGTGCCACAACACGACCGCGTCGTACCCGCCGAAGTCGTCGAGACCGCGCTGGACGAACTTGTCCGGCGTGAACTTCCCCGTTGTCACGTCGTACAGCTGGTCGTCCCAGAGCCAGACGAGCGCCACCGAGTACGCCGTCTGGGTCCATTCGCGCTCCGGGACCGCGTAGTGCGATCCGTCGTAGACGGTCCGTTCGGAGGCGCCGACAAACCATTCCGCCAGCTTGGCGCGCCACCGCGGCAGGTCGGCCGGGTCCTCCGGAGCGCCGAGGATCTTGGCGTCGTCCAGGAAGGACAGGTCGGCCCGGAGCCCGAGATCCACCCGGGCGGGGAGATCGATGGGCCGCGGCTCGAGCGGATTCACAGGTACACCTCCGCGTAGCGCGCGTCGATCGCATCCCCGTGAGGCACGGAGGCGATGGCCCCCGCGGCCTGAACACTCAATGACGCAGCCACCGTAGCGCGTCGAACGGCATTCGTCAGGTCAGTTCCGGAGAACGCGCCAGCATGTGATCCGGTAGCTGACACGGCAGCCAAAGTTGCCGCCAGCACCCCGCAAAACGTGTCTCCGGCGGCCGTCGTGTCAACAACCTCGACCGGTACGCCGGGCACCGCGATCTCGTCCTCACCGCGGGCCAGAATCACCGCTCCGGCCGCGCCCAGCGTGACCACGGCGGCCGGCACCTTCTTCAGCAGCGCGGACCGGTCCGAACCGGCGATCGCCTCCGCCTCTGTCTCGTTCACCACGAGCAGATCGACCTCGGCGAGCAGATCGTCCGACAGCTCGGCAGCCGGGGCGGCGTTGAGGATGAAGTAGGAGCTCGCCGCGGCGGCCTGTCCGACGGTTACGAACGGGATCTCCAGCTGGGCGAGCACAACCTTCGCTCGACCGACGGCGGCCGCGGCCTCCGAGGACAGGGTCAGCTCGCCGTTGGCGCCTGGAGCGACGACGATCGAGTTCTCACCACTCTCCTCGACCGTGATGATCGCCGTACCGGTCGGGGCCTGGCTGGACGAGACCAGCGAGAGGTCCACTCCGGCGCCGCCCAGCGCGTCGCGCAGCAGCGCACCACCGTCGTCAGCGCCGAGTGAAGCCACCATCGCCGTCCGTGCACCGGCCCGCGCCGAGGCGGCGGCCTGGTTCGCGCCCTTACCCCCGGGTCCGCGGGTCATGACTCCCGCGAGAACCGTTTCGCCTGGGCGCGGAATGTGCTGGACCGGCAACACCAGGTCGACGTTCGCGCTCCCGACAACAACTACGTCGGGGACTACTTCAGGCTCCACGCCGGGCTACCTCCACGGTCCTTCGTGCCAGCTCGGTGATCGCGATCTGGTCCATCCCCGGGAGACTTGTGGTCACCCGGTTGTCCAGTGGTGTGGACCACTCTGCCGGAACGCCGCGGACCGCGCCAAACACCGCACCGACAGTCGCGCCGACCGAGTCCGTGTCCCACCCACCCATCACCGCGCGTCCGATCGCGGCGCCGAAGTCCGGGGCGGTCAACGCGTAAGCCGTGAGCGCGGTGTTGTTCACTGCATGTACCCAGTGCAGGTCGCCGTATTCCGCGTGCAGGGCATCGAGCGCGTCATCCAGCGTCAGATCCTCGAGCGCCAGTCCGAACCGGACCGCCCGCGCGATCGCCCCGTCCGCGTCCACTACGTCGAGTCCAGCCACGACCACATCGCGTGGCGAATCCAGCACCAGGGCGGCAGCCGACATCGCCGCGACCCAGAGCGCGCCGTCGACGCCCGCGCCGGTGTGACTCAGCCGGGCATCGACGAGGGCGAGCCGGGCGGCGGCGGTCCGGTCACCGGGATGGGTCCAGCCGTAGGCGTCGGTCCGGATCTGCGCGCCGATCCATTCGCGGAACGGATTCGCCACCAGGGCAGCCTTCGCTGGCTCGACACCGTCGAGAAGGTTGCGGTAGGCAACACGTTCGGCGGTGAAGACCCGACCGGCCGGAAGGTCGTTCAGCCAGGCCGCGGCGACGTCCTCGGTGGTCAGCTCCGACCCGTGGTCTGTCAGCATCCGCAGCGCGAGGATGGCGAAGTTGAGGTCGTCGTCCTCGGGCATCCCGTCGATGACCTCGCGCAGGCTGGTCGGTTTCGACCGCCGGTTCCACGGCCACCGCTGCTGTACGTCATCGGGTACGCCGACAGCGGTGATGTACTGCGTCAGCGGCCACTGACCGGACGTCTCGAGGATCTCCCTGATGCCCTCGCGCGGGATCTTCTCCACCGGCTTGCCGAGCAGGTTCCCGGCGGCCCGCCCGAGCCAGGCGTTGAGCGTCCGCCGCTCCAGGTCCGCAGGCTCGCCCAGTGTCGGCAGCTCCGGAATCTCCGGCTCGCGCCAGGCCGAGGTCCGCGCGTCCAACTCGTCCAGCAGCTCACGGGCCAGGGCCCGCAGCTTGGGGGTCGCCGGCTCGTCGGTCGCGCCCGAGGCCGGGGCATCCGTCGTGCCGCCGCCCGTCAGCCAGCGTGCCTGCACATCGGTGACGTCGACGCCCTCGGAGCGCGATTGGACCAGTTGGTGCGGCAGCAGGTCCTCCGGCTGCACCCAGGTCAGTCTCATCTCGTCAAATTCTCCAGTACTTCGGTCCGCCGGGCCCATCGACGCGCGTCGGCGTCGCGGAGCTCGAGGGCGACCGAGACCATCACCCGGCCCGGCGCCTCGAGGTCGGTCTTGCTCGCCGCGGCAATCTCGGCCGCCCAGTCTGCTGGTACGCCGCTCAGCCCCGACAGCGCGCCCGTGATCGCGCCGGCCATCGACGCGATCGAGTCGGCGTCGCGCCCGTAGTTGGTGCCGCCGAGGACTGCTCGGCGTACGTCGCCTTCCGAGACGAGCACGAATCCGAGCGCGACCGGCAGCTCCTCGATCGCCTTCGTCCGGCTCGGCCGGCGGGCGTCCAACGACTGGTCGCGATAGTCCGGTCCGACCGTGTCGAAGGGCTCGATCGCCTTACGCAGCAGGGGAATCGCCTGCTCCCAGTCGGTCACGCCGTTCGCCGCTTCGGCCACCGCCTCGACGGCCCTCCGAGTGCCGTCCTTGGCCAGGCCCACCGCCGCCTCCACTGCTGAGGCTGCGGTCGCGCCGGGTGTCATCGCGGCGGCGACGGCGGCCGCGAACACCCCGGCCGCCTCCCGCCCGTAGCTCGACTGATGCGCTCCCGCCAGCTCGATCGCCTCGGCGTACGCGCCCTCCGGGTCACCCGCGTTGGCGATGCCGACCGGCGCCACGTACATGGCCGCGCCGCAGTTGACGATGTTGCCGACACCGGCCTCGCGTGGGTCGACATGCCCGTAGTGAAGCCGGGCGACCAGCCACTTCTCGGCCAGGAACACCCGCTGGAGGAGGAGCGCGTCCGCCTCCAGCTCGGGCACCCAGCGCGGGCCGTTGATCATCTTCGGGACCAGTACGTCGGCGATCGAGTAGGCGTCGAGGTGGGTGCGGAGTTCGTCGTACACCTCGACCAGGGCGTGCGTCATCAACGTGTCGTCGGTGATGTGCCCATCGCCCTTGTGGTACGGCGCAATCGGCCGGGCGGTACGCCAATCGTCGTACCACGGACCGACGATGCCGGTCACCCAGCCGCCGTGCCGTTCCCGGATCGCCGCCGGGGTCCAGCCCTCGACGGCTCCACCGATCGCGTCACCGACCGCGGAACCGACGAGGGCACCTACCGACTTGCTTTCCAGCTGGGACTTCACTGGTTGACCTGACCCCATCCATCGCTCAGTTTCTTGCCGAGTGCGGCCAGATCGGTCTTGTTCGCCAGGTACTCCTGCAGCGCCGGCGTCGCGATCTGGTCCTTCCACTTCGGGTAGTTCTCCACGCTCTGGAACGGCGCCTTGGTCAGGTCGTTGCCGGTCGCAAGCGTCTGCTGCCAGCCGTTCTTGCCGCCGGTCGCCTTGAGGATCGCGTCCCGGGCGGCCTGCGTGGTCGGGATCAGCCAGTCGCCCTGGCCGACCGCCGCCAGGTTCTCGGCCTTCATGAAGTAGTCGATGAACTTCGCCGACTGCTCGATGTGCTTGCCCTCGGCCGGCACCGACAGGGTCTGTGGGTTCGCGGCCTGCTTGGTGCTGGTGCCCTTCAGCGGCGGCAGCACCTCCCACTGGAAGGTCTTCGGCGCCTCTTCGAGGATCTGCTGCGCGACATAGTTGCCAGCGACAATCATTGCGTACTTGCCGGCGTAGAACCCGGGCAGTACGTCGGACGCGCTCTGGGTCAGCGAGGTCGGGTCGATCGACTTGTCGTCGTACGCCATCGCGTGGATCCGCTTCGGCACCTCGAGCTCCGGGTCGCCGATCGTCGCCGTGGCATCCTTGCCGCTACCGTCGAAGAACTTCCCGTCGAAGTTCATGCCCAGGTTCAGCACGGTCGCGGTCGGGCTCTTCAAGCCCCAGCCGAGTCCGTACTTGCCGGCCGCAGTCAGCTTCTTGGCATCGGCGGCGAGGTCGTCCCAGGTCAGCGAATCACCGGTCGCGGTGATGCCGGCCTGCTTGAGCAGCGTGGAGTTCGCGAGGACGACGTACGACTGCATCAGGGTCGGAGCGGCGTACACCTTGCCGTCAGTGGAGACCGTGTCCCAGACGCCCTGCGAGACGGCGTCCTTGGTCGACTGGCTCAGGTACGGCGAGAGGTCCGCCAGGTAGCCCTGGTTGATGAAACCGGTGATGTCGGCGGACTCGTCGTGGATGATGTCCGGCGCGGTCCCACCCTGGAACTGGGTGACGAGCTGGTCGTGTACCGAGTCCCAGCTGCCCTGGACGTACTCGACCTGGATGTTCGGGTTGGCGGCGTTCCAGTCCGCGACGATCTTCTTGGTCGCGTCGACAGTCGTCTTCTGGAAGGCGAGACTCTGGAACTTCAGCGTCACCTTCTCGCTCGAGTCACCCGACCCTGAACTGTCGTTGCTGTTGCCACCGCACGCGGCGAGCGTCACCAGAGCGCTCGCCGCGAGCAACGCGGTCATGACCTTCTTCATTACCTCTCCTAACCTTTCACTGCGCCACTCAGCAGTCCCGATGTCAATCGGCGCTGGAGGAACGCGAAGAACACGAGACTGGGGACGGTCGCCAGCACCGAAGCGGCGGCGAGTGGGCCGAATTGGACCTGGCCCTCGGCGCCGACGAAGCGGGCGAGCACCAACGGAAGCGTTTTGAGTTGTGGATCCTGCAGGAGGACCAGGGCGAAGAAGAACTCGTTCCAGGACGAGATGAAGGTGAACATCGCCGTCGCGATCAGCCCCGGCCGCAGCAACGGCAGCACGATGGAGACGATCGTCCGCACTCGGCTCGCGCCGTCGACCGACGCGGCCTCTTCCAGCTCGCGCGGCACGGCGGCGACGTACCCCTGCAGCATCCAGAGCGCGAACGGCAGCGACCAGACCATGTAGACGATCACCACGCCGGCGATCGTGTTGGTCAGGTGCAGCGGCCGCAGGATCATGAACAGCGGGATCACGATCAGGATCACCGGGAACACCTGGCTGACCAGGATCCAGCCGTTCGTGAGCGGCCGGAGCCGGCTGCGGAACCGGGCCAGCGCATACGACACCGGCAGCGACACGATCAGCACCAGGATCGTGGTGAGGACCGAGATCTGCAGACTGTTGCCGAGTCCCCGGATCAGGCCTTGCTCGCTCAGGGCGTCGCTGTAGTTGGAGAAGTCGAGGTTCTTCGGCAGCAGCGTCGGCGTGATGGTCGCGAACTCCTGCGGCGACTTCAGCGAGCTGGAGATCAACCAGAGCAGGGGAAACCCGAGGAAGACCAGGTAGCAGAGCACCGCGACGTACTGCAGGGCCCGGGTCGTCGGTCGCGTCCTCATGCTTCGCTCCGCAAGCGGTTCCGCAGGTAGAAGGCCAGGAACGCGATGATGATCACGACCATCACGTCACCCATCGCGGCGGCCATACCGAAGTTCCCGTACCGGAACGCCTCGTTGTAGGCGAACAGCATCGGCAGCATCGTCTTGCCGCCCGGACCGCCCGCGGTCAGGACGTAGACCAGGCCGAACGAGTTGAAGTTCCAGATCATGTCCAGGCTGGTGATCGCGACGATCACGGTCCGCAGCTGCGGCAGCGTGATGTTCCAGAACTGGCTCCACGCGCCTGCTCCGTCGACCGCGGCCGCTTCGTACAACGTGCGGTCGATGCCTTGCAGTCCGGCCAGCAGAGTCACGGTCGTCATCGGCATGCCGACCCAGATACCGACCACGATCACGGCCGGCAACGCCGTACTGAAGTTGCCGAGGAAGTTGATCGGGTGGTCGGTGAGGTGCAGGTTCTGCAGGATCTCGTTGACCGGGCCGTTGGTCGGATGCAGCAGCAGTCGCCACATGATCGCGACGACGACCGGGGGCATCGCCCACGGGATCAACGCGATCGTGCGGGCGACGCCGCGGAACCTGATGTTTGTGTTGAGCAACAACGCCAGCCCGAGCGCCGCAACGAATTGGAGGATCGTGACCGACAGCGTCCAGACCACGCCGATCCGGAACGAGTCCCAGAACAGGCCGTTGTGCAGAAGCTTGGAGAAGTTGCCGAAGCCAATGAAGTTGGTGTCGACGTTGAGCCCCGCGCGGGCGTCGGTGAAGCCGAGCGCGATCCCGCGGATCAGCGGGTAGACGCTCAGTAGCAGGACCGGAAGCAGCGCGGGCAGGAACAGGAAGATCGCTTCCCGGTTCTGTCGTGGCCTGCCGGCCTTCCGCACCGGCGCCGGTGCCGTCATCGTCGCCGTCACGTCGATCTCCGCACACTCAACGACGGTTGTACGACGATCCGCCGCGGCGTCCGGGTGTTGTCCTCGATCCTTGCCAACAGCAACTCGGCGGCCCGTCGTCCCCGCTCGGCAGACCCCAGGTTCACACTCGTCAGGGGCGGAAAACATTGTTCGGCCAACTCGCTGTCGTCCATCCCCACCACGGCGACATCGCCCGGTACGTCGAGACCGTACCCGGCGAGCTCGTGCATCACGCCGACGGCGAGCAGATCGTTGGCGCAGAGCACCGCGCCCGGACGATTCTTCGCGAACAGCTTCTTCCCCGCGGCCCGCCCGGCGGCGAACGTGAAGTCGGCGGCCTCGATCTCGCCGGCCGACCGCAGCTTGAACTGCTTCATCGCGTCGGCGAATCCCTTCGCACGTGCCGTCCCGGGAACCGTGTCCGCGGGTCCGTTCACGAACGCGATCTCCTTGCGGCCTTGGGCAATCAAGTGCTCGATCGCCAGCAGAATGCCTTTGGGCGAATTGGCCCGGACGGTGTCGACCCCGGCCTTGGCCGGGACGTTTCCGGCGACGACCACCGGGACCTCGCACTCGCGGATCGACTTGATCAGATCGTCGTCGACCCGGATCGGGCTGATCACCAGACCGTCGGCGTACCCGCGAGCCATCCCCCGGACCAGCGCGACCTCGTCCACCACGTCAGGTCCGGTCGTGGTCACCACGAGCCGATAGCCGGCCGCGGACACGACCTCCTCGACGGCGCGCATCATCGTCACGTACACCGGGTTGCCGACGTCGGCGACCGCGAGCGTCAGCTGGAACGTCCGGCCGACCTTCAGCGAGCGGGCTCGTGCGTCCGGGACGTACCCGAGCTCCTCGACCGCGCGCTGCACCCGCTCGACCATCTCCTCGGTCGCGGGCAGCCCGTTCAGGACGCGGGACACCGACGCCACCGAGACCCCGGCCGACCGAGCCACCCCAGCGATCGTCGGACGACTCACGCCGACCTCCTGTAATCGTTCTTGTAATCGTTTACAGCGCCGAGACTAGGGCGCCCCGCCAGTCCGAGTCAAGGCTTTGCGCACGCGCGCGAGACCAGCGGTCGAAACCTCCCGCTCCCCTACCGTCTGAAGTGATGATCCATCCGAGGAGAGGGGCTGCTCATGCGTCGCGCTTGGGAGTACTGATCACCTGAGCGGCGGTGACCCGAGGAGTGGTTGCCGCCGCGATCACCGCTCCGACTGCACCGGCTACAGCGACCGTGTGCGCGACACCGATCCGATCCGCGAGCAGACCGGCGAGAAGGACGCCGAGACCCTGCGCGGTGAGTACGCCGGAGTTCAGCAAACCCATCACCTGGGCCCGGTGCTCGGCGGGCGTCTCCCGGCCGAACGTCGCACCAACCTGCACCTGGTACGCCGTGAACACGCCACTCAGCACCAGGATCACCAGCACGAGAACCACACCAGGCTTGACGAAACAAAGCATGAGGACGGCGCCGGCCCCGACCGCGAGCGGTCCTGTCCACCGGGGTCGGTGCGCGGGATCGACGTACCTGGTGAAGAGCCAGGCGCCAAGGACCAGTCCGGCCGCGGGTGCACCCATCAAGAGGCCGATGGTCACGGGCGGAGCGTGCAGCTCGGCGACCCAGGCGGCGGCGAGTCCTTCAGGGCCGATGTAGAGACCGGCCAGCATGCCGAGGATGTACAGCGCCGGTAGTCCCGGGATCGATCGGATCACCTGCGCTCCATCGGCCATGGACGACCAGAAGCTCCGTCGTACCCCACCTGCTGGTGCCGGGCGTCGTCGTACCGTGATGCGCAGGATCAGGGCCGAGCACAGGAACGTGGCGGCGTCGACGAGCAGCGCGACGCGTGGGTTCAGCAAGGCGACGGCCAGACCGCCGGCCGCGAAGCCGAGCAGTTGTGCGGTCTGGATCGTCATGCTCCGGATCGCGAGCGCACTCACGTACGCCTCGCCGGTCAGCATCTCCGGAAGCAGCGCCAGCCGCGCGGCGCGGAACGGACCTCCGACCAACGCGACCCCGGCCATCGCCGCACACACGACGGCCAACGGCATTCCGGGGACGGCCATCAGGACGACGAGTGCGACGCAGATGAGGTCGCAGCCGATCATCACCTCGCGCCGCGGCAGCCGATCGGCCAGACCGGACAGCAAGGCGGATCCGATGAACGCAGGGGTGTAGCTGAGCCCAAGCGTCAGCGCGGCCAATGCCGCCGACCCGGTCCGGTCGAACACAAGCACCGAGAGCGCAACCCGGGCAAGCTGATCCCCAACCTGCGACAGCGCCTCCCCCAACCACACCCCACGAAACTCCGGCACACCCAGCGCAGCCCGAAACCCACCCCCCTCACCCATACCCCGGATAGTCGTGCCCCCGCCCCACCCCCCTCAACCCTTACCGCCAGAACGCAAACCTCGCCTCACCCTCTCCAGGCAAGGAAAAGGCCTCAAAAATAGAGAAACATCGATACTTGTGAGGGATCTGGCCAAGACGCTCACCGCTGCGCGGCCGCAGACCTGTTGCCGCCTTCGGCGGGCGCGCGGATGGTGGGGCCGCCGCCCATCTGGTGTGCGCCAGAGGGCGTGGTTGGATCAGGCCTTGCGGAGGGACTGTGGTTCGGTCGGGGCCGTCCGCGGGGAGCCCGCCGAATCAGCCCGACCGCCCCGAACAGGCCCCATTTCAGGGGCCGACCCCTCAAATCCGGGGTTGCACACTCATATTCACGGTCCGCAACCCCCTACTTCGGGGGCCGGCCCCCGAAATCGGCCAGCTCACCCCGGCCCGGGTCGAGTAGCCGGACCGCAGCCGGCGGCGGGCGGGGCGCAAACCACCCCACCGGCGGATCCACCGCCCGCGCCCCCGCCGCAGGCGGCAACCAGGACAGCCGCCGCGCAGGCGGCAACCAAGACAGCCGCCGCGCAGCGGTGACCGTCTTGCCCGCACATCCCTGACAAGAACCTATTGTTCTTGTCTTTCTGTTGGTTCTTTGAGGGTTCTGAATCCCTCTTATTCGTCCTGCTCCTCAGCACCTGGGCGCTCGGCCCAAGGGGTTTCTTTGGCGGGGCGTACGACGATGAGCTTGTCGCCGGCGGCGAGTACCGAGACGTTCGAGTCGTAGTAGCGGTAGACCGTGCCATCGCGCACGACGGACACGACGCGGTCCGGCACCGCGGACGGGGGCTTGCCCACCTCACGTCCGAGGACGGGGCGTTCGGCTACCTCGAGGCCTTCGCCGTACGTCAGCAGGTCCTCCATGACCTCACCGAGGTTCGGACTGACCGCGGACAGGCCGAGCAACCGCCCGACCGCCTCGGACGACGTGACCACAGCATCCGCGCCGCTCTGCCGCAGCAGCGGGACGTTGTCCTCTTCACGGACCGCCACGACCACGTGCGCGTTCGGGTTGAGCTGCCGCACCGCCAGCGTGACGAGCACCGCAGAATCGTCGCGGTCGGTTGTCACGATTACATCGCGCGCGGACGTCACCTCGGCCCGGCGCAGTACGGTCCGGTTCGTCGCGTCGCCGTGGAAGGCGGCGATCTGGTCGTTGCCCGCGTCACCGATCGCCTGTGCCCGCGGGTCGATCACCACGATGTCGTCGCGCTTGACCCCGTTGCTGATCAGCGTCTGGACGGCGGAGCGGCCCTTGGTGCCGTAGCCGACGACCACGGTGTGGTCCTTCATCCGCTTCCTCCATCGTGTGTCGCGCATGATCCGGCGGCCCTCGTTGGCCAGGACTTCCAGTGTCGTACCGACCAGGACCACCAGGAACGCGATGCGCAGCGGTGTGACGATGAAGGCGTTCACCAGCCGGGCAGCGGGCGTCACCGGCGTGATGTCGCCGTACCCGGTCGTGGTGAGCGTGACAGTCGCGTAGTAGATGCTGTCGATCAGGCCGACGCGGCCGTCGTAGCTGTCCCGGTAGCCGTCACGGTCGACCACCACGATCAGCACCATCACGGTCAACAGCCCCAACGCCACCAGAATGCGGCTGAAGAGCTGAAAGAGCGGCGAGCGTGTGCTCGCGGGCAGGTTGACCAGCAGACCGTGCGGATTGCGACCGATGGGTGGGGGTGGCACGCGTCAGACGATATTGCACGTGCGCCCGATCCACCGCATTAGACAGGCTCTCGTCGGACAAGGCGACGGTCACCATCAGGTTGTCGCCGTCCCGGATGACCCTGGATCGCATCCGCAGACGCTCCAGAGTGCGCAACATCGCGTGGTTCTCCGGCTGGACCATGCAGACGACCCGGTCCGCCCCGAGCGCGCGGGCTTCGCCGACAAGCTGGCGCAGCATCCGCAGCCCCAGACCCTGCCCTTGCCAGCCGTCCTCCACGAGGACGGCGACCTCCATGGTCGTAGTCCCCAGCTCCTCCCACGGCGCGGCCGTCGCCATCCCGATCACTGCGTCGTCCAGGGACGCGACGATCGACACGCCACCCGCGGGCGCGGACAGGTGTCGCGCCGTACGGGCGGTCAGCTTCGGCATCGGCACGTGGTACCGCCGGGTGCGGCTCTCGTACGAGCACCTGTCGTGCATCGCGACCACGGCGTCCGCGTCCTCGACGGTCGCCTTCCGCAGCTCGGGTACGCCGCTGCCCGGCCGCGGACCCTCGACCACCTCGGCCTGACCGGCGATCCGGCTCGCGATCTCGACCAGTGCTTCGGCACGAGCCCACTCCGCCGGCGTGTACTCGTCGAAGCCCTGCAGGTTGCCAAGCTCCTCGTCGACCGACATCGGGTCGTCGAGCAACCGCAGTACGGCGCGGAGGTAGCGGGTCGGCCCGTCACTCAGTACGGCGGCCTGGCACGGGCGGACCGTCGTACGGGCGCAGCCGGCCTCGGCCACCAGCGCGGTCAGGTCGTCCGCGGTCCAGCCGACGCCGGTCGAGACCACCAGCTCGTCTACCGCACCGGTCTCGGCGGTGAAGACCTCCAGGCTGAGGATGTTGATGTCGTCCGCACCACACCGTGCAGCGAGTTCGGCCAGCGCACCGGGCCGGTCGGCGAGTTCGGTCCTGATCTTCCAGAGCATGCGGACGCCCTCCCTCGTGGAATCGTCCTTCCACTCTGCGTCCCGCCTGTTGCCCAGCCGGGTCGCGAATGTTACGCCCGCGTCAAGCTTCCGGAGCTAGCGACGGCGAATCTTGGGGAGGTGAGCGCCGATCTTGGGTTTCCGGGCGACCAGGATGGCCGCGGACTCGCGCTTGTCCAGGTCGGCGTGGCGGAGAAGCTCCGGGTACGACGAGGACGGCACCGACGGGTAGGTGGTCACGATCGCGTCGCCGGAGAAGACGAAGAAGATCGCCTGGCCTTCCTTGATGACCTTGAGCAACGAACCGTCGCGGACCGTCAGGGCGTGCTCGAGCGCCTTCTTCCGCGCCGAACGCTTGGCCAGGGCAGCTTGCATCGCCTGCTGAGCCGGCTCACGCCCGTGCCGGATCGCCTCGACCGCCAGCGGCCCGTAGCGCACGCCGTACTTCACCAGGTTCTTCGCCAGTTGGCCCCGTCCACCCGCCATACCACCGAGCGTACCGGTCAGGCGGGTGTTTCGACGGCCTGCCGGATGTAGGGAACGCTCACCGCAACCGGTCGCAGTCCGAGCCGGGCGAGGATTCCACGACTGTCCGGCGACGCGTCGACCTGGAGGTACCGGTAGCCGCGCTCAGCTGCCAGATTGCGTCGGTAGGCCACGTGAGCCCGGTAGATGCCACGCCCGCGCCACTCCGGCAGCGTCGAGCCGCCCCACAGCGACCCGAACTCGGTCCCGGTGTGGAACCGGATCCACGAGGCACAGACGACCGTCGGCTCGTCCTCATCGGTTTCGGCCACGATCACGACCGCCGGGTCGTCGTCCACGATGGCCGCGCTGAGCGCACCCGGCAGCCACGCATGCGAGTGCCCCCAGACCTCTTCCTCCATCACCTGCATCCGCTCCAGATCCGCCTGCGAACTGATCTCGCGGATCCGGATCCCCGCCGGCAGTACGACGTCGGTCGGCAACTCGGCCACGTCGCCGATCAGCACGCACTCGTCGTCCTCCGGCACGAACCCGGCCTTGACCAACCGCTCCGGCAGATCGGCCGGAGCGTCGTACGTGTAGTACTTCCACTCGACCTTCTTGCCCAGCTTCTGGAAGTACTCGGCCTGGTCCGCGATCAGCCGGTCCAACTCGTCGCCGTCGAGGCCACCCAGATCGGGGTAGAGCAGAAAGCCGTCACCCTCGAAGCCGATCTTGCGGATCAGCGGGCCGACCCGCTCAACGACTCCGCCGCCGTTCGGACTGCCGGGGCGGGAACGGATCTGTTCGTCGTACGCGGTCCGCAGTGCCAGGGCCTCGGGTGAGGTGTCGAGAGGAATCACGGCTCCAGTACACCAGCGCGCGCAACGTGATTTCGGGCTCGGCATGCGCGGGTAGGGCGGATCAGGCACCATGGAGGCCGTGAGTACGCCCAATCCGCGCCGGCCGATTCTGCCTGGCAACAAGTTGTTCGAGTCGCTTCCCGGTGCCGCCGATCCGGCGGCCGTGACCGAAGTGGCGCACCGGACGGCTGAGCTGTTGGTGCGGGGCGTCCGCAACTCCGAGGATGCCGAGGTGCACGCGCGGGTGGTCAAGCTGGCCGACGACTACGGTCTGGACGAGCTGGCCGAGCTGTGGTCCGACTCCCCCGCCGACTCGCTGCCCGGATCGCTGTGGCGGCTGTATCTGTTGCGCTCGTGGGTGCACTCCAACGCTGACGAGGTCTCCCGCGAGTTCGCCGCGGGACGCCGGTACGCCGAGGTCCACGCGGTGGTCGCGGGTGTCGCCGAGCCGCCCGGACCGGCCGAAGTGCGGGACATGGTCGACGCCGTACTGCGGGGTGTCGCGACCGGGGACTTCGCCACGACGCTGGACCGGGCGGCGGCGTTCGCCCGGATTGTCGCGACCGGGCGTGCACACCTCGCGGACGACGGTCACGACCGCGTGTTGTCGGCGTCGAAACTCGTCGAGATGGCCGATCAGCTGCAGGCCGCGGCCCGCTCCGAACGCGCCGGACACCTCTGGTAGTTGCGCCACTTGACTTGGGGTGGTATGGCGAAAACCCCTTGCAGTACAGGGGTTTGAGCAACCCTGGCGGTGGCGGTTATACTGTTGGAGGTGTCGGGCCGGTGCAAGCCCCGGGTCCCAAAATTAGCCGCTACGAGCGGCCACGCGCCGTGAGGCGCTTCCCGGTCCGACACCATTAATCCTCCCGGCACCACCGTGGCCAGCTGTTGCCGGTAGCAACTGCTCTCACGCTGTGACCGCCATGCGACATGTGGCGGTCATCGGTCGGCCTTGTGTCGGCTACCTTCACGAAGACACGGGTATGCCTGCGGCGGCAAGCCTCGGGTGCATCCGCCCGTCCCCTTCGGAAAGGTTCTCTCGTGCGAACCCTTCATCGCGCGTTACCAGCCAGCACCCTGGCGGCCGCCCTCGTGGCCGGACTGCTGCTGCCCGCGGCGCCCGCCTCGGCCAGGCATGCCGACTTCGACATCCAGGGCCATCGCGGTGGTCTCGGCCTCACCGTGGAGAGCACGATCGCGTCGTTCTCGCGCGGCCTCGAGCTCGGCGTCAGCACGCTGGAGCTCGACGTCCAGATCACCCAGGACGGGTACGCCGTGGTCACCCACGACCGCCAGGTCACCGGGAGCAAGTGCCGCGACACTGCGCCCTACACGCCGAACGACCCGGAGTACCCGTACGTCGGCAAGTTCATCAACACGCTGACGCTGAAGCAGGTCAAGCAGCTCGACTGCGGTTCGCTGCCGCAGTCCGGTTTCCCCGGCCAGCAGCCTGACCCGGGCGCCCGCATGCCGGAGCTGCGCGACGTGTTCGCGCTCGTGCACCGCTACCACGCCGATGGCGTCAAGCTGAACGTCGAGACCAAGGTCGAGGCCGGTTCGCCGACCCAGACCGCGCCGATGGAGCAGTTCGTCCAGGTGGTCGCCCAGGAGATCCGCAAGGCCCACATCGCGAACCAGGTCACCATCCAGAGCTTCGACTGGAGCTCGCTGATGCGGATGCACCAGGTGATGCCGGAGCTGCCGCTGGTCGCGCTGGACAACTACGACTTCCTGCAGGTCGGCAAGCCCGGCAAGTCGCCGTGGCTGGGCGGTATCGACATCGACGACTTCGGCGGCGACCCGATCAAGGCCGTCAAGTCGTTCGGCGCCTCGGCGATCTCCCCGGTCGACGGCTTCCCGCAGGGTGGGAAGATCACCGACCCGGCGTTCCGGCCGTACTTCACCAAGGACACGGTCAAGGCCGCGCACAAGGCCGGCCTGAAGGTCATTCCGTGGACGGTCGACGATCCGGCCACCATCCAGTGGTTCATCGACCAGGGTGTCGACGGGATCATCAGTGACTACCCCGACCGGGTGCGCGACGTCGTACGGCAGGACGGCCTGCGACTGCCGCGCGCGTACGAGGCTCCGGCCGTACGGGCGTTGTCGTCAGCGCATGCACATAACGACTACGACCACCGACGGCCGCTGCAGGACGCATTGGATCGTGGGTTCAACAGCGTCGAGGCGGACGTGTGGCTGGTCGACGGTGAGCTGCGGGTCGCTCATGACCTGGACGCCGCTGTGCCGGGCCGCAACCTCGAGAGCCTGTACCTGAAGCCGCTGGCCGATCGGGTCCGGTCGAACCACGGGCAGGTGTACAAGAACGGCCGCGACTTCCAGTTGCTGATCGACATCAAGAGCGACGGGCCTTCGACGTACGCCGCGATCGACAAGGCACTGCAGAAGTACCGCGGCATCAGCACGACGTTCGTCAACGGGCACGTCCGCAAGGGCGCTGTGACCTCGGTGATCAGCGGCAACCGGCCGCTGGACGTGCTGAAGGCACAGAAGGTCCGGTACGCCGGTTACGACGGCCGACTGGGTGATCTGCAGTCAGGGATGCCCGCAGCGCTGATGCCGCTGGTCAGTGACAACTGGTCGAACAACTTCACCTGGCGTGGTCTGGGCCCGATTCCGGCGGCCGAGCGGACCAAGCTGCACGACATCGTGGGGACCGCGCACCACGCCGGCTACAAGGTGCGCTTCTGGGAGACGCCCGACTTGCCAGGCGCCGCTCGCGAGGCGCTATGGGGCGAGCTGCGTGCCGCCGGAGTCGACTACCTCAACACCGACGACCTGCACGGGCTAGAGGACTTCCTGCGGGGTTAAGGCCGCACTTCCGTGAGGGCGGTGAAGTCACTGCCCTCACGGAAGGCCTTGCGCTGTTTGACCGCGCCGTTGCCGTCCACGATCGTCCGCTCGATCCCCTCATCCACCAGCTCCACCGCGTCGAGCTCCTGCAGCGCCGGCTCCACATACCTACGCAAACGCTTGACTACGTCAGCCATCGGCATCGGCTCGCCAGTCTGGGCGTCCAGCCCCTTGCCGTTCAGCCCGTCGCGAGTCGCGAGCCAGTACGCCGTCCGCAGCATCTCGGGCTGCAGGGTCGGGCCATTCGAGCCGTCCTCGAGCGCAGTCATCACCAGGGCACGGATGAGCGTCGCCAGCACCACCGTCTCGTCGATAGTGAGCGGAACGTCGCTGACCCGCACCTCCACGGTTGGCAGGTGCGAAGACGGCCGGACGTCCCAATAGACCATCCGCTCGTCGATCAGAGTGCCGGCCGCGAGTTGCATCGCCACCAACGCGTCATAGTGCTCAACCGACTCCAGGTACGGCGGTGGACCCGAACAAGGCCACCGAGTGGTCATCAACCAACGCCAGCTCGCAAAACCGGTGTCCTGACCCAGATAGATCGGCGAATTGGTCGTCAGCGCGAGGAGGGCGGGTAGCCACGGCCGGATGTGATTGCTGACGCGGACGGCTGTCTCTTTGTCAGATACGTCGACATGGACGTGACATCCGCACACACCCTGCTCACGCGCCAGCAACCCCCACTGCTGGGCCAGCTCCTGATAGCGCGGCTTGTTCGTGATCGACTGAGCCGCGTTCCCCTGTGGCGGTACGGCGATCGCCAGCAGCCGGGCGCCTTCCTCAGCCGCCGCTGCGGCCAGCTTGGAGCGCATGTCGGCCAAGTGCCCGCGTAACTCGGTGGATGTCTGGCAGACCGGGGTGTTGATTTCGACCATCGCCCGGGTCAGCTCGAGCTCGATGTCAAGGTCTTGGACGCCCGCCACGACAGCCTTGCTGCGTGGGAGCGGATCACCGGTGGCGGATACGAGCAGAAGTTCTTCCTCGACGCCGAACGAAGGATGCCTCACCCTGGCAAAGTACCCAGCACGAAACGGGTTAGGCTCTGCGACGTGAGTCTCCCGATCGTCGCCGCGACCCGCTACGTGCTGCCGTTGCGCGAGGGCGGTTCGCTCCCAGCTGTTGTCGAAGGCAACGATCTCGGCACGTACGTGATCAAGTTCCACGGCGCCGGCCAGGGCCCGAAGGCTTTGGTCGCTGAGGTGATCGTCGGCGAGCTCTTCCGGCGCCTCGGCCTGCGGGTGCCGGAGCTCAAGCTGATCCAGCTCGACCCGGCCATCGGCAAGTCCGAGCCCGACTTCGAGATCCAGGAGCTGCTGATCCGCAGCGCCGGCCTGAACCTGGCCGTCGACTTCCTGCCGGGCTCCTTCGGGTACGACGGATCGTCCGGCAACCCCGGTGACGTCGAGATGGCCCGGATCCTGTGGTTGGACGCGTTCGTCGCCAATGTCGACCGGTCCTGGCGGAACACGAACCTGCTGGTCTGGCACAAGAACCTCTGGCTGATCGACCACGGAGCCGCGTTGTACTTCCACCACTCCTGGATGTCGGCCGAGAAGTTCGCAGGCCTTCCGTACGACGCCTCGGACCACGTGTTCTCCGTCGCGGCACCCGGCGTACCTGCTGTGGACGCGGAGCTGGCCGCTGCGATCACACCATCGTTGCTGACCGAAGTGATCCGGCTCGTGCCGGACGAGTGGATCGAGGACGGTGATCGGGAGCGGTATCTCGGTCACCTGACCGCTCGGCTGGCCAACCGGGCCGCATGGCTGCCGGGAGGTGCGCAGTGAGCACCGACCTGGTTCCTTTTGACTACGTGATTCTGCGGGCAGCGCCGCGGATCCAGCGCGGTGAGTTCGTCAACGTGGGTGCGGTGTTGTATTGCCGCGCCATGGACTTCCTCGGCGCGGCTTGGGACGTTGACCCGGCGCGCCTGAAGGCCCTCGACCCAGCGGTCGACGTGGACGTGGTGTGCGCGTCCCTCGAGCAAATTCGGGCGATCTGCGCTGGGGAACCGAGTGGTGGGCCCGCTGCCGCCACTCGGATCGGTGAGCGGTTCCGCTGGCTCGCCGCACCGCGCAGCACGGTCGTGCACCCGAGTCCGATCCACAGCGGGCTCACCAACGACCCCGCCGCGGATCTGGACCGGTTGCTCGACGCCTTCGTCAGGTGAGTGCCGCGGACACGACCTCGCGGGCCTGCTCGAAAACCTGCTCGAGGTGGTCGGCGCCCTTGAAGGACTCGCCGTAGATCTTGTAGAGGTCCTCGGTGCCGGACGGACGCGCAGCGAACCACGCCGACTCCGTGGTGACCTTCAGCCCGCCGATCGGGGCACCGTTGCCGGGCGCGCTCGTCAGCCGGTCCACGATCGGCTCACCGGCCAGCTCGGTCGCAGTGACCGCGTCCGCGGACAGGGCCGCCAGCTTGGCCTTCTGATCGCGCGTAGCCGGGGCGTCCACTCGTGAGTACGCCGAAGCACCGAACCGCTCGACCAGCTTGGCGTGGGCCTGTGAGGGTGTCTCACCGGTGACTGCAGTGATTTCACTCGCCAGCAATGCCAGCAGGATCCCGTCCTTGTCTGTCGTCCAGACCGAGCCGTCGAAGCGCAGGAAGCTTGCCCCGGCGGACTCTTCGCCGCCAAAGCCGACCGAGCCGTCGATCAGGCCGGGCACGAACCACTTGAAGCCGACCGGGACCTCCCACAACCGCCGGCCGAGATCGGCGACCACGCGGTCGATCAGCGACGACGACACCAGGGTCTTGCCGACGGCGACGTTCGTACCCCAGGAGCGGTTGGCGAAGAGGTAGGAGATGGCTACGGCCAGGTAGTGGTTCGGGTTCATCAGGCCGGCGTCGGGGGTGACGATGCCGTGCCGGTCCGCGTCGGCGTCGTTCCCGGTGGCCAGGTCGTACTTGTCGCGCTGCGCGACCAGGGAGGCCATCGCGTACGGCGAGGAGCAGTCCATCCGGATCTTGCCGTCGTGGTCCAGCGTCATGAACGACCAGGTCGGGTCGACGGTCGGGTTCACCACGGTCAGATCGAGGCTGAACCGCTCACCGATCGCGGCCCAGTAGTCCACGCTCGCGCCGCCCAGCGGGTCGGCGCCGATCTTCAGACCGGCCGCGCGGATCGCATCCAGGTTGATGACGGAGGGCAGGTCGTCGACGTAGTGCGCGACGAAGTCGTAGTCCCCCGCGTGCTGACGGGCCTGATCGAACGGCTTCCGGCGTACCTCTCGGTTGCCGCCGGCGATCAGCTCGTTGGCCCGGGTCGCGATCCAGCCGGTCGCGTCGGAGTCGGCGGGGCCGCCGTGCGGCGGGTTGTACTTGATACCGCCGTCACGCGGCGGGTTGTGCGACGGAGTGATGACGATGCCGTCCGCACCGGCGCCCGCACCGCGGTTGAGCCGCAGGATCGCGTGTGACACCGCCGGGGTCGGGGTCAGCCGGTCACCGCTGTCGACCAGGGTCTGCACGTCGTTGCCGGCGAGCACCTCAAGCACTGTCCGCCAGGCCGGCTCTGAGAGGCCATGGCTGTCCCGACCGACCAAAAGGGGTCCAGACGTGCCCTCACCGGCCCTGTACTCACAGATGGCCTGCGTGATGGCCAGGATGTGTGCTTCGTTGAAGGCACCGTCCAGGCTGGAGCCGCGGTGACCCGACGTACCGAAGACGACCTTCTGAGCTGGGTTCGCCACGTCCGGGGTGATGTCGTCGTACGCCGCGAGCAGCGCGTGGAGATCGACGAGGTCCTCGGGCTGGGCGAGCTGGCCTGCGCGTGGGTGCATGACCACATGCAACAAGCCCGGGCGTCAGATCACAACTCCGGGGTGGCTATTGGCTCGGGTACGGCGTCAGCAGCTGGTCCACCGGCGCATAGTCGTCGGTGAGCACCGGTGCGTCGCCCACAAAGCCGGACAGGTCATCGCGCACCTCGGTGTCGGGCGCCACGATGGCTCTGAGCTTGGTGAGGTCGATCTGTCGGTCCGAGGCCACCAGGACGAAGTTGCCGCCGCTGGAGTCCCCGAACTCGTCCGGCCGCGCGATCGCCAGGACGTGCGGGAACTCCGCCTGCAGGGTCTTCATCTCGGCCTTGGCGAACCGCTTCTTGCCATAGTCGATCACATTGACCAGGTAGACACCGTCCGGCCGGAGCACCCGTCGTACGTCGGCGATCAGCTCACGCGTGGTGAGGTGCCACGGGACGGACAGACCACCGAAGGCGTCCATGATGACGACGTCCCTGCTGTCCGTCGCCTCCGAACGCACTCCGAGCCGACCGTCCTGGACGGTGATGCCGAGATCCGGACCGGTCCGGACACCGAGGTCCTTCTTGTCCAGGTCGACGACGGCGCCGTCGATCTCGTACACCTGGTTCTTGGTGCCCGGACGGGTCGCTGTGAGGTATCGCGGCATGGTCATCCCGCCGCCACCCACGTGCAGCGCGCTGAGCGGTTGTCCGGCCGGCCAGGTCGCATTGATCACTACGGCGAAGTTCTTGATGTAGGGGAACTCGAGATAGGTCGGGTCGTTCAGATCGACGTACGAGTGCCGCAGCTGGTCCAGGTACAGCGTCCGTCCGCCCTCACGGTTGGGGTCGGCGACCACTCGCGCGCAGTGGTACGCCGTCTCTACCTCACAGGGACGTGGTGCGATCACAGTCAGCGTGGCGCCGATGAGCGCGAGCGCCACCGGCTTGACGGCTGCCTGCGCGCCTCGCAGTACGACGGTCAACACGGCACCCGCGACGACCAGCAACCCACCAAGGGTCAGAACGATCGTGCTGATCGGAGTCTTCGCCACGAACACGAATCCGGTCAGCACTGTGCCCACGATGCCGCCGACCGTGGCGTAAGCGGAGAGCCGACCGACCACGGTGCCGGTCTGATCCAGAGTGCCTAGACGCAGCTTGGTAACCATCGGAGTGACAGCCGCGAGCAGTGAAGCCGGCGCGAACAGCGTGACCGCCAGCACGAGGAACACAACGTTGGTGGCTTCGCCTCGGACCGCCTCACCGGTCCACCGAACGACAGGGAGGATCAGCATCACCAGGGCACCGGCGAACAGCATCAGCGGACCCAGGGTCCGGCTCGGTGGCACTGTGTCCGCGAATCGCCCACCAAACGCGGCGCCGGTCGCGATGGCGGCCAGAGCGACCCCGATGACCGCAGTGTTCGTCTCGAGCGTCAGTCCGATGTACGGCGCCACTAGCCGCAGCGAAACGAGCTCCAGCACCATGACGGCCGCCGAACTCCCGAACGCCAGCCCGATCGCCAGCCGCTGCCCAACCGTCCTGCCTTCACCCTTACTCACCGCGTCACCCTATCCGGGCGGCAGGGCTCTGCTTTCAGCGTCGCGGACCTGGAACGACCACACCGGCTTCGTAGACGTAGACGACTGCTTGAGCGCGATCTCGCAGGTCGAGTTTGGTGAGGATGTTGCTGACGTGTGTTTTCACCGTCTGCTCGGCCAGAACGAGCTCCGCGGCGATCTGCCGGTTCGACAGACCACGCGCGACCAGCCGCAGGACGTCCATCTCACGAGGCGTCAGGTGAGCCGGAGTGATCGATACGACCGGTTGTGTACGGGCGAAGTCCTCGACCAGTCGTCGAGTCACGGACGGAGCTAGGAGCGCATCGCCCGCCGCGACGATCCGCACGGCGGCCGCGAGTTCGTCGGGGGTCGAGTGCTTGAGCAGGAATCCGCTCGCGCCGGCCCGGAGTGCGGCGTACACGTAGTCGTCGAGGTCGAACGTCGTCAGCATGATGACCCGCGGCGGCTCACCGGCGGTCGTGCCGGACACGATCCGGCGGGTTGCGGAGAGGCCGTCCAGCAGGGGCATGCGGACGTCCATCAGGATCACGTCCGGCTGGAGCTCGGCCGCGAGTACGACGGCCTCGGCGCCGTCACCGGCCTGTCCGACCACCTCGATGTCAGCCTGCGCGTCCAGCAACGCACTGAACCCGGCCCGCACCATCTCCTGGTCGTCAACTACCAAGACCCGGATCGCCACTCGCCACCTCCTGCCGGAGCGGAATCGACGCCTCCACCAGATAACCGCCTTCGGGGGTCGGGCCGATGGTCAGCGTGCCCTCCACGAGCGTCACGCGCTCCCGCATCCCCACGAGTCCATGTCCACTCCCGGCTGCGTCCGGAGATGTCGAGCGCGGCGCACTATTGCGCACACTCACCGCGAGCTGCTCACCAGTACGTCGTACTTCTATTAGAACGACTGACTCGGGCGCATGACGGACCGCGTTGCTCAACGCCTCCTGAACGACCCGGTACGCCGTCAGCTCGACCGCGGGATCGAGTCCGACCGGCACACCACCGTCTATCCGCACATCGGCTCCGGCGCGACGGGTACTCGCTACGAGTTCCTGGAGTTGTTCCAGCCCTGGCTGCGGCCCTGTCGGCGGCTGCTGGACCGGCTCCCGTAGTAACAGCAGCACCCGCCGCATTTCCGTCAGCGAGGCGCGGGCTGCCGCGGCGATTTCGGCGAACTCCGCGCGTACGTCGTCGGGCACGTCGGCCAACCGGTGTGGCGCGCTGTCGGCCCGCACCACCACGACCGACAGATGGTGTGCCACGACGTCGTGCAGCTCACGTGCGATCCTGGCCCGCTCCTGCAGGCGCGCGCGCTCGGCCCGTTCGGTCCTGCTGATGGTCTCCTGCTCGGCGAGCCGCCGGCCCGTCTCGGCCCGGGTCCGCAACAGATCGCCGACCACCACGGCGACTGCCGAGAACACCGCCACGGTGAGCAGTCCGAGCCAGCTGCCGCGGTCCGGCGCGATCGACATCGCGACCACGCCGAGGAGCTGTGTGATCGTCCACCAGACCACCAGCTCGCGCCGACGCAGTCCGCGCGCGCCGGCGATCGCCAGGACGAACGTGTGCCCGAAGACTGAGGTTGCGGCCCACGGCCACGGTTCGCTGGAGCTGATCGGGGTCGTGACTGCTGCTATGGCTGCAGTGGTGGCCAGAGAGCTGAGCACTGCGGCGCGGGGGCGCAGCCAGGCCAGAGTCAGGCTGAGGCCCCGCCATAGTGCCAAGGCGAGCGTGATGGCGCCGATCCCCAGGCTGTAGTGCTGGATCAGGTCCAGGACGGTCAGGACCGTCAGTCCCGCGACGCCGACGCCCGCAACCCAGGCCCAAACGCCACGGGGCCACCTCGGGTTCTCTTCAGCGGTCACGATCGGACCCTAGTCGCCGCAGGCTCACAGCTGCTGCAGCCATGACCAGAAGAACATCAGTCCACCGGCCGCCACGGCGATAGTTGCCGGGAGCACCCATCGCGCCCGGGTCCGACGGACCAGGGCTGCGTGCAGGGCCGAGATGCCCCACAACACCAGGAGAAGCACCCCGATGGACGGTACGGCGATGATTCCGTGCGCGACCCAGGCGCCCGCCCGACTCGGCCCACCCCACGTGCCCGCCTCGACCGGTCCGTGCTCCACGAAACCCCAGAACGGACCACGCACAACCGCCGTCACCACCAACATCACCAGGAACCAACTCAACAACCCAAGCACTGAACTAATAACCCCATCCCCCAGCACCCGCGCAGGCGACGCTTCGCTGGTCGCGGACTGTTCTGGGTGGCGCGGACGGCTGAGGCGCTGCCAGCGCTTCGCTGCCAGGGTTGGTTCGTCCATTACCGCGTCGGCGATCGACTGGATCCCGACCGGCACGAGCAGTACGTCGTACCCGATCACTCCGCCCATCCGCGTGAGCAAGCCTCTGCGCCGGCCGCTACCGGTGGTGACCGGCTGCCCGGATAGCGGTCGATCCGCCCCGGTCGGGTGGGTGGTGACGGTGTCCGTCATGATGCCTCCTCGGTCTCAAGTCCTGAGATCGAGGCTAGGAATCAGGCGCGCCCGGCACATCCGGCGCAGAGCCAAGTCGCATCCAGTACCGCGGTAGGGGGCCGGCTGTGATCCAGGTCACAGTGACCACGGTCCGTGTTTTGAGGTTACACGGTCAGTGCTGGACGGCATGCGCGGCTCGCGCGCACACCTGGGGTGCCGACGGCACGAGCGGCACGGCCGCGTTCAACAGGAGGTTCGGACCATGCGCATTCGGAACCTGGCGGTCGTCGCCACACTGATCCCGGTTTTGATGCTCCCCGGCTGCGGCACCGACACCGCGTCCGGCGCCACCGCGTCCGCGCCCGGCGCACAGAAGGCCGCCAAGCACGGCCTCACCGACGAGGTGGCCAGTCAGGGTGACCCGGCGTCCGACCCGGTCGTGAACGCGTACTACAACTACCGCGTCGCACTCGACCAGATGATGCGCAGCGGCGGCAGCCGGGTCACGCAGCTCGTGCCGGTGATGACACCGAAGATGGTCCAGGCGATCAGCGCCCAGGCGCGGTATTACCGCACCAAGAAGCTGCACAACACCGGCCTCACGACCATCGTCTGGGCCAAGCGCACCCTCGCATCGGACGGCGTGCTCGTCAGCGCCTGCTACGACACCTCGGCCGCCCGGACCGTCGACGCCCGGGGGCGCTCGGTTCTGCCCGCATCCACTCCGACTCGCTGGCTGGACCAGATGCGCGTCGAGCAGGTCCAGGGCCGCTGGATCGTCGACGGCGGCACCACGGCGCCCAACGCCTGCTGATCCGTCAGGCGTGGCGGACCATCTGATGCAGGAGCGCTTCGATCGCGTCCCGAAGGTCGTCGTCGTGCTCGGACCCCGACCACACCACGACACAGCCCTTGTCGCCCAGTTTGCTCGCGACCAACTCCCGGGCCGGCGTCGGATCGCCTTGATTCAGGACGACGACCAGCCGTCGACCATCCCGCTGTAGCCGGTCCAGCAGCGGCGGCAACGTCGACCCGCGGAACACTCCGGGATCACTCTTCACCTTGGTCTCGACCATCACGCCGCGCCCTCGTACGACGAGCAGGAAATCGGCCCGGTCCCGGGTGAACTCACGATCGTGATAGATCCGCGCTTTCGGCCACAACCGTTGCAGCGCGGCGTCCACGTCGGCGTCGTACCGCGCAGCCAGCCGGCTCACCCGCGAACTCGTCCCGCGCGGACGGAACCGCTCCGGCGTACGGCGGACACCACCACTCGACTGGCCACTCGACTCGGCACTCGACTCGGCATTCGGCTCACCGCCTCGGCGCCCGAACAACGGCTGCAACCAGCGCACCAGTCTCGTGTCGATCATCGGCGGACCCCTCGCCCTCGCGGCACTCACCACGAGTCTGCCCAGGTGCCTGCGCCCGTACCCGCTCCACACGCGATCGTGACCGCACCGCCACAAACCCGAAGCCTCCGACGCAAAGATCCCGCGGCCGCCACGAAGGCAACCGCGGGATCTGTCGCGCTACAAAGCCTGCTCAGCCGGCTTCGGACAAGCTCACTTGTTCTTGATGCCGGAGATCTCGATCTCCAGGGTGACCTTCTCGCTGACCAGGACGCCGCCGCCCTCGAGCGCCGCGTTCCAGCTGACGCCCCAGTCCTTGCGGTTGATCACGACGGAACCCTCGAGGCCGAGCCGCTCGTTGCCGAACGGGTCGGTCGCCGTACCGGTGTACTCGAACGTCACGTCGACCGGCTTCGACACGCCGCGGATCGACAGGTCGCCGGTGACCACGAACTCGCCCTCGCCGGCCGCCTTGATCCCGGTCGAGACGAACGTGATCTCCGGGTGGTTGTCCATGTCCAGGAAGTCGTTGCTGCGCAGGTGGTCGTCGCGCTGGCTGTTGCGCGTCTGGATGCTCTTGGCCTGGATCGTGACCTGCCCGGACGAGTTCTCCGGGTTCTCGCCGTCGACGTGGAACGACCCTTCGAACTCGTCGAACGCTCCCCGCACCTTCGCCACCATCGCGTGCCGGGCGACGAAGCCGACCCGGCTGTGGGCCGTGTCGATGGTGTAGTCGCCGGAGAGTGCGGCGTACTCGCTGGTCATATCGGGGCTCCTCCAGAGATTAATTGAAGTTTTCATCGTCCAGCTTTCACCTAACTAGCACAGATGTCCACCCCCTGCGGACGGCGTGTCCCGGAACTGGCCCGGGCCGCCCGGACAATGGGGAGTAGACATCGATAGAGGAGTTCGGGTTGGTGCAGTGGAAGGTGTTCTGCAGGTCAGGGCCGGGAGACGTCTACCGAGCCCTGAGCACGCCGGACGGCAGGGTGCGGTTCTGGGCGCAGTCGACCCAGACCCGCGACGGAGTGATCGAGTTCGTGCTGCCCGACGGGCGGACCGACAAGTGCCAGCTCGAGCGCGCTGTCCCGGATCAGCTCTACCAGGTCCGGTACTTCGGCCGGACGGTCACGTTCACCCTCGTGGCCGGCGAGTCGGGTGGCACGGAGCTGACGATGGCCTCCGACCGCACCGACGCGGAGGCCGATGCCGTGTACGTCTCGTTGCTGCTGCGACTGAAGGCCTCGGTGGACTTCGGTGTCGACCTGCGCAACCACGACCAGGATCGGACCACCGGGTACGCCGACAGTTGACCCGTTGCCTGTAGCAACTAGACTTATTCGGTTGCGGCGTACGACGGCAGCGGGTCTCATGGGTGGTCGACAAGATCGGAGAACGTCCGTGGAACCGCTCAGCGCCGACGAGATCAAGCGCTCGTTCGTCAACTCGACCAAGAGCCAGCTCAAGGCGATGACGCTGCCGCCGGGCTTCACCGAGCTGCCGTGGGAGTCGCTGGACTTCCTCGGCTGGCGCGATCCGAAGGCGCCCAACCGCGGCTACCTCGTCGTACGACGCGATGCCGTCGTGACCGGGATCGCGCTGAGGACCCAGGCCTCGGGAGCGCCGCGGCGTGGTGCCGGGTTGTGCGACCTGTGCAACACCGCGCATCACCTCAGCGATGTCGCCCTGTTCGCGGCGCGCCGGGCAGGTACGGCCGGTCGCGACGGCAACACGGTCGGTACGTACGTGTGCGCGGATCTGGCTTGCTCGTTGTACATCCGTGGCTTGCGCGAACTCGACGTACCACAAGGAGAAACCGCCGCGCCCGACGTACGCGCCGAGCGGCTCGCGGCCCGGCTTGAAGGTTTCGTAAATCGCGTCCTCGCCTGAGGTTCCCAGACGGCACGGGACCACTACTCTGGTCTCGACAACCGGCCCGCGGGCGAAAGGGAGAGCGAGTCGCGATGACCGAGTTCAGAATCACGCATGAGATCCACGAGGTTCACCCGGACATCCGCGAGAAGCTCACCGCCACCACGATCGAGGCGATCAACGAGTCCAGCGCCCGCTCCGCCGAGGACGCCGCTCTGGTCCTGCGCCACAAACTCGCCGAGATCGGCGTGCACATGAGCGACGAAGCCTGCCTGGCCGCCATCGAACGCATCCGCTCCGGCAAACAACTCCGCTTCGAAATCGAAGAACGCAACGACGCCTGACCGCCCTTGGGGGGTCAGGCGGGTTTGATGTCTTCGGAGCTGAGGAGCGCGTGCAGGGTCAGGCCTGCGTCGGTCAGTGGCGTCGGCGTGGTCGGGTTGCGGTTGATCACGCAGAGGGCGTCGGTGATCTCGGCACCAAGCGCGCGCAGCTCGTTCGTCGAGAGCACGATCTGCCCGCCTGTCGTCACGACATCCTCGACGATCGTCACCCGCCGGCCGGTGGTGTCAGCACCCTCGGCCAGCCGCCGCGTCCCGTACGCCTTGGCTTCCTTCCGCACAAACGCACACGGCAACCCAGTACGCCGCCCCAGCGCCGTCACCACCGGGATCCCGCCCATCTCCAGCCCGGCCAACACCTCAGTCCCCTCCGGGACCAGCTCGACCATCGCCCCCGCGATCTCATCCAACAACACCGGATCCGCCTCGAACCGGTACTTGTCGAAGTACTCCCCCGTCACCTGCCCCGACCGCAACAAAAACTCCCCACTCAAATGCGCAGCCTGATAAACCCGACGCCCCAACTCCCCAATCTCCACCCCCAAACCCTAACCACCCACCCGGCGTCATCTGTGGGCAACGGGGGTGCCCGCTGTGTTAGCCGGCTTTGCGGGCGTCTTCGGGTGGGAGGAGGTGGCGGAAGTCGTCGCTGGAGATGATCGGGATGCCGAGCTCCCGAGCGGCGCGTGCTTTGACGGACAGGCTGTCGACGTCCGCCGCGACCACGAACGTCGTATCCGGCCGCACCGCCTCCTGCGGAACGAACCCCGCCGCCACGGCCCGATCCCACCAGACCTCCCGCGCCTGAACCATGTCCCCGGTGAACACCATCGTGCTCCCCCGCGGAAACCCGTGCGCACCAGGACGAGCCGGTACGACGTACCGCCCGGCGCTCACCCGCACCAGGGCCTCGTCAACATCCGCTGATCGCCGCCCCAGCATGACCGCGACCTGATCCAGATCACGGCGCTGATCCGGCGTGATCTCGCCACCACCCCACGACGTCTCCGCCAACGCGGACACATAATCCTGATGCAACTCGTGCACCTCGGATCGAGTCAGCCCAAGCTCGGTGGCAACCTGAACAAGCTGATCGGCATCAGTTGCCGTGATCTCCCGGTTCGCAAGAATCCCGTCGAGCAACGCGAGGTACGAGTCCGCTTGCGGCGGCTCCGGCACTCGTGGCAACTGATCGACGAGTCGACTCATCCACCCATGCCGCCCACCCGCGTGCACCGGCCGCACAGTCGGCGCAACATCCGTCCCCGGCAACGCCGGCCATCGCAACCGGCTGACCTCCTCGTAGGCCCACTGCCACGGCGGAGGTGACGGAAACGCCTGCAGATACCGGCCGAACAACTCAGCCGTGGCCTGTGTATCGGCCAGCGCAGAATGCCACCCCTCGAGCGAGACCCCAGCCGCGGCGCAACACGCACCCAGCGTCCGCTTCGCTCCCGGATACAGATAGCCGGCCAACGCCATCGTGCACATCGACCGCTCGGTGATCAGCGGCACCGCAACCCCGAGCCGCGCGAACTCCATCCGCAGGAACCCGAGATCGAACTCAACGTTGTGCCCGACAACCATCCGCCCCGCCAGCATCGCACCGAGCTGCCGCGCGATCTCCGCGAACTCCGGCGCCGCCAGCACATCAGCGGTCAAGATCCCGTGAATATGTTGTGGACCAAGATCGCGCTGCGGATTCAGCAGGGTGACCCACTCGTGCTCGACCTGCCCACGCGCATCCAGCAGCACCACAGCGATCTCGATGATCCGGTGGCGCTGACTTGGCAGCAAGCCGGTCGTCTCGGTGTCGATCACGGCGTACATCCCGGGCCTCCTCCAGCTCGCTGACCCACTGGAAGAACCCAATCACACCCCGCCGACAGTTTCCGCCGCGTCAGCAACCACCCGAACAGCAGCGGACCCGAGACCTCACTCCGCCGGGATGTCGACTGCGATCTCGTCGCCGAGCCGCGCCCCGTGAGCCAGCTTGAGCTCGTCCCCACTCCAGAAGCGACCGGGGTCGTACCAGTTCGGCCGCCGCTCCCGCAGCAACCCCATCTCCTCGTACGTCACCGCGACCACCTCGGCGCAGTATGCCGTCTCCAGATCCACCTCACGCGATCCGCGCCGGATCGCCGGCACCCGCCCACGCACCCATCGCGACGCCAACCGAGCCGTCGACGGGAACGGCGTACCGTCGAGCCTCGCGACCGTCCGCAGCACACCGTCCTCCAGCTCCCGCGTCACCGGGTGATCGAGCTGGCGCAACCAGGCGCGTTGACCGTACTTGCGGCCCCACACCAGCACGGCGTCCCGCAGGTCGTGCAACTGCACACCGCGATGATGCGTCCCGGTCCACACGTCTTCCAGCGAACGACCCAGCTCCGCGTGCCAGAGCAGCGGCGGCAGATCCTCGACCACGATCGCCATCCCGACATGGTTGACCGGGCTGTTGGTGGTCATTTGAATCGCCCGATCGGCGGGACTGTCCCCGCGGAACAGCCAAATGTCACCTGTTCGTGTCAGTTCCGTAGCGTCATCCAGTGAAATCCGGCTCTCCACGTCGCTAGGTTAGTGCCATGAAGGTATGGAAGGTGGTTGGGCTTGCGGGGCTCGTCGGCGTGGCCGCTACGGGCGTGGTGATCGCGCGCGGAGAGCGGAAGCGTCGCGCCTACACGCCGGAAGAGGTCCGCGACCGGCTCAAGACCCGCGTCAAGGAAGCAGCGAACGCCTAGTCCCTCAGGACATAGGCACGATCCGGTACGACGATCGGCCGGGCGCGCGACGCACGCCGTAACTCGGTGGTACGGCGTCCATCCCGCGCGCCCGGCTATTCGTTGTCCAACGCAACCACTCCCCGGTCACACAACTTCCACGACTCATGTCGTGCAGCTCAAAGGTTGTGTAGGGCAACTTCGTCGAGTCGGCCGGCTGTGATCGCCGCGGTCTGGTAGGTGCAGTAGGGCTGCCGGCGCCGATCCGTCGGCGATCCCGGATTCAGCAACCGCAGTCCGCCCGGTGTCGTCGTGTCCCACGGGATATGACTGTGACCGAACACCAACAGGTCGACGCCCGGATACTCCTTCTCGCAGCGCTCCTCGCGCCCCTTGGCCGGCCCGGTCTCGTGTACGACCGCGACCGACAACCCGTCGAGCGTCACCCGCGCGACCTCCGGCAGCCGCGCCCGCAACTCCGGACCGTCGTTGTTGCCCCAGCACCCCACCAGCCGGGCCGCACGACTCTCCAACTCGTCCAGCAACGGAACGCTCACCCAGTCACCGGCATGGATGACCACATCAGCACGCTCGACCGCATCCCACACGGCCGCAGGCAACCTCTTCGCCCGCCCCGGCAGATGAGTGTCCGAAATCAGCACCAACCGCATGCGCCCACTCTCTACTCCCCCAGCGACCCGATCAACTCCCTCTCGCGCGCAGGGCTCAGCCCGGCGCGGCGCTCCCGATCCAGCCCGAGCGTCCGCTCCCAGACGAGCGTGTCCACGAGGAACTCCCGCCGTGGCCGGTGCCTCAGCCCGGCCGCGATCGCCGCCGCACCACTCCGACTCGACCAGCCCTCGTACCCAGGCTCGACCATCCACATGGCCAGCGAGTCCGGACCCATGTACTGCTCGACCTTCTGCTCCACCAACCACTCCGCCGGCGCGAGGACGACCGCCCCGGTGTGACCGCCCACCTCCCGCACGAGATCGATCCACTCCCCGAATGGAACCACTGGACCGACCGCATCGAACGTCCCCGTACGTCCCTCTGTCGCGCAATCCAGCAACCACGCGGCCAGATCGCGAACGTCGATCACCGAGGTCGCGAGCTCAGGCGTATCCGGCACCAGCATCGGCTCCTCGGGTGATCGAGCCGCCCGCGCCACCCACGCACCGGCCCGATCACTCACATCCCCCGGCCCACCGATCAGGCCGGCCCGAGCAATCACGAGCCGATCCCCCACGACCTCCCGTGAGGCGAGCTCGCTGGCAACCTTGGCCTCGCCGTACGACTCCCGGTCGACCGCGTCCAGCTCCGTCGGCTCCCGCAGTACGGCCGACTCGTCGGCTCCGGGGGTGTCGAACTTCTCGTACGCATTGCCCGACGACACGTACGTCCAGTGCTTCGCCCGCGGCCCGAACGCCGCCAACGCCCCACGCACGAAGCCCGGTTGCCACGACACCTCGAACACCGCATCCCAGTCCTGCTGCGGCACAGCGTCGTACGCATCCGGACGGCTGCGGTCGGTCGCGATCAGCGTCGCTCCGTCGGCAACCCCGCCACTCTCGCCACGGGCAAGACACGTCACGGAATGGCCGCGCGCCACCGCCTGGGTCGCGATCTCACGACCGAGCCACGCCGTCCCACCGAGGATCAGAATCTCCATGTGGGCAAGCCAATCAGGCCGCGCCGACAATCCCAACCACCTCTGCCACGGGCAGAACGCGCGACGCTTCGTGATCTCCGGTCAGCGTCACGTCACGGCGGGTCGCGACCCCTTGCGGTACGGGCGTTCCCGGCGCAGTGTCGGCCTCACAGGCACCCTGCGGTGGGTGCCACGGGCAAGGGGGAGAAATGGCTGGTTTTCTGCAGATCATCGAGTACCGGACGTCGAAACCGGACGAGATCGAGGCGCTGATGGAGGACTTCCAGAGCGCCCGTACGGCGGCCGCTGACGGGCCGAGTCCGACGCGCTCGACCACCTGTGCGGACCGGGACGAGCCCGGGCGCTACTTCGCCGTCGTCGAGTTCGCGTCGTACGAGGACGCGATGGAGAACTCCAAGCGCGCCGACACGACCGAGTTCGCCGAGAAGATGATGGGTCTGAGCGACGGGCCGACGACGTTCTACAACCTCGACATCACCCGCACCGCCGACTTCGGCTGACAGGGGGCTCGGGCCCAGCCGGACTCGCCTCCGACTGGACCCGAGACAGGGGAACCAGGTACTCGGCGCTGCAAGGGAGTACAGCACCGACCACCCTCATCGGCCCGGATCCGCGGCGCCGGACCCGGACCAGCTCGTGTGGATCCAGATCCGTGCTGTGGATCCGGACCAGCTCATCGTCGGTCCCGGGGCCGCGCGGACCCGGGCCGGTTCAGCGGAAGATGCGGTACGACGACCATCCCGCCGGCGGGGCCGCGCCGTACGAACCGAGTTCGCGGTCGCTGTGCAGGGGGTCGGGATCCTGTGGCTCGGGAGCGGAGTGCAGATCCGGCCAAGGTCGTGGTGGAAGACTCTCGCGGGGTGGCAGCTTCAGCTCTGGATCCGGACCGGGGTCCGGGTCCATCCATTCGACCTCGGTGGCTCCACCGTGACCGTGGATCGCGACGACAGACTCGATCCCGTCCCACACCGTTGTGGTCGGATAGTCGCCGTACCAGCGGAGCGCAACAGCCCCGTCGGTGAACTGCACGCCCTCGGCGACGGGCCCGGTACCGCTGACGCCGGAGACGTCATGATGGCGAATCAGCCGGAAGCGTCGCGCGGTCATTTCGGCGCAACCTCCCAGAGGCGCTCGCCCGGCAGCGCGCGGTCCGGGCCTGGATCGGTAGCGGGGATCGGATCACTGGTCACGCGCAACCCGGCGAACCGGCGCGACATCGCAGCGGCGTAGCGCTCGGCCAACTCGGCCTCGGCCCGATAATCGGCCACGACGTGGTCCCCGAACCACACCCGCACCCGCACCCGACGACGTTCAACAACCCTGACCACGGGGTGAGGGTCCCCATCAGCGTTGTCACCCATCTCAATGCACCCGACGCCCAGGCCGGTCAACCCAAGAACAACAACAATCCATCACAGCAATCACTCCCACTTCCCACTAGGGACGCGTTCAAAGAAGTGACGCCCCCCGAAGAAGTTCATGACGCAACTCCCCAAAACTTTCCTCAACCAACAACCCAGCCCCGCCAGGGACAACAGCGCCGGTACGTCGCCAAGCGCAGTCACCACTGCTGGAATGCCGGCCGAGCCTCCGCCGGCTGAGCGTCTTTCCGCTGCCGAGTCCGTACGTCGACGACCACCCGTCGAACGTCCTAGCCCGCCCCTTGGACTGCAACTCCCCCAGTCTCACCCCAGCCACCCGCCGTCAGGTGACGACCCACGGGCGCCAGGTCTCGAGGTGTTCGGCGTCGAGGCTGGTGTGGGCGGGGAAGACGTTGACGCCGACACCAGGCAGGTATGCCGCGACGATCCACGACATCGCATGGCTCAGAAGCAGCGCCACGTCCGGCCGCGCCGCAACGAGCTCATCGAAGACGGCTCGAGCCTCGCGCACCTGCGACTCCTCGTCCTTCGCCCCCACAAGCCGAACGTCAACCACACCCGTGTACCGATCAATCGCCGAAACATCCTCAGGTTCCGGATCGACCTCACCATAGGAATTCGGCTCGACGACCAGCACGATGTCCCCAGCGACCGTACGAGCACGCCCCCGCAGCAGGTACTCGTCCTCCTTCAACTCGGGATCGCCAACATGCTCAAGCCCGAGCGCACCAAGAATCCACTCGGCGGTAGCCCCGAGCGACTCCCCCGCCGCAAGAAAGATGTCATCGCTGGTGGACATCACTGCTCCTTAGTGAAGGTGACCAACCGCCCGTCACCGAGAATGACATGAACCACACGCGCAACAACCTTGCCTGGCTGACCACACGCACGGCGAAATGATCTGCCGGCGACCTCCTCGGTCAGGCCAACCTGCCGACCGTCGATGACAACCTCGTCGGCCTGGCTACTGGCACGCTCCATGTTCCGCTTGACCGCGTTCGACGAACCGCTCTCGGGCGTCTTGAACTCGACGACGATACCGACGTCCTCGCCGCTCTTGCGCACCATCACATCCGGATTCTTCTTCTTGTGCTGCGTGTGGTCCTCCGGCCGGGCGTCGATACGCCAACCTTCCTTGGTGAGTCGCTCCGCCAGGAACCGTTCCTTGGGTTTGAACGATGTCAGCGGGTCGATCACGACTGGCGCGAAGTCTGCGCCCAAGGGACGGGGGTCGAAGGCTGGGTCGAAGTCGATGGTGGGTCGGTCTGGGAGGTTGATGTCGATGGTGGGGGCTGGTGGTGGCTGGTTGGGGTAGTCGAAGGTGGCTTCTAGGTGGGTGGTGGTGATGGTGAGGGTGGCGTGTTGCCATTGGTGGTTGGCGGACTCGGCCATCGCGGCTAGGAGGGTTTTGACCGGCTCGGTGAGGTCGACTGCGATGTCGAAGTCTTGGAGGAGGTGGGTGTTGCGCTTGTCTTCTTCGTCTTTGCTGGGTTCGTCGAACTCGAGTTCACCGGACTCCAGGACGGTGATCTGTACCTCCAGCGGGTCTTCGGGGAGGTTGTCTTCGTCGTCGTTCTCGCGGACCTTGCGGAAGGCTTCGAAGGCTTTGCGGGCGACCGTGATCAGCGGGGGCTCGTTGTCTTCGGCAACTTCTAGGTCTTCGAAGGTGGCGGTGAGGCGTTTGGTGCGGCCTTGTGCGTCGCGTTCGGCGGCGTCGCCGGTGCCGCCCGTGGTTTTGTTGCGGTCGGCCGAGTCAGCCGACGGGCGGTTCGTCGCAGGACCGCCGGATCCCACCAACCGATCGGCCCACGCGCGCGCCTTCGGTGGTGCCATCAACAGATACTGCGCGGCCGCCTCACACGCCCGCGCCGCAGCGTCCAGCTGCAACGCCGCAACCTTCGCCTGCCCGTGCGACGCCATCAGCGCGACCTGAGCGTTCTCGCGACACCGAGCAGCGGTCCGGTGCAGATGGGCGACCACCTCGGGCACCTCGTCCAGGCAGTCCACCAGTCCGCGAGCCACCCGCTGCAAGTCTGACGGCATAGGTCAGATCTGGTCGGCGTAGCTCTTGCATCCGGCGGACGCGATCTCCAGCGCCTCGGCCGCCTGCTCGACCGCCTTGCCGGCCGCGTCGAGGATCTCCGCGATGTCCCGGTCGACCCCGGTCGCCGTACCCGCGATCAGACTCTCCACCAGCTGACTGTGCTGGGTGAAGCGCAACTTGAACCCGGCCAGGCCGCCCGCTGCCTGTTTGGCCTCCATCGAGACCTGGTGCAGCTGTTCCTTGAGCCGCTGTACGTCGGACACCCTTGACCCACTCCCAGACTAGTTACGCTTTTTCGGCAGCACGATCGCCGTACCGGCCACCACCACCGGGACGATGATCGCGAGCCACCACGGCAGACCGGCGGCCATCGCCACCACGACCACGGCCGCACCACCCCAGCCCCACCAGCGCGCACCGGGCAGCCGTGGCAGCCCGAGCACTCGCGACGCCGCCAGCATCGTGACCGCGGCGATCGCCGCTGCCTCAACACCGGCCAGGAACGTAGACAGCCCCCACACCACCGCGAACCCGACCACCGCCAAGGCCGCGCTGATGGTACGACGCTTCCGTCGCTCCTGCTCAGCTCGGGCCGCCGCACGGACCTCCTCGAGCTGCTCGACGGTTTCACCGAGCTGTCGAGTCAGGCGGGCCGCAACAGTCTCGATGTCGTTCAGTACGCGGATCTCGGGCAGCGCATGGTTCGCCCGCTTCCCCTCAGCCGGTAGCCCAGCGCGCTGAAGCGACGCGGCGGCCTTCTCCGCCAGCGCGTTCAGCCGAGCCTCCAACTGACGTCCGCGTTCAGCCATAGCGTCGGCCTCCGCCATCGCGGTGGCCTCAGCCTTCGACTTGTGCGCCGTCACCCGGTCCTGCGCCTGCTGCGCGTCCGCACGGGCCCCTGCGACCGTCCGCAGCGCCCGCGCGTACTCAGCCCACTCCTGCTCTGCTGTTTTCATCGGCGTACCAGTTCCACCGCGCGATCCACCTCGTCAGACCGCAGCGGAGCAAAGGGTACGACGACCTGCGCCTCGGGATGCAGTCCGTCCCACAGCAGGCCACGGTGTGGTTCTGAAGCCCACCGCACCAGCGGACCGGCCACCGCGCGTACGCCGTCCTGTGGGTGCCGCAGGAAGAGGTGGGTAGCGACGTTCGCCCGCCCGTACCCGAGGTGCTCGGTGCACACGTGCAGCCGGTTCCACCAGCCGAAGGTGATGAGCCCCTGCGCCGGCCCGTCGCGCACGATGTCCTGCAGCGCGTTCGCCGGGCTCTCGAAGTACCCCTCCGCGTGCACCTGCATCCGAGGCACTCCATGGAACCCGAACCCGAGCAGATAGGTCGCACCGGCCTGACCACTGCGCACAGCGTCCCGCAGCGAGAACAACCGCGGCACAATCTCGCCGTGTTTGTCGACCGTCTCGACCTCGCACCCGAGCTGCCGCAGCGCCTGCACCAGCGCATCTTTGCCCTCAGCAACAGCAGGCGACGACTCAGTGCCGTCCATGAACACAAACCGCGGCGGATCCACCGCAGCGGCGGCCGTAGCCAACGCCAACCCAGTCAGTACGCCGAGAGCATCAGCCGGACCATCACCAAGCACCAGTACGCCGGCGCCCGGCTCAGGACGTACTTCGACCTGCACCGGCTCCTCGGTCACCGCAATCGGCAGGCCGGTCCACGGACGTCCCAATTCCGGCTTCACAGCGGCGGCCGTATCCACCAACCGCGCTGCCTCCGCCAGATGGAACACCCGCGGCGGACGCGCCGCCGCACCCGCACGCTGCCACAACTCTCGCCGCAGCAGGTCCAGCACTGCCTTGTCCGCGAAACTCACCAGCACGTGCTGATTGTCGTCCGGTGAACCGAAGTTCGCGTTCAGCACCGCCTCACCGCGGAACTGCAGCTCGGCCGCAGCCGTGTTCCCACTCCGCAGGATCGCCTGTGAGTCGGCCGGCGTCGTCTTCAAAGCGATCCGATACGGCACCTGGCCGAAGATCGAATCCCGCCGCGTCGCCAGCCGTTTCACGCCCTCGATCGTCTGCGTGGCAAGCACAACGTGCACGCCATACGCACGCCCCAGCCGAACCAACCGCTCCAACAGCTTGGCCGCCTCGTCCGCCAGCTCGTCGTCGTCCTCGAGCAGCACCTGGAACTCATCGAGTACGACGAGGATCCGCGGCGGCCGATCGGGGCCCGGGGCAAGCTCCGCGATGTCGGCAACGTTGCCGTGCGCCTTGAAGATCTCGCTGCGGCGAGCCAGCTCGTCGGACAGATGACGCAGTACGGCGAGGCCGAACGCCCGGTCGCTGTGCACCCCCAGCACGCGCACCTGCGGCAACCAGTGTGCCCGTCCTGCGGCCGGTCCGAGCGCAGAGAACTCCACACCGTGCTTGAAGTCGAGCAGGTACATCTCCAGATCCGCTGGGTCGTACCGCGCGGCCAGACCGTGGATCAGCACGAGCAGTAGGTTCGACTTGCCTTGACCGACCGCGCCTCCTACGAGAACGTGCGGCAAGGCCGGGTTGCCGCTACGCAATCGCACCAGCGCCGGCGTGCGATCGTCGTACCCGATCACTGTGCCGATCTCGTCCTTGACCGGTTGCCACCAGGTCGAGCGATCGGGCAACGTCCGTTCGAAGTCGATCGTCGGGAGTACGGCGATCTCCGCGAGCTCGGCCACGACGTCACAGATGCCCGCGGCAACGTTCGCGTCGAACGGCGGATCCAGCGTGGCGGCGACACCGGGCAGCTGGGTGATCTCGACCTTCTCGTTGGTGATGGCAACCGGATTGAGGAGATCGAGCAACTGTTTCGTGTCGATGTCGGTCTCGGAGGTCGTCGACGGATCGTGGTGGACCAGGAAGCAGATGCCGCGTTCACCGGCCGTCGCGGCCAACCTGAGCAGGTCGCGCTGGGCGAGCGAGTCGATGCCGGCCGGGTAGTCGAACAGGATGACGAGCCGGTACGGATCGGTGACCTGCCCGGTCTCCAGAATCAGATCCTCGAACCGCCGATGCCCCAGCTGCGCCTGCCGACTGGCCCGCAGCGAGGACACATCGACCAGCCCGGAGAGCACCGTGTGCAGCTGTTCCGCGGTATGTGTTGCCCTAGGCACCAATTGCGGGTACTTCGTGGTCAGGTGACCGAGCAGGCCCATCATCCCGGTCAATCGCGGGTCGAATGCGTCGATCCGGAGCCGGAAAGGTTCAGCGGCGGCGACCAAGCGCAACGCCACACTCTGCAGAAGTCGACGGGCGGACTCGTTGCGATCCGCGGTGACCTTCCAGCCGTTCGTCCGCAGCAGCGGCGCGACCACCGGCGTACCGGGGTCCAGTTCGCCGACGCGCAGGTACGACGAGACGCCGGCGCCCACCAGTTGCCGTGAACGCCAGCGGGCGTCGTTCGGCGGGATCGACGCCAGACCGGGCGCGAGCCGGTCCGCGAGCAGGCGGGCCTTCGGCTCGGCCACCGCGAGCACCTCGGCAGTCTTGGCGTCGACGAGCGTCCGCGATTCACGGCGGGCGAGCGCGGTCTGCTCCTGCAGCTGACGATGCAGCTGAACAGCGCGCTGGTGCTCGCCGTACGTCAGCCGGCGGGCGTTGTCCAGCAACTGCGCGAGCGCATGCTGCAGACCGCGGATCCGAGCTTCCAGCACCTCCGGGGCTGATTCCGCCGAATGCGCCGCACCCGCTGTGCCCCTCGTGCGCGCAAAGCGCGCTGTGCCACTAGTGCGCGCAGAGCGCGAAGCCGGTCCGGGCGTACTTCCCCCGTCAGGCTTCTCCGTCACGAGCACCGTCCTTCCACACTTGCCCCGCGACTACGACCTCCACTGCCTGGTGTAACCATGTCATACGGCTTGTCCCAACTGTCACTCCAGGCACTTCTGGTCTCACCAGTTAGTCGGGTGCGACGATCTCGAGTTCGTAGCCGTCGGTGTTGTGGAGGAAGGCGGCGTAATGCTGCGGGCCGCCGGCGTACGGATGCCGGTCGGCGAACATCAGCGTCCACCCGTGCCGCGCCGCCTCGGCGACAATCGCGTCCACCTCGGCCCGGCCGGCTGCGTTCAGCGCGAGGTGGTTCATGCCGGGGCGCATCCGGTCGTGCTCACCGGCCGACATCGCCGGGCTCTGCTCGACCACGACATAACTGCCGTCGGGCGCCGTCCAGGTCATGCCACCGGGCCAGCCGTCACCGTCCTTCCAACCCAACCGATTGAGGACCCAGCCCCAGCTTTCCTGAGCCCGCGACAGGTCCGGAACCCAGATCTCGACGTGATGCACCGCAGCGACCATCGGAGCATCATCCTCGATCCGCTGGTCCCGCCACACCGGGGCTCATCTCGACCGGTCTCTGGGCTGCTCTGCGGGTACGTCGAACCGGTTCGAAACCACCAGCGAGATCGCTCCCGTCACGACCAGCCAGACCAGCGCCGCGACCAGCCAGGGCCACCACGGCAAACCCTGCGCCGCCTCGGCCACAGCCTTCCCGAACAACCCGCCGGACGGCGCGAAGACGAGCACCAACAACACCCGCACAACCGCCGTCTCCCTGCCCATTCCTCAATTGTGAGATCCCCCCGCCACCCCCGCACCCAACCCGGGCGTTTCGCCCCGCCCGGTCCAGAGCGCGGACTCGCGCCACTCATCAACCACGCACCCCGCTCCGCCAGACCGCAGTCGTGAGCGTGCGCAGGTGCTCAACGATCTGATTGGTGAGTGGCGCACGTCCGCCTTCTGGTTTTGTCTGTGGGAGGGTTTACCGTCTGCGGTGACAGTCGAGGACGGATCGGGGGTTGTGGTGAGTACCACCCGGATCGAGAGCACGCCGTACGGCGAGGCCGCTCTGGAGCGCCTGCGTTCCGTCGTCGCGGACCTCAAGGCCGACGATCCGCTGAAGCCCGTCACCCTTCTCCTGCCCAACAACCTGACCGGCGTGATCGCCCGCCGCCATTTGGCTCGCACCACGATCGCCGGCCTCTACCTCGCAACCTTGGAGCGCCTGGCCGAGCAGCTTGCCGCGAGCATCCTGTCCCCGCGCCGTCCGGCGACGCGTCCGATCGTGGCCGCGACCTGGCGGACGGCGTTGTCGAAAGCTCCCGGCATCTTCCACGAGGTCGCCGACCATCCCTCGACCATCCAAGCGCTTGCCTCAGCCCATCGCGAGCTTCGTGACCTCACCGATCCCGCGCTGGACAAGATCACCCACGCGTCCTCGTTAGGTCCCGACCTCGTCCGCCTGCACCGCCACGTCACCACCGAGCTCACCTCCGACTGGTACGACGAGACCGACCTGCTCCGGGCCGCGACCGCACGCCTCGCCGCCGAGCCGACCGTCGTGCGCGAGCTCGGCGCGCTCGTCCTCTATCTCCCCCAGGAGCTCACCCAATCCGAGGCCGCGTTCGTCGAGGCGCTCGGCACTGCCGCGGCCGATCTCACGGTGATCGTCGGACTGACCGACGTACGACGAGCCGACCGCGCTGTCCGCCGTTCGCTCGAACGCATCGGCATCGACCTGCCGACCTCGATCTCGAAGAACTACCCGGTCGCCACCGAGATCCTGAACGCGTCGGACGCCGACGACGAGGTGCGTTGTGTCGTACGCGACGTCGTCGAAGCACTGCAGCACACACCCGCGCATCGGATCGCGATCCTGTATTCGGCCGCCTCGCCGTACGCGCGTCTTCTGCACGAGCACCTCGGCGCCGCAGGGATCGGGGTCAACGGACCCGGCACACGTCCGGTTCACGAGCGCGCAATCGCGCGGACGCTACTCGAGGTCCTGGCGCTCGTCGATCAGGACCTGCCGCGGGCGGATGTGTTCCGTGCCCTTGCGAACGCGCCGACGCGTGACTTCGCCGGCGACCGGATCCCGGTGCCGCAGTGGGAGCGGATGTCGCGCGCGGCCGGCGTCGTCCGTGGTGACGACTGGGACACGAGACTCGCACGGTACGCCGAGTCCGAGCGCCGTACGGCCAATCAGGAGGAAGCGGCCGAGGACCCGCGACCGGCCGCGATCCGCCGCGCGCAGTACAACGCCACCACGGCCGAGCGACTGCATGCGTTCGCTTCGGAGCTCCGGCGGCGACTGACTGCGGCTGCAGTCCTGGAGACCTGGTCCGAGGTGGCCGGCGCTGTGCTGCAACTGTTCCAGGATCTGCTCGGCGACTACGCGTCCTTGCCGATCGAGGAGCAGTACGCCGCGGCCGCGGTCGAGAGCTCGTTGCGGGGCCTGTCCACGTTGGACGAGCTCGGCACGCCGGCCAGCCTGTCAGTGCTGCGCGACGTGCTGGATCTCGAGCTGCAGCAATCACTCCCGCGCGTCGGCACCTTCGGCACTGGCGTGCTGGTCGCGCCGCTGTCGGCGAGCATCGGGCTGGCGGCCGACATCGTGTACGTCGTGGGCCTGTCCGAGGACCTTTATCCGGGGCGCGTGCACGAGGACGCGCTGCTTCCCCATCGCGTGCGGGAGGCGGCCGCGCCGGAGTTGGCGTCGTTCCGGGATCGGCTCGACGAGAAGCAGCGCCATCTGCTCGTCGCGTTCGCAGCCGGGCCCCGCGTCGTGGCGTCGTTCGCGCGCGGCGACCTGCGGCGGTCGTCACGACGTCTACCGAGTCGTTGGCTGCTTGGTTCGCTGCGTGAGCTGACCGGCGATCACGGGTTGCCGGCGACACAGTGGGACAAGCACGGCGAGCTCCTGCGTACGTCGGCGTCGTACGCGGGATCGTTGACAACGGCAACCATGCCGGCGACCGAGCAGGAGTGGCAGGTGCGCGCCGCGGCGGCGCGTCTGTGGGTGAACGACGAGGTGTTGGTGCGTGCGCGCGAGTTGCTCCGCGGGCGGGGAAGCAGTGCGTTCACCCGCTTCGACGGCGACCTGTCCGGGGTGTCGGGTCTGCCTGAGTATGCGGTTGAGGATCGGATCGCATCACCGACCTCGCTGGAGGCCTATGCGACCTGCCCGCATGCATACTTCGTCGAGCGGCTGCTTCAGGTGGAGCCGCTCGAGGCGCCCGAGGATCTGCTCGTGATTTCACCCATGCAGGTGGGGAATCTGATCCACTACAGCATCGACGCCTTCGTATCGCAGCTGAAGGGTTCCCTGCCGGAGCAGGGCGAGCCGTGGACCGAGCAGCAGCGGGCGTTGTTGCTGGCGATCGGTGCGGATCTTGCGGACCGGTTCGAGGCGGAGGGGCTGACCGGGCATCCGCGGTTGTGGCAGCGGGAGCGGATGCGGATTCTCGGTGATCTGCTGGTGCTGCTGACCGATGACGATCGCTGGCGGTCCGAGCGGGATGCGTCGGTGGTGGCGAGCGAGCTGCGATTCGGGTTCGAGGGCGAGCCGCCGGTGGAGATTCCGGTCCCGTCCGGGCGGGTGCTGCTGCGCGGGTCGGCGGACAAGGTCGACCTCGGCGCGGACGGGACCATTTACGTGACGGACGTGAAGACCGGCGGCTTCTCGCGGTACGAGGGGATCGAGTCGGATCCCGTTGCCGGCGGGACAAAACTGCAGCTGCCGGTCTATGCCTACGCGGCGCGGGCCCGGCTCGGAGAAGAGTCCACACCGGTCGAGGCGTCGTACTGGTTCGTCCGCCGTGGCGGGAAGCGGATCCCGGTGCCGCTGACGCCAGAGGTCGAGGAGCGGTACGTCGATACCCTCGACGTGATCGTGTCGTCGATCGCAGCCGGATTCTTTCCACCGAAGGCGCCCGAGGTACCGGACTTCCTGTGGGTGCAGTGCCCGTACTGCAATCCCGATGGCCTCGGCCACAGCGAGGTCCGAGCCCGTTGGGAGCGCAAACGCCACGACCCGACCCTGGAACGTTTGGTCCGCCTGATCGACCCCACCGCGCTGACTCCGGACGGGGGCGGCGATGAGTGAGTTGCTGCTGGACGAGCCGGCGCGGGAGCGGATCCGGTCGGACACGTCGGCGACCCTCTTCGTCGAAGCGGGTGCCGGATCCGGTAAGACGCACGCCCTCGTCGATCGCGTGACCACGTTGGTTTTGCGCGACGGCGTACTCCTGCGAACGGTCGCAGCCGTCACCTTCACCGAGAAGGCCGGGGCGGAGCTGCGGGATCGGTTGCGGGTCGAGTTCGAGAAGGCGCGGAGGGGTCCGGCCGGGAAGCTGGCGGACGCGGCGCTGGACGATCTGGACTCCGCGTCGATCGGGACCCTGCATGCGTTCGCGCAGCAGATCCTGCTCGCTCATCCGATCGAGGCCGGGTTGCCGCCGCTGATCGACGTACTGGACGAGGTCGGATCGTCGGTCGCGTTCGAAGAGCGTTGGGCCGAGCTGCAGCAGCAACTGCTCGACGACGACTCGATCGCGGAGCCGTTGCTGTTGGCAATGGCCGTCGGGGTCGAGCTCAAACACCTGCGGTCACTCGCGCGGCTCTTCGGCAACGATTGGGACCTCATCGCCGAGCGGGTGCTGGTCGATCCGCCGGAGCTCGTCTCGATGCCGGATCTCGAGGGCCTGGTCGCGGCCGCGGCGCAGATCGGCGGCGTGGCCGAGTCGTGCCTGGATGCCGAGGACCGGCTGCTGCCCAAGGTTCACCAGATCCGCGAGCTCGGCGTCATGCTGAACGCCGCCTCCGACCAGGAGACCCAGCTCGCGATCCTGCAGACCATGCGCGGCTTGAAGGTGGGCCGGATCGGACGCAAGGAGAACTGGCCGGACATCACCAAGGTGCGTGGCGATTGCACCGAGGTGGTCGACGTCGCGGGCTCACTGGTCGAGCTGCTGCTCGATGCTTGCCTGCGGCACCTTTCACACTGGATCGCGCGCCGGGTGCTCGAGTCGGCGCGACTGCGTCGGGAAGAAGGGCGGCTCGAGTTCCACGACCTGCTGGTGCTCGCGAGGGATCTGCTCCGGCGGGATCCGGCGGTGCGGTCGGCGCTGCAGGAGCGGTTCGAGCGGCTGCTGCTCGATGAGTTCCAGGACACGGACCCCATTCAGATCGAGCTCGCGGTCCGGATCGCGGGCGGCGCCGAGGCGGACGCCGAGGACTGGCGTGCCGTCGAGGTCCCTGATGGCCGGCTGTTCGTCGTCGGTGACCCGAAACAGTCCATCTACCGCTTCCGACGCGCCAACATCGCGACGTACCTGACCGCCCAGGATCTCCTCGGCGAGACCGTGGCGCTCACCACCAACTTCCGTACGGTCCCGCCGATCCTGGGCTGGATCAACACGGTCTTCGAGACGCTGATCCAACCCCAGGAAGCCGCCCAACCGTCGTACCAATCGCTCGCACCACACCGCACCGGTCCAACCGGGCCGGTCAAGCCTGCCCCGGCTCCACCACCCCCTGACGTCTCCGGCGGCCAGCTCTCCTTCTTCGGCGACTCCGACGACGAGCTGACTCTCTTCGACGAAGACTTCGGCGCCACCCCGGCAGACGGCTCCCCCGTCTCGGGCGACCCGTCGGACTCGGGCGGCTCCTCGGTCTCGGGCGGCGTTGGCTCGGAGGCTCAGGTTGGAGATCTGGCGGCAGTTCTCCCCTTCCGCCGTCACGATGACGACGCCGCCGACGTCGAGCCTGCGGACTACAACGAGGCAATCTCCGGACCAGCCGTCACCATCCTCGGCGCCGAGCCGCACGACGATCTCCCCCGCGCCCAAGCCTCGGTCCTGCGCGAGCGCGAGGCCGGCGACGTAGCAGCAGTCATCGAGCAGGCGCTCACCGAAGGCTGGCAGGTGTACGACGAGCGCACCGAGCGTTGGCGTACGGCGGAAGCCGGCGACATCGCCGTGCTGGTCCCCGCACGGACCTCGCTCCCGTTTCTCGAAGACGCCCTGGACCGCGCGGACATCCCGTACCGTGCCGAGGCGAGCTCGCTCGTCTACCAGACCGCCGAGGTCCGCGACCTTCTTGCTTGCGCTCGCGCGCTCGGCGACCCGAGCGATCAGCTTGCCCTCGTCACCACCCTCCGCTCACCGCTCTTCGGTTGCGGCGACGACGACCTCTTCGTCTGGAAACGCTCCGGCGGCTCGTTCACCCTGACCGCGCCGATCCCCGACAAGCTCCTGACGCACCCGGTCGGCGAGGCGGTCGAGTGGCTCCGCCGGACGTACTACGCGTCCCGCTGGCTCACCCCGAGCGAGGTCCTCGCGAAGATCGTCGCCGATCGGCGCATGCTCGAGGTCGCCGCGGTCGGCCCGCGGGCCCGCGATGCCTGGCGCCGGATCCGGTTCGTCGTCGACCAGGCCCGCGCGTGGTCCGAGGTGGAGCACGGCGGACTGCGCTCGTACCTCGCCTGGGCCGCACACCAAGGTGAAGAAACCTCCCGCGTCGCCGAGGCGGTGCTGCCCGAGACAGACGCGGATGCCGTCCGCGTGATGACGATCCATGCCGCGAAGGGCCTGGAGTTCCCGATTGTCATCCTCTCCGGCATGACCGCGGCGCCGAACCGGCAGCGTGGCGTCCAGGTGCTGTGGCCGCCGGACGGTGGGTACGCCGTGAAGCTCAAGGCGTCCGTGCAGACCGAGGATTTCGACCTCGTCCAACCGGTCGACGAGCAGATGGACGACTACGAACGCCGACGTCTTCTGTACGTCGCGGCGACCCGCGCGCGCGATCACCTCGTCGTCTCGCTGCACCGCTCCGGAAACCGCCGCCACTCCAGCAACGCCGAGCTCCTCGCCTCGGCCGGCGGCGTCGAGGCACCGCACGCCACCCTCTTCACCAGCTCACCGGCCGTGCAGCGCGACCCCCGAGCGACGCCCGACGTCACTGCCCCGATCTCTCGCGCCGACTGGGAAGCACGTGCGACCGCAGCCCAGTCCGCCAGCCGACGGCGGTCGGCGCAGAGCGCCTCCGGTCTGGAAGGCACCGGCCCGGACGTCACGCTCGCCGACGTCGATCCCGGCACCGCGAAGGCACCCCGCGACCTCGAGCTTCCGCCCTGGTCGAAGGGACGCTACGGCAGCGCGATCGGTCGTGCGGTGCACGCCGTACTGCAGGTCGTCGATCTCTCCACCGGCGCCGGTCTCGAAGCCGCGGTTTCCACCCAATGCCTCGCGGAAGGCGTCCTCGAGTATGCCGACGTCGTCACCGCGTTGGCCCGCTCAGCACTGGTCTCCGAGGTGGTCAAGCGCGCCGCCGCCCGTGAGCACTGGCGTGAGTCGTACGTCGGGACCGTCCGGCCCGATGGCACCGTGCTCGAAGGTTTCGTCGACCTCATCTACCGGGAGGACGACGGCCGCCTGACGATCGTCGACTACAAAACCGACGCCATCCCAGCAGCGGCGTTGGAGAGTCGAGTCGCCTACTACGCTCCCCAATTGCAGGCCTACTCAGCCATCCTGCCGAACACGGCACCGCCCATCCTCCTGTTCCTCAACCCGAGTGGCGCCGTAGAGCGGCAACTCCACGACTGATACCGGTTGCTAGGCAACCAGGCGGATTGCAAGCGCCGTGATCAGGACGCTGGATGCCAACGCGGTCAACAGCCGACCGAGCGGCCCGGTCAGCAAACGGCCCAGCAACGCGCCGCCGCCGGCCAGCAGCAGTTGCCAACTCGCAGACGCGATGAACGCGGCAAGGACAAACGCCACGCGCTCACCGACGCCGGGATGCGCCGACGTGCCGGAACCGCCGAGCACCAACGCGGCAAAGTAGATCACCGTCCAGGGGTTGAGCAGGGTCATACCCAGCATCCCGAAGTACGCGCGGCGCCCACCGACCGGCGACTCCTGCTCGATCACGGACAACCGGTGTGCTCGATACCGCCGTACGGCCTGGATTGCTCCCATCGTGGCGAGGCCGACCAGTACGACGGCGGACACCCAGCGCAGCGGCTCGACAATCGGCGCGAGCAACGGCGCGAGCGCATGTCCGCCGGCCACGGCCACCCACGCGTACAGGCCGTCAGCGGACGCGATCCCCAGTCCGGCAGCAGCTCCGATACGCAGCGAACTCCGAGCACTCAACGCGACCAGATAGGTCCCCACAGGCCCGACCGGCATGGCAACGCCATACCCGGCTAGCAACCCGGCGACCAGCGCCGCGATCACGACTGACCGAAAATCGCCTTCCGGCAACGGCCCGCCTGCTGCAGCGCCCGCGCCGAATCGGCAGCAGGTTCACTCAGCAACACTCCACGGGTCTCAGTCATGGAACTCATGATGAGCACCAACCCTCAACCTCTCAACCGATTTATCTGTTGCCTAACGCAACCAACCGACCTGATCGAAGGAGAGCTGGCGGCGGCGTGCGATCGAGTTCAGGTGCAACTCGCAAGGACGTATATCTCCACTACGGCCCAACGCTGCCCCCGCTGCGCCTGCAGCCAGACCCAATCACCAGACACCTGCTGTCGATATCTACACCCTCACCACATCGGGGAGGCCAGCCGCGCCTGACAGCGCAGCTCAAGCGGATCGACTGCTCTAGCTGAGGAGTTCCAGCGACTCCGACAGCACTAAGCCGGCGGCGCCGAGTAGGACGGTGTCGTCCGGATCGGTGGCGAACTCGATGACTGGATCGCCACCCGGGTGGTGGGCGACGCCCTGGATGACGTGTTGCTCGATCAGCGCCCGAAGCTGTTCGCCGCCGCTGACGATCTCGCCGTGGACGATGAACAGGCCAGGCGCGAGCGTCTGCTGCAGGTTGATGATGCCGACCGCAACGTTGCGAGCGAATTCTTCCAGCAGTGGTTGAGCTCCCGGGGCACCGTCGTTCACCAGGCGACTGAGCGACTTGACGGTCATTGATCGAGCGCCCGCGAGTCCGAGCGCCGCGGCCCGGCTGCGCAACCATCGATGGGAGGCGATGGTCTCCCAGCATCCGCGGCGCCCGCACTGACACACCGCGCCGCCGAGGTCGACGATCGTGTGGCCGACTTCGCCACCGGCACCCGCCGTACCGCGGTGTACGTCACCGCCGATGACGACACCGACGCCGATCGCTTCGGCGCAGTACAGCGACGCGAACGACGATCTGCGCCGACCGGAGCCGAACCACCGGTCCCCGATCGCCTGGACCCGCGGATGCAGATCGAGGTGGACCGCGAGCCCGAGCCGGCGGGAGAGGATCGGCCCGAGCGGGAGTCCGGACAGGCGGGGCGCGAGATTCATCTCGACGACGGTGCCTTCGTCGGTGTTGACGATGCCGCCGACCGCGACGCCCACGCCGAGCACGTCCGCCGAGTCCGCTGGAGTGATCTCTTCGATGCAAGCGACGATGCGCTCGACGATCGTCTCGGCTGAGTTCCGCGTCCCCGAGTAGGTGCCCGCTGCGCGGGCGAGGATCGTGCCGGTCGGGCTCACGAGCGCGGCGTACACATTCTTCGGGAGCACGTGGACGGCGATGATCGGCCGTCCGGCGGGTGAGAACCAGAGGGGCCGGGCCGGCTTTCCACCCTGTGCGCTGCTGCGTTGCGGCGCTCCCTCGACCAGGATGCCCGCGTCGATCATCGGCTGGACGATGGAGCCGATGGTCGTCTTGGCGACGCCGGCGATCCGCGCGAGATCGGCGCGGGACCGCGGGCCGAGGTCGTACAGGATCTGCAGCAGCCGGGTGCGGTTGAGTCTGCCCGTGTCCGACTGGGAGATCAGCCTCGGCGACGACCCCGCTCGTGCGGGCGTGCGATAGGTGGGCGCGGTCTCGATCGGTCCCACCCCATTCCGGGCGACGGGTTTCTCTTGACACCGTACCGAGTTAGTCCGGAAAGTGTACATACCTGCTTGCCTAGTCAGGAAACCCTTCGGAGGGCCGGTATGAACGCACTGGAGAAGTTCTCTCTCGAAGGCAAGGTCGCGCTCGTTACCGGCGGCAGCCGCGGCCTCGGCCGGGCCATGGCGCAGGGACTCGGTGAGGCCGGCGCATCCGTTGCCGTCACGGCGCGGACGCTGGCCGCGGCACAGGCAGCAGCGACCGAACTCGAGCAACTGGGCATCAGGTCGTACGGCGTGCAGCTCGAGGTCTCCGATGTCGAGGACGTCGAGCGCGCGATCGAACAGGTCAGCACCGAGTTCGGCGCGATCGACGTCCTCCTGAACAACGCGGGCATCGGGATCGGTGGCGCGGCGTTCGAGACCCCGGACAGCGCGTGGCACGAGGTGATGGCGACCAACGTCGACGGCGTGTGGTACTGCAGTCGCGCGGTCGCGCAGCGGATGGCCGAACGCGGCGGCGGCACGATCGTCAACGTCGGCTCGATGTCGGCGCAGATCGTGAATCAGCCGCGGTGGCAGATCTCGTACCTCACCTCGAAGGCCGCGGTGCACCAGCTCACCAAGGGGCTCGCCGCCGAGTGGGCGCCGTACGGGATCCGTGTGAACGCGATGGCGCCTGGATACTTTCTCACCGAGATGTCGCCCGTGGATCAGCCCGAGTTCAAGCCGTGGTGCGTAGACCCGGCGGCGATGAAGCGCTGGGGTGAGCCGGAGGAGCTGGGTCCGGTGGCGATCTTTCTCGCCAGTGACGCGTCCAGTTTCATGACCGGCTCGGTCGTTGTCGTCGACGGCGGCTTCACGCTCTTCTAGGCCGAAAGTAGATTCACGTGCTCAGAATCGGAATCGTCGGCGCCGGGCTGCGGGGGCGGCTCTTCGCCGATGCGCTGGCCGACAGTTCAGGTGTCGAGGTCATCGGATTCGCCGAACCGTCGGCGCGGGTAGCCGAGGACGCCGCTACCAGCACTGGCCTGCCGGTAGTCGGCTCGCATGTCGACCTGCTCTCGGATCTCGCGCCGGACGCCGTGATCATTGCTACGCCCGACTTCGCGCACCGGCAAGTGGCGGTCGACGTTGCTCACTACGGCGCACACCTGCTGATCGAGAAGCCACTTGCTACCACGCTCGACGACGCCGACGCGATCGCCGCGGCTGTCGCGTCCGGTGGGGGACGCTGTCTCGTCGGATTCGAGAACCGTTGGAATCCGCATGTACTGAAGGCATACGAAAGCATCCAGGCGGGCGAGATCGGCGTACCGATCACGTCGAATGCGACCCTCAGCAACTCGTACTTCGTTCCGACGACGATGCTCTCCTGGGCGGGACGCTCGTCGCCCGCGTGGTTCCTGATGCCGCACTCGATCGACCTGCTGACATGGCTCACCGGCCGTACGCCGACGCGGGTCAGTGCAGTCGGGTCCCGCGGCGTGCTGGAACGACGCGGAGTCGACACCTGGGATGTCATCCACGCACTCCTGACCTTCGACGACGGTACGACGGGATCCATCAGCTCGGCCTGGATACTGCCGGATGCGGGCGAGGGGATCGTCGACTTCCGGTTCGGCGTGGTGGGTACCGAGGGTTCGGTGGCTGCGGATCTCAGCCATCAGGGGCTGGCCACCGTCACCGATCGGCAACGCTCGCTCTGGCCGCTCGCTGGTCGCATCGGCCGCTCCGCCGTCGGGCCGGCCGTGTGGATGGTTCAGGACTTCGCTGCCGGGCTGATCGACGCTGGGGCGTTGGGTCCTGGCATCGACCAGGGGCTGCTCGTCACCGAAACCATCTGCGCGATCGAACGCTCACTCGAGACCGGCAACTCGGTGGACCTGTCCGACCTCCGCACTGTTTGACAACTGGGGGTTGACATTGACAACCAGGGGTTGTCACCATGGCTGCATGAGCAAAGACATCGAGTCCACCAAGCATCAAGACCTCTTCGACCAACTCAAGACCGTCCGCGCCGAAGCCATCGAGCACGCCCGCATCGCCCGCGACCTGTCCCGCCAACGCCGCGTCCTCATCGACACCCTCCTGGCCGAAGGCTTCTCCCAGTCCGACCTGGCCCGAGAACTAGGCGTCACCCGCCAAGCGATCCAGAAGATGGTCGCCGCCGGGTAGTCCGACCCCACCCTCTGCCTCCGTTCGGTTGATGGGTTGTCACTGAGAGTTTACGGGGATTGGAGGGTTTGGGAGCGGATGATTACGGGTTGTGGACAACGGGAAGCTACCCAGGCGTGGAGATGAGCGTTCGGTCGCCTACCATCTGCGGAAACAGTGAGGAATCGGTCCGTCTGCTGGCGGGTCTGCCACCAAGAGTGTGAGGGTGTGGCCATGAACATCGGTACTCGGAAGATCGTCGTCGACGAGGCGATCGCGCAGTTGCGGCTGTACGCCGAGACCAACGGCGCCGTGTTGCAGTACTACGACGGCCTGCCGGGCATGACGTGCGTCGGCGGTTCCGACCCGAACCAGGTGACCCTGGAGGATCTGGCCCGGACGATGGTGGTCGGCGCGGACCTGCGGGCGATGGACATCCCCTGGCTGCTCGAGGTGGAAGCGGAGAAGGAGTTCGCCGCGATCCCGGTCAAGGCGCGGCTGGAGGACGCCGAGCCGGGCAGCGAGCTGTTCGAGGCCGCGATGGCGCTGGACGAGAAGTTCACCGGTCACCGTGGGTTCGGGCAGGCGAAGAAGTCCAAGCTGCTGCACCTGAAGCGGCCGTTCCTCTACCCGGTCAGCGACAGCTTCATCCGGATGACCTACACGAACGCCTCCGCCGGAGCGGATCTTCTGGCCGCAGTGCATCGCGATCTGGTCAACCCGGCGAACGTCCGCGACTTCAAGCTCCTGCAGGTCCGCCTGATCGCAGAGCCGGCCACTTCGGCTGCCCGGCTGCTCGGCGAGGCCCCGACCCTCCGCCTGCTCGACATCCTCGCCTCACTGCTCGGTGAGGCCAAGTAGCTACATGACCCCGAGCCGTGCCAGCGGCTCGACCAGCTCGCGTTCCTCGTAGGACAGATGTGAGAGCAGCGTGTCGTCCAGCAGGTCGACCGCTGCCCGCAAACCGTCGATGGTGCCTGACCCATCGACCAGCGCGACCAGCGCCTTGTCCACACCCTCCAGTACGTCGTGGATGATGCGGTGCTCCGCCTGCAGCCGATCGACCACTGGCACCAGAGCGGGGTCGGCCCGACGGATGTGCGGGAAGAGCGACGCGTCTTCCAGCGAGTGGTGTGTGGTCACCAGCCGGCAGTAGGACTCGCAGTACGTACCGAGAGTCCAGTTGTTCTGCCGCATGGTCATCGTGTTGATGTGTGAACGCGCCGCCCCCACACCGAGCGACCCAGCCGCGACCTGCTCGACCAGGTCGCGGATCTGCTCGAGCTCGGCACGCAGATGATCGTGTACGTCGATCAGATGCTGGCCAGACGACAGTTGGTACGGCGTATACGTGCGATCTGGATCGAGAGCGGGACCGGTCGGACGCTCCGACTCATCCAGTACCTGTACGGCGCTCCGTCGTACCGCTGGAGGTGGAGTCGGCACCACGCTGAACCCATCCGCCACCTGAACCACAGGTGCAGCGGCAACAACCTCACCAGCGCGAGCGGCCGACACCGCCTCGCGCACCCCAGCAGCCACCTCGGCGAACCGCCGGATGTCGTCCGGGTCGTCAGAACCAAGGATGTAGGTGCTCATCCCCTCGCCCAAGGTCAGCTCGGCGAGCTGGTCGATCCAGACCTCCTCCGGCCCCTGCAGGAACCCACCGCGGCCGGTGAACCGGCCGGCTACGTTGTAGAGCCGCCGTACCGAGGCTGGATCGCGTCCTGCCTCGACTGCGGCCTCGTCGATGATCTTGTTCATCGCGGTGAGCTGGTCGGGGCCGGCGTACGAACTGGTCGGAAGCCAGCCATCCGCAAGGCGTCCGGTGACGGCGAGCATGCGGGGCTTGTAGGCGCCAAGCCAGATCTCGACGTCGTGAGCCGGCTGCGGCCCGCGCTTGGCACCAGAAACGTTGTAGTGCTTGCCAGACAGGCGAATGCCACCGCCTGTAGGCGTCCAGACCTCGCGGATGATCGCCATGGCTTCTTCCAGCGCAGTGATGCTTTGGCCGCTGGTCAGCTGCGGACCGGCGTTGGCAGCGACCGCATCCAGGAACCCACCGGCGCCCAGACCGAGCTCGATGCGACCGCCGGTGATCAGGTCCAGCGTGGCGACGCTGCGAGCGAGTACGACGGGATGCCGCAGTGGGAGGTTGGCGACGTTCGTGGTGACCTTCACGCGCTGGGTCTGCGCGGCGACGGCGGACACGAGCGTCCACGCGTCCATCAGGCGCGGCTGGTACGGGTGGTCCTGGAACGAGACGAGGTCGAGACCGACCTGCTCGGTCAGCTGCGCGAGCGCGATCACCCGCGCCGGATTGTCGACCGCAGGGGTCAGGAACGTGCCGAAGACCAGCTCGTGGCCGTAGTCCATGGTTCACCTTCACCTGTAGAGAGGTTCGCTCGTCCAGCGAAGCGAAACTACTTCGCTAGACGAATAATCTCAAGGACAGAATATCTGCCGCTAACATGATAGCTACAGCAGGTCGAAGGCTTGTTCGGGCGTGAGGGTGAGACCGGTGGCGTAAGCGGTTTCGTAGTCCGGGGCACTCTGCGCGGCCGTGATGGCTCGATCGAGGTCTTCGGACTCGGTCGAGGCGATCAGATAGTTCTCGGTGGCACGGGTCGCGGCTGCCGCGCCGAGCAGGGTGGCAGCCAGCGTCTTGTCGGGGTGGCATGCCGCGATGCCCTCGAGGGCCCAGCACATGCCACGAAGCGAGTCGAACTCCACCGAGACCTCAAAAGCCTCCCTGTGCAGGGCCAGCGCGGCCACGGCATCGCCCTGGAGCTCTCTGACGAAGCCCAGCTCCTCCAACACGATCGACAGGTACAGCACTGGCTCGGCCTGCCGCCGAGCAACGTCGATCAACGCCTGTAGACGCTGTGAGGCCTCGTCCAAAGCGCCAGTACGACGGGCCGCGAACGCCAGCACGATCTCCGCGAGAGCCTGCGTCGCGCGCTGCCCTTGTTCGGTCGCCAGCCGCAGTGCACGCTCGCCATGGGTGCGCGCGGACTCGTAGCGGCCCTGCCGGATCGACGTCCACCCGAGCATGCCCAGCGCGCCACCGACCTCCGGCCAGAGCCCCAACTCCTCGGCGATCTGCGCGCTCTCCAGATGCAGCCGGGCTGACTCGTCGAAGTCACCCATCAGTTCCGCATGAGCGCCAAGCCAACTCGTGGCCTGCAGCATGCCCCACCGATCCCCCAGCGTCCGGAAGATCCGCACACTCTCAGACGCATCGGCGTACAAGGCAGGCAGGTCAGCTCGTACGTGCGCATGCTTCGCCCGAGCCAACAGGACAGCCGCTATGCCCCACTGGTCGCCGTCGTGCTCGAAGGTCTTGAGCGCTCGCTCCAACAGCATCAGGCACCAGTTGAGGTCGCCCGCATCGCTGCCGTTGTAGGCGACCCACCACTGCCCTCGGGCGTCAGCGGGTTCCATCCGCTCGCCGGTCTGCCCCAGCAGATACCTGAACCCGAGCTGCCACGCTGACAACCGTGCGGAACCCGGAACACTCTCCAGAGACCGCAGAGCCTCCAGATGCCGCCCCCGCAGGAACCAGTACCAGGCCATCGCGTCAACCAGCCGCTCGGCCAGATCCGACTGCCCAGTGGCCACGGCCCGCTCCACCGCCGTCCGCAAGTTGGCAGAGTCCTCATCCAGCAGCCCCAACCACCGACTCTGCTCACCACCGAACAGCTCGGCGGCCTCAGCCAAAGACGTGTAGTACAACAGATGCCGCTGCCGCACAGCCTCCAGCTCTTCAGCCGCACGCAGCTTCCCGATGCAGTACGCCGCCACCGACTCGAGCAGTCGATACCGCGGCCCATCCACCCCTTGCACCGGTACGACGAGCGACCGGTCAACCAGCCGGATCAGGACCTCAACCACGTCCGGCTCAGCGCAGACCGCGGCCGCGGCTTCCGCCGTACATCCATCTGCGTGTACGGCGAGTTGTCGCAGCACCGACTGCTCTGCCGGCGTGAGCAGCTCCCAGCTCCAGTCGATCATCGCGAGCAGAGTCTGCTGACGTGGCGCAGCACCGCGGTGGCCGGTGGCCAGGAGCCGGAAGCGGTCATCGAGCCGCGCTACCAGCCCGCGCACGCCCAGTGCGCGCACGCGCGTCGCCGCGAGTTCCAGCGCCAACGGGATCCCATCGAGCCGCCGGCAGAGCACAGCCACGTCAGCCGCGTTCTCCGGGGAGAGAGTGAAGTCGCGGTCGGCCGCAGCGGCTCGGGTGACGAAAAGCTGAACCGCACTGCAGTCCGACAACGCATCCAGAGCCGACGAAGGTGTTGGGATGTCGAGAGGCGGCACACTCCACACCACTTCACCAGCAAGCCCGAGCGGCTCGCGACTCGTCGCCAGCACCCGCAGTCCGGGCGCCCCGGCCAGCAGCCGATCAGTCAGCGCAGCGACCTCCGCAATCACCTGCTCGCAGTTGTCCAGCACCAGGAGCCGACTGCCCATGACTGACGTCAGTCGCTCGATAGCGCCAGCACCCGAGCCAGAGCTGTCCCGTAGGTCCAGAGCGGCCTGCACAGCGTCTGTGAGCGAGCTGCTTATCGACAGCGCGTCAGGTGTAACCGCGGCCAACTCAACCAGTACGACGCCGTCCGGGAACCGCTCTGCCACCTCGCGAGCCGCTGCGAGCGCCAGACGTGTCTTCCCCACTCCCCCAGGCCCAGTCAGCGTCACCAGCCGCGAGGACGCCAGGCACGCGCCGATGTCGGTCACCGCGCCAGTGCGGCCGATGAGCTCGGTCAGCTGCGCCGGGAGATTGCTGCGCGCGTGCGGAAGCTCCTGCGTGAGGATCGACTGCTGCAGCGCGACAACCTCCGGGCTGGGGTCCAGACCGAGCTCGTCGAGGAGTAGCCGGCGCAGCTCGTCGTAGCTCTCCAAGGCCTCGCTCTGCCGACCACTGCGGTAGAGGGCTTTCATGTGTGCGGCTCTGAGCCGCTCGCGCAACGGATAGGCGGCAACGAGCTCGGCAAGCTCGCTGACAGCACCCATGCGCTCCTCGTGCCATCGCTCCAGCGCAGTGAGCCGCTGTTCGGTCAGCCGAGCCACGCTGGTCTCCACGAACGCCTCATCGGCAAAATCGGCGTACGCCGGACCGCGCCACAACGCCAACGCCTCACCGAGCTCCCCGGCCGCAACGCGGTCCGCGAACTGCAGGGCGTCGTACGACGAACTCTCAACGCTGATCGAATAGCCGGCGGGTCCTGACTTGACCAGGGCGCGGCTGCCGGGCTCGGCGTCCTCGAAGGCGCGCCGCAGCTGCGAGACCTTGGCGGACAGCGTCCCGGACGGGTTACCCGGCAGGTCTGAGCCCCAGAGGTCGTCAATCAGGCGGTCGGCAGGGACAGGGCGGCCCTCGTGGACCAGCAGGTCCGCCAGGAGCGCGCGGACCTTGAGGCCCTGGATGGTCACGGGACTGCCCGCATCCGTCCAGGCCGTGACCGGTCCCAGCACCCCGAAACGCATGGCCGCACCCTATCTTTCCCGCCCTGCCACCCGCTGACCGGAAAGAAACCGTAAACGCCCTCGGGCAGAGTCTGAGTCAGCAGAGAGACACCGGAGAGGAGGCAGGACATGCGACTCGCAGTGATCATCGGCAGCACCCGCAACGGGCGCTTCGGACCGACCGTGGCGCACTGGCTGGCGCAGCAAGCCGCCAAACAGTTCGACGTGGACCTGATCGACCTGATCACAGCCAACCTGCCGACCACGCTGCCCGACACTGACGACGAGACGCCGGCGGAGGTCGCCGTACTGGCTCCGAGGCTGGATCGTGCGGATGCGTTCGCGGTGGTGACGCCAGAGATCAACTGCAGCTTTCCGGCCTCTCTGAAGACCGCACTGGACTGGTACTACGCGGAGTGGCACGCCAAGCCGGTCGCGATCGTCAGCTACGGCCGGGAGACCGGTGGACGCAACGCGACCGCCCAGCTCCGGCAGGTGTTCGCGGAGCTCCAAGCCGTCACTATCCGTACGACGGTCGCACTGCCCTGCTACTGGGAGCAGTTCACGACCGACGGGGACTGGCCCCGCCCTTCCGCCGGCTACGAGGCGGAAGTCACGATCATGCTCGACCAGCTCGTCTGGTGGGCCGAAGCGCTCCGGGACGCGCGCATCAAGCGTCCTTACCTACCGTAAGAAAGGAAAGACCCATGAGGAAGCTGATCGAGACCACGTTCATGACCCTGAACGGCGTCATCTCCGACCCGCAGCGCTGGAGCCCGCCGTACTGGGACGACGAGCACGCCGCCTACTCCCAGGCGCTGATGGAGGGCGTCGACGCGCAGGTGCTCGGCCGAGTCACCTACGAAGGGTTCGCGGAGGCGTGGTCGCAGCGCAGCGGTGATCCGTTCACGGACCACTTCAACGCGATGCCCAAGTACGTCGCCACCCGCACGCTCACCGGGGACCTGACCTGGAATGCGCAGAAGCTCGAAGGCGACGCCGCCGACGCGGTCCGGCGGCTCAAGGAGTCCGACGGCGGCGATCTGATCAAGTACGGCACGGGCTCGTTCTCGAAGACGCTGCTCGACCACAAGCTGGTCGACGAGTACCACTTCTGGATCTTCCCGGTGCTGGCCGACGGCGAAACCATGTTCCAGGGCACGGAATTCGACCTCACCCACCTCGAACTGCTCGGCTCCACCACCTTCAAGTCCGGCATCATCGTGCACAAGTTGGCACCGAAGGCCTGAAAAGCCGAAACGCCCCGAAAACAAGAGGTTTCAGCCGGTCACCGAGCGTTCGGTGGCCGGCTGAATGCTTGTCGTCGCAGACCTTGGGTACCGGCTTGGCAACGGGGGAAGTGAGGCGGCGCTGGGGACCGCCTGCCTACGGTCCTCGCGATCAGTCACGTCCAGATCGCCGGGTCCGCACAGCAATTCGGACTGGAGGTCTGATGGGTACCGTCCTGACCATTGTCATCATCGTTGTCGTCGTGCTTGCGGCTGCCGCGGTGCTGTTCATGTACCAACGCAAACGTTCGCAAGAACTGCAAGGAAAGTTCGGCCCGGAGTACGAGCGCACGCTGGACGAGTCCGGTGATCGGCGCAGCGCCGAGCGCGAGCTCCGTGGGCGTGAACGCCGCGTGTCGAAGCTCGACATCGTGCCGCTGAGCCGGCAGTCCGCTGTCAGCTATCGCGACGAGTGGGCACAGATCCAGCAGAGCTTCGTCGATCAGCCCGGAGCTGCTGTGGCCGACGCAGATCAGCTTGTGCTGCGGATGATGCGCGAGACCGGCTACCCGGTCGACGGGTTCGACCAGCGGGTCAACGACATCTCGGTCGACCACCCGCAGGTCGCCACGCATTACCGCGAGGCGCACCGGGTTGCAGTCGCGCAGGCGCGCGGCGAGACCGACACCGAGGAGCTGCGCCAGGCGGTGACTTCCTACCGTGCGCTGGTTGACGCATTGCTGGCCGACAGCGACAGGGCTGTCGCCGACGCAGCAGCCGACCGGGGGCGCCGTGACGCCCAACCGACCGATGCCCGACCGACCGACGCCAAGGAGCACAGAGCATGACCATGCACGATGACCGTCGCTTCGATTCGACGACGGACGACGACCGAGTCATGACCGACGCCGACGCGGGCCTGACCAATCAGCCCACCGACGACCAACTCGGCAACCGCGCGACGCGCGACCCCCTGAACGACCGCGGGCCGACCGACCCGGCCGACGCCGGCTCGACAGGTGACGCCCGTACGACGCGCGACCCCCTGAACGACCCCTTGCCGACCGACGCCGGTGCGACCGGTGACGCCGGCAGGACAGGTGACGCTCGTACGACGGGTGACTCCGGCAGGACTGGTGACGCCGGGAGGACTGGTGACGGCCGTACGACGGTTGACGCCGGTGCGACCGGTGACGACCGTACGGCCGGTAACGACCGTACGGCCGGCGATGGTACGTCGAGTGCGGAGCCGTTGGTCGCGTCTGCTGATGTTGTGGACTTCCGGGCGCGGTGGGAGGTCATCCAGCAGGGGTTCGTCGACGATCCGCGGGACGCGGTGAGCGAGGCGGACAAGCTGGTCGACGACCTGCTCAAGCGGCTCTCGGACACGTTCGGCCGCCAGCACCAGGACCTGGAGAACCAGTGGTCCGACGGCGAGCCCGACACCGAGGACCTCCGCTCGGCCCTGCAGCGCTACCGCGCGTTCTTCCAGCGCCTGCTGACCCTCTGACCCACACCACCGAGGATCACGGCACCGAGGATCACGACAGCGAGCTGGGGTACGGATCGCCGTACCCCAGCTCGCTGTTCGTTGCCTAGGGCGCGATGTTCTGGTTCAGATGGAACAGGTTGCCCGGGTCGTACTTCCGCTTCACCTCGACCAGCCGGTCGTAGTTCCCCCGGTAGTTGTCCCGGATCCGGCCCTGGTCGTCGTCAGCCATGAAGTTGACGTAACCGCCGGCCTCGGACAGCGGCGCGAGGTCGTCGTAGTACGAACGGACCCAGTCGATTCCCGCGTCGTTCTGGGCCGGATCCGGCCACATCCCGGCGATCACAGTGGCGAAATTCGCATCCCGGTAAGCGAACGCGGTCGCGTCCGGCGTGACCCGGTGGCACGCGCCGTTGATCGGATAGATGTGCACCGTCGAGTTCACCGCAGGCAGACCGGACGCGTGCCGCAAGTGCGCCTGGATCGCTTCATCCGTAAGTTCAGTAACAAAGTTTGCCTTCCAGTAGTGCTGGAGCCCGGCCGGCACCAGCCCGTCGAAGGCGCTGTTGAGTGCCGGGTACGGCATCGGGCCGACATGCTCGGCAACGACCGGCGCGAACTCACGGAACTTCGAGACCTGTGCCTCGCCCTCGGCCGGATCCCCGGCCCAGCACGCGACGATGAACGTGAACACCTCACCGTGGCGGTCCTCCGGGATGAACGGCAGCGGCGGCGCGATCTGGAACGCCGGGAACCCGCCGAGCTCCTCCGGCGCGTTCGCGATCAGGTCGCGGAACCCCTCCAGCACCGCGGCCCCTTCCGACATCTCGAACAACATCGGCCCACCGAAGACGGTCGACACCGGCGCCAGCCGGAACTCCAGCGCGGTCACCACACCGAAGTTGCCACCGCCACCCCGCAGCGCCCAGAACAGATCCTCGTTGTCCTTCTCACTCGCGATCAGGAACTGCCCGTCCGCGGTCACCACGTCGGCCGAGATCAGGTTGTCGCAGGACAACCCGAGTCCACGGGCCAGGTACCCGATCCCGCCACCGAGCGTGAGCCCACCGACACCCGTCGTCGAGATGATCCCGCCGGTCGTCGCCAGCCCGAAGGCGTGCGTCGCCGCGTTGAAGTCACCCCAGGTCGCGCCACCACCGGCCCGTGCGGTCCGGGTGATCGGATTGACCCGTACGTCGCGCATCTCTCCGAGGTCGATCACCACCCCGTCGTCGACCGTGCCGAAGCCCGGCACGCTGTGCGAGCCTCCCCGCACAGCCAGGTCGAGCTCGTTCGTCCGCGCGTAATCCACCGCGGCCATCACGTCGCCCGCGTTCTCGCACCGCACCACGACCCGCGGCCGCTTGTCGTGCATCGCGTTGTAGACGCGCCGCGCCGCGTCGTACCCCTCGTCGCCCTCGGTGAAGATCTGTCCCCGCGTTCGTTCCCTCAGGTCTTCGATCGTGCTCATGTCCGCTCCCCTGTCTTGTACGGCACTGTCCTGTCCAGGACTGTCCGGTACGGCAGGACGCGCGCGTACGACGCACGCAGCGCAGGCCGGTCCTCACCGTCGGCTGCAGCGCGAATCTCACCCCAGAGAGCGTCTGAACCCCCGACGGGCACCCCGGTCCTCCCCAGGAACCCTGCCCATTCCACATCGACCTTCTACCGGCAATCGGCGTACGTCAATGCCTAACTTTCACCGATCGCTACCTAACTCTCACGCTCACCGGCCGACAATCGTTGCGTCGTCTTTCGACCGATTTCCGCCGTCCGCCGAGACACTGGGGACCATGAAGCGGGTGGCGTTGGCGGGAGTCCTGGCGTTCGTGCTGACGGCCGCCGTCGCCTGCACCTCAGCAGACGACGCGGCACCCCCTGCGTCCAGCCCGAGTCCGACAACGCCCTCCACGTCACCCGCTCCATCCACGACAGCTCCACAGGCGACATCGCCGCCATCGACCGCGGCCCCGAATCCCGTGTCGCTGCAGGCGCTGATGACGAAGAAGTACAACGGCGGCAATCTCCGCCTCGCCCGCGTCCTGGCACGCAACGCCGCCTACACGCGCTACCACGTCACGTACACCAGCGGGTCGCTGACGATCTCCGGGATCATGAACGTCCCGACCACGCCAGGACCGCACCCGGCACTCGTCCTGAACCACGGCTACATCGACCCAGCCGTGTACACCAACGGCCGCGGCCTGATGCGTGAGCAGGACTACCTCGCCCGCCGCGGGTACGTCGTACTACACACGGACTACCGCAATCACGCGCAGTCGTCGGACGATCCGCGGTCCGAGCTCAACCTGCGGATCGGGTACACCGAGGACGTGATCAACGCAGTGCTCGCGCTGCGGACCTCGCCGTACGTCGATCCCGAGCGGATCGGGCTCCTCGGCCGGTCGATGGGCGGCGGGATCACGTACAACGTGCTCGTCGCGCAACCCGGTCTGGTCAAGGCGGCGGTCGTGTTCGCGCCGGTCAGCTCCGACGCGGTCGACAACTTCGACCGCTGGACCCGGAACGAGGGCCCGACCGCGACCGCCATCCTGCGCGCGTACGGCGAACCGTCCCGCAACCCGACGTTCTGGCGGAACCTGTCCGCGATCAACTTCTTCGGCCGGGTCACCGAACCCGTCCTGATCCACCACGGCGAGTCCGACTCGACCTGCCCGATCGCCTGGTCCCGCGAGACCCTCGCCGCGCTCAAGGCGGCCGGCAAGGACGCGACGATGTACACCTACCCCGGCGAAGAACACGCGTTCGGCCCAGCCTGGTCGACGTCGATGGCCCGCACGGTGACCTTCCTCAAAGAATCTGGAGTCTGATCCGTCAGCGGATGTCAAAGGCCGCGGATGAGCTCCGACCAGGGGGTACAACAACGGCTCAACTGGAGGACATCATGCGGAAGATCATGTACTACGTGCACTCGTCACTCGACGGTTTCATCGAGGGCCCGAACGGCGAGTTCGACTGGGCCCAGCTGGGCCCGGAGCTCGGCGACTACTCGATGAGCCTGACCGACCGCGCCGACATCCTCCTGTACGGACGGACGGTCTGGACGATGATGTCGTCGTACTGGCCGAACGCCGAGTCGATGAGCCCGGACGAGCATGCAATCGCGTTCGCGCCGGTCTGGCGGTCGACGCCCAAGGTCGTGCTGTCGACCACGCTGGACAGCGCCGACCACGGCACCCGGATCGTCCGCACGATCGAGGAGATCAAGGCGATCAAGGAGGCGCCGGGCAAGGACATCCTGCTCACCGGCAGCGCCAGCGTCGCGGCAGCCCTCGCCGAGCGCGATCTGGTCGACGAGTACCACGTGGTCGTCCACCCGGTCGTCCTGGGCGGCGGCAAGCCCGTCCACCAGGGCATCGACCGGCGCAACTTCCGGCTCGCCGACAGCCGCGTGTTCGACGGCCGCACAGTCCTCCTACGCCACGACCTGGTCTGACCGCGCTGTCGCTCGTCAGCACAGTCGGAGCGATCTTGCCCGGCCATCGAGGGCTCGTCCGACACGCGCCGGACGAGCCCACCCCCGATTCCTCTACGGCAGCGGTTGCCACTCGTCGTTCGACATCCGCAGGATCGCCAACGCCACCACGGCGTACCCAACGGCCTGCAGCCCCCAGCCGATCAGGTCGAGCGTGTGGTTGGGGATGATGATCGCGGCGATGAAGTGAATCGGCTGCGACACCAGGACCGCCACCGCGGCCCATCGCGCGACGATCCGCGACCGCCACATCGCGACGCCGATCAGGATCGTTCCGAGGACGTGTCCGATCACGAACACCGTGCCGGCCAGGTTCATCGACCCATGCGTCGCCTCAACCGCCTTGGTGATGTCCGCGGGATCGAGCCCCGCCGTCCCCGCCGACCAGGTGAACAGGTCCGACGAAGCCGTCCACGGCAGCGACAGATACCCCGGTACGACGAGGAACAGCGCGATCGCGGTCACCCAGGGCGCCCGCCGCCGAGTCAGCCGGCCCACCGCGTAGGCGCCGGGAACCAACGTGAGGATCCCGATATAACCGAGCCATGCCACCAAAGACGCGCGATCCAGATTTCCGACGGTCTTGTTGACGATCGTCGGAACGTCGTCAACCGTGTAGTACGGCAGGAAGTAACGCAGCAACGCGATCGCGAGCGGTCCGATCGGCAGCACCAGCGCGGCGACCCAGCGTGACAGGGGCCGGACGTCGGCTCCCGTCGTACGCGTCACCGTTTGTGTTGTCATTGTGCACCGACCAGCTCCCGCGTCGGCAGCAGTACCGCCACCACGCCGAAGACTGTCGCCGCGAGTCCGATCCCCGCCGCCGCGACCGCCGGTGCCGGCACGTCCGACGCGAAGAACGCCGGCACCGCGAGCAACGCCGACGCGATCCGTAGCGTGATCAACGGCGCCAACGCCCACCGCTTCCCGCGCCAGGCCAGACCGACGAACACCAGGCTGATCAGCCCGACCACTGCTCCGCCGATCGCGATCTCCATCGGCGGGTGCTCCCCGTCGGTCATCAGCGGCCCCAGCAGATCCACTACCGACAGCAGGCCGAGCACGATCAGGCCCGCCTTGTTCATCCGAGACATCTTGTGTACCCCCTCATCGAGTTCCGAGTGGCTCAACCATCCGGGCCGGGGCCGGTACGGCGCTTGGGCGCGGAATCCCTCCTGATCAGGCGCTTCCCCGGGACGGTCGGGATCGTGTTCCCGGGACAGCGGGACACTTGCGGGAGCACACTGCCGGTATGGATCCCGTCGCGTCTGCCTCGACCCGACCCACTCGGCACGCGCTCGCGGCCGGTCTGGGCGGGTTGGCCGTCGCCGAGGTGATCGCGGCGCTCGTCCTCGCGGCCGTGGCCGGCTGGGGCTGGCACGACCTGCTGGACGGGTTCGTGGTGACCAACGGGCTGATGGCGGTGACCTTCGGATTGTGTGGCAGCGTGATCGCGTGGCACCGCCCGGCCAACGCCATCGGCTGGCTGTTCATCGCGTTCGGCATCGGCTACGCAACCACTGCGCTCGGCGCACCACTCGGCCAGGCGCTGGTGGACGCCGGGGCACCGATCGTTGCTCAGCGGTTGGCGGTCACGCTGTTCCTGTGGTCCTGGCCGTGGTCGATCGCGCTCTTCCTTCCGCTGGCCCTGCTGCTCTTCCCGACCGGCCACCTGCTGTCACCACGCTGGCGCTGGGCAGCGATCTTCATCATTGCCACGTCGCCCTTGTTCGCCCTCGAGAGTGGCACCGACGGCGAGCCGCCGTCCGCCGGCATCCCCCACGGGTACCTGACGATCTCGTCGTACGACAAGCTCCAGCCGCTGTGGACCGCCACCGAAGTGCGCAACCTGATCGCGATCCTGCTGGCGATCGCCTGTCTCCTGATCAGATACCGTCGTGCCGACGAAATGGGCCGCCGACAACTGTTGTGGTTGCTGTTGGCATCGGTCATCGCGATCCTCTTCGTGACCCCGTGGGCCTTCGTCGCCGGTACGCCGGTCTTTGTTCTGTTGGCGATTCCGCTGATCCCGATCGCGGTCGCCGTGGCTATCGTGCGGTATCAGCTGCTCGACATCCGGCTCGTCGTATCCCGCGCACTGACCTGGGCCCTGCTGTCGTTGATTGCCATCGGCACCTATGCGGGTTTGGCCGCATTGCTCAGCTCACTCATCTCGTCGCAGGTCGGCCGATCCGCCGCGATCACCGTCCTGCTCGCGCTGATCCTCGCGCCGGTACTCCCCCGTCTGCAGCGCCTCGTCGACCGAGCTCTGTACGGCGACCGCCACGACCCGGCCCGCGTCGCGTCCCGAGTCGGCGAACAGCTCTCTGTCGGACTGCCCGGCGTCGTGGCCGCGATCCGGTCTGCGCTGCGGCTCCCGTACGCGAGTCTGACGGTCGACAACCAGGTCGTGGCCGAATCGGGGACTCGGCGCGACGTCGTGCCGCTTGAGCTGGAGTACGGCGGTCAGGTGGTTGGATCGCTCGAGGTCGGTCTGAGATCTGGCGAGTCCGGACTCGCCACGGCGGACCGGAATGTGCTGGCGTTGGTCGTCGTACCCCTCGCTGCCGCGGTCCACGCGACGCGTCTCTCGGCCGAGCTGCAGACCTCGCGCGAGAACCTGGTGTCCGCGCGGGAAGAGGAGCGCCGTCGCCTGCGCCGCGATCTCCACGACGGTCTCGGCCCGACCCTGACCGGCGTCGCGTTCGCGGCCGATGCGGCGACCAACCTCGTCGGCTCGGATCCTGGTCGAGCGCAGGAACTCCTGACGACGCTGCGATCCGACACGCGAACCGCGATTGCCGACGTACGTCGTCTTGTCGACGATCTGCGACCACCTGCCTTGGACGAGCTCGGGCTGGTCGGCGCGCTCAGGCAGCGTGCGGACCAGATGTCGTTCCGCGCAGACGGCGCGTCTATCCAGGTCGAGGTGTCGGCCAACGGTCTGCCGGCGCTACCCGCGGCGCTGGAGGTGGCCGCTTATCGGATCGCGACCGAGGCGCTGACGAACGTCGTACGACACTCGCGCGCGACGTCCGCCGTACTAGCGTTGCGCTGTGGCAGTGAGCTGGAGATCGACGTGACCGACGACGGGCCGCCGAACGGTGCGTGGCATCCTGGCGTCGGTCTGCAGGCCATGCGTGAGCGCGCCGCCGAGCTGGGCGGCCATTTCGAGGCGGGGCCGACTCCGACCGGCGGGGCTGTTCGGGCTCGCTTTCCCTTGGACAGCAGATGATTCGGGTCGTGTTGGCCGATGATCATCCGGTCGTGCGGGCCGGGCTCGCGGCCTTGCTGACGTCGTTGGACGGCATCGAGGTCGTCGGCGTTGCCGCGAACGGGCGGGAGGCGGTTCGCGAGGTGATCACGAATCGGCCGGATGTCGCCGTACTGGATCTGCAGATGCCCGACCTCGACGGTTTCGCCGCGACCCGCGAACTGGCTCGCTCGGCGCCGGCGGTCGCCGTACTGGTGCTGACGATGTTCGAGGACGACGACTCGGTCTTCGCCGCGATGCGAGCCGGGGCGCGCGGCTACCTGGTCAAAGGCGCCGAACAGGAAGAGATCGCGCGCGCGATCCGCGCAGTGGCCGCCGGCGAGGCGATCTTCGGCCCCGGCGTCGCGCGACGCGTCCTCGGCTTCTTCTCCGCACCCCCGCCAACCGCCGCGCCCTTCCCCGAACTCACCACCCGGGAACGCGAGATCTTGGATCTCCTCGCCGCCGGCCTGTCCAACTCCGCCATCGCCGACCGCCTCGCCCTCGCCGCCAAAACCGTCGCCAACAACGTCTCCACCATCTTCACCAAACTAGGCATAGCCGACCGCTCCACCGCCATAATCCAAGCCCGCAACGCCGGCCTCGGCTCTACCGAATCGCCTTGAGGTAGCGGTTGCCGATGGTTTCGAGGTGGGTGACGAGGGCGGGTGGGCCGTCGACGTGGAAGTCGAGGCCGAGCATGCCGATGTAGACGGCGATGATCTCCAGGGAGTCGGCGCCGGTGACGAGGACGCAGGTGTTGGCGTCGATCGGCTCGACCATGCCGACGGCGGCGTGGATGCGGGAGACGACTTCCTCGGCGGAGGCGAAGACGAGGATCCGGGCATGGACCACCCAGCCGGTGGATGCGACGTCTCTCAGGACGAAGTCGGTGTAGTCGTCGGCCGGCATCGGACGTGGTTGGTAGCGACGACCTGTTGCCATCCGCAACGACATCCAGTCGGCGCGGTACGTGCGCCACTCGCCGGCCTCGTCGCGGGCGACCAGGTACCAGTACCGATGCCAGCTCACCAACCGGTACGGCTCGACCAGGATCGGCAACTCGGAATTGCGTCCTGAGCCGGCGCTCCGCATCAGCGCGCCGGTAGGGATCTCGTAGTCGAACCGGAGATAGTGCTCGTCGCGGATGCAGGCCGCGATGGCGCTCAGTACGGCGGAGTCGATCTGCGGATCTTCGACGTTCGAGCCGGTGTTCTCGGGGCCCTTCTCCATCGCGCGGTGGATCGCGGTGACCTGGCGGCGGAGGCGATGCGGCAGCACCTGCTCCAGCTTCGTCAGCGCCCGCGCGCTGCTGTCCGCGATCCCGGCGACGCCGGTGCCGGCGCCGAGTCCGATGGCGACGGCCACGGCTTCCTCGTCGTCCAGCAAGAGCGGCGGCAGCTTCGCGCCAACCCCGAGCCGGTAGTGACCGGCCGGTCCGCGCGCCGCGTCGACCGGATAGCCGAGCTCGCGGAGCCGATCGATGTCGTTGCGAACCGTCCGCGTAGTCACCTCGAGACGCTCGGCGAGCTCGCTGCCGGTCCAGGCCGGGCGGGTCTGCAGCAACGCCAGCAGTGACAACAGCCTCGACGAAGTCTCCAGCATGTTCTTCTCCAAAATAGGAACCTAATGTTCCTATACGGATTCTACGGTAAAACCATGAACACGAACGAGAGCATCCGGCCCTTCACCGTCGACATCGCCCAGGCTGACCTGGACGATCTGCTCGCCCGCCTGGCGCGGACGCGGCTGCCCGAGCCCGTACCCGGCGACGACTGGGACTACGGCACCCCGAACCACTACCTCAGCGAGATGGTCGACCGCTGGCAGAACGGGTTCGACTGGCGTGAGCAGGAAGCGCGGATGAACGAGTTCCCGCACTACCTGACCGAGATCGACGGCCAGACGATCCACTTCATCCACGTACCGTCCGCGGTCGAGGGCGCGACACCGCTGCTACTGCTGCACACGTACCCGGGTTCGTTCGTCGACTTCCTCGACGTGATCGGGCCGCTGACTGATCCCGAGGCGTACGGCGGATCCGCGGAGGGCGCCTTCTCCGTCGTCGTCCCGTCGATGCCGGGGTTCGCGTTCAGTACGCCGCTCGTCGACCGGGGCTGGACGATGGCCCGCGTGGCCCGGACGTACGACACCCTGATGCGCCGGCTCGGGTACACGTCGTACGGTTCGCACGGCTCCGACGGCGGCGCGATGATCTCGCGGGAGTTGGGTCTGCTCAACCCCGCTGGCTTCCTTGGTTTGCACGTGTTGCAGCTGTTCTCCTTCCCCTCCGGTGACCCGGCCGAGTTCGAGAAGTTCACGCCGGAGGACTACGCGGCGCTGGAGCACCTGAAGTGGTTCCAGTCCGTCGGCGGGTACAACGCGATCAACTCCACCCGGCCGCAGACCGTTGCCGTCGGCATCTCCGACTCACCGGTCGGACAGCTGGCGTGGAACGAACTTTTCAACAGCTTCGGCAACGGGACCAGCCTGGTCACGCCGGAGCAGATCCTGACCGAGGTTTCGCTGTACTGGTTCACGAACAGCTCTGCCGCAGCGGGTCGGTACCACTACGAAGAGGCTCACGCTGGTGCTGAGCCGGCTCAGAACCACGCACCGACGGGCGTTGCGGTGTTCTCCGACGACTTCAAGACGATCCGTCCGCTGGCCGAACGCGACAACACCAACATCGTCCACTGGTCCACCTTCGAGACCGGCGGCCACTATGCGTCGCTCGAACGGCCGCAGGAGCTGGTCGGTGACCTGCGGACCTTCTTCCGCAACCTGTAGTGCTTCGCCGTACGACGTGGTCCGCAGCGGGCGCCGTCGTACGGCATGCTTCCCGGCGGCGCCGTCGTACGTAGAGAGCCCGGAGTGCTTGCGCACTCCGGGCTCCTTTGGGCTCCACCCGACTGGAGGGACGTCCGGCAGAGCTTCCTCCTGCGGGCCTCAGGCGCTGTGGCGTTGCTGCCACCAGGCTCGATGCAGCCGGGCACCACCCGTGTGACTGCAGCGAACCGCTCGATGAGCGACGTACACCCGAATCCTGCACCGGCCCATGCGCCGGCACCCCAACGAAGACCTCATCGTCTTCCCCCCTCGGAGATCCCCACCCCTGGCTCGCCCCTCGAACCAGGCAGTCTCCTCACGGCGGATCGCGTGACTTCCCCCCACGCGACACCATGCCTCGCACGCCCCCCGGCGCGTTCCGCACCAGCCCCCCGCCGGCCGCGTCGCCAGAATCCTGCTGTCGACGCTACGCCCGCCACACCCGCCGCGACAACGCCTGAATCATGTTTCAAACAGACGTCTCAGTGAGTGCTCAAGAACTCCTCGAGCTCTCCGACCCGCTCGTCGAACGTCCCCCGCTCCAACTCGATCGAGCGCTCCCCCAACGACACGGTGACCTTCCCCGGATTCCGCCGCCGCCGAATCCAGTCCCGCAGTACGGCGACCACGGTCGAAACCGCCGTAGCCCCACCCACCAACGCCACCCCGATCCCCGTCGCGGCGACGTCCTGCGTAGGCAACCCCTCCTCAGCCAGCTCCTTCCGCAACTGCTGAAACGCCTTCACACACCGCTTCTCATCAACCTCGACCCCATCCACCACCCGAACCTCAACCCAACGCCCTTCACCCATCCGCCACTCCCATCAGTTGCCCCCGGCCCCCTGTGGATAACTCCCACCCCAACCATCCCACCACTCCTATCCTGATGAGCACCCCCACAACCGAAAGGACCCCGATGGACTCCGAAGAAACGCCCCACCTCCTCCCCGACGGAGACCACGTGTGGGTCATCAAGACCTCAACCGCATCCGAGCTCCTCCCCCAGATGCTGGAACGCTTCCGCTTCGGTCACGAAGACCCGCTCATCTTCGGAGATGCCGGCCAACCCGAAGGCGTAGTAGTCCCCTTCGAACTATGGCGAGCTCTGGACACCCGAGTCTTCGACGAAGAGGGCTTCGACACCACCTACACCATCGCCCGCGCCCGCCTCGCCGACCCCCGCCCCTCAATCCCCCTCGAAGAGGTCGCCGCCGAGCTCGGCTGGGACCTCAACGAGCCAATCGACGACTCCGAATTCAAGCCGAGGTAACACAGTCCGAGGTCTGTGGATAACTCCGACGCCGACCGGCCGGTTGCTCCTACGCTGACCAGCACGCACAAACACCGGAAGGATCTCCATGAGCTCCGACGAAACGCCGTACATCTTCGCCACCGGCGAACGAATCTGGGTGATCAGCCCCTCCGCTGCTGCCGACCATCTCCCCCAGATGCTCGAACGCTTCCGCTCAGGCGAGAATGGGCCTTTCATCATCGGCGCCGGCGGACAACCCGAAGGCGCATTCATCTCCTGGAAACTCTGGGAACGCCTCGCAGTTCTGGCGGCCGAAACGCTCGAGTTCGAACACGTCTACGACATGGCGCGCGAGTCTCTGGCCGAAGACGGCCCGTCACTTCCGCTGGAAGAAGTTGCAGCCGAGATCGGCTGGGATCTGAACGAGCCGATCGATGACTCTGACCTACCCCCAAAGAAATGACCGAACGGTTCCGGCTGCTGATCAGGCCTAGGGTTCGGCGGGAACTGGCGATGCTGGAGCGTGCGGCCGAATCACAACCAACCAGTCTTCGCGGTCGCGAGTTCCGCGCCCTCAAGCTCGGCCTTCTGGCGTTGGCCGAAGGACGCGAGGAGGAGTACGACGGGAAGCGGCTCGGCTACTCACCAGGGCACCACGACCTCCGCGACTGCGCCGAAATCAAGGTCCCGGTCGTCTCAGAGGTCCGTCATGGTAAGGAGCTCGGCCCATCGCATCGCTTGATCTACCGCGAATTCGAGGCCGAGGACGGCGGCCTGCCATACCGAGAGGCGGTCAGCTTCGCACCCCGCGGGGACAACCGCGCCTTCCTCATCGCGGCAGCCCAGCTGCAGCGAGAAATCGGCCACCCCGTCCCTGAACTCGCCCACCTACCCAACTACCGCCCCTCGTTCCATCGCGGCGGCGCCGAACCCACCGGCCCGCCGCGCCTCCCCCTCCCGCCCGACCTCCGCCAAGCCCTAGCCGCAGCCGCCGACGTCGCGCACGCCCGCGGCGCAGTCAACACCCAACCAACCAGTCAGAACCGGCCAGGCACACCAGGCCGATCCGGACCAACGGGTCGCCAACTATGACCAGGCATCACCATTACCGAGGTACGACGCAGGCCGGCCGCCCGTCGGTCAGCTGTCAGGTCGAACTGCCTCTGGACGGATGCCATGCCGGGAGGTGCATAGCGTCCCGCGGGTAGGCACGCTGATCGTCCTCGAGCAGGTCCGGCGTCCCGCCACCCTCGAACGGAGGATGGTCATAGTCGAACGATGCCTCTATTCCGGCCCCTTGCGTCACGCTGAACACGGCGTTGTACCAGGTCCCCTTCCCCTCCTCGTACATGGCATCACGCAGGTCGTCGCAGGCCATCTGCGCCTCGACATCGATGCTGAGATCCGCGTCGACCGAGCCATCCAACATCTCGATCACGAGCTGCGTCTCCATCGTCGCCGCGACTGCTGACACCGTCAGAACAACCTTCGCCCAGCCCTCGGGCACCGCCTTCGCCATGGCCGAGCCGATGGTCTCCAACGTTGCTTGATCAGGAATCGGCATCTGTAGTTCCTCGTCTGGGGCGCGGGGAGTTGCGAATGGTCTGCTGCGTAACAACACCGTCGATCGAGTATCTGACGGCGATCAGGTCGGGACGATTCTTGTCAGTGCGGTACACGAGGTCAATCTGGACATCCACCTCCGATCCAGCCTCCAGAGCCGCACGCCAAGCGTTCTCAGCCCGCTTGTAGGCGCTGAGGTTGACGCTGCTCCCTGCCATCGGTGTGAGGTTCAGCTTGCCAATCGGCCCGCGGAAGATTCTGGCGAAGATGTGCCCGGCGTGATCCCCGGGGAGCTTGCCATCGAGGTTGCGTTGCGAGGTCGTGTCCCGCGGATGCTTCAGGTCGACAACATCAAGAGTTGCCTTGGCTCGAACGACTCGGCCGTCGGCATCGGTTTCGTACACGAAGCGCCCGTCGACCCTGATCGTGCTTCGAGGCGGCGGCCGGCTCAGAAGGTCTTTGTGATCCGGCTCTGTTGTCGACAGCTCAATGATCGTCGCTGCCGGCTTGCCGGAGTCCCCTGGAGGGCGTTTAGTATCGCGTAGTCCAGCGCCAGGTGTCGGCCCAGCACCCCGGACACCGGTCACCATCTGATCCGCCCACGCTCGAGCCTTCGGCGGCGCCGCGGTTGCCAGATGCGCGGCACGCTCGCAAGCGTCGGCAGCTGCCGCAAGCTGGTACGCCGCCTGCCGGGCGGCCGGATTGCCGGACGCGAAATCCGCAATGAACGAAGCGTTCTCCCGACACTGCGCCGCCAATCGGTGGAGGTACCCAACCATCGAAGGAATCCGATCAAGGCACTCCACAAGCCCCTGCGCGACCCGCTGCAGTTCAGATGGCATTCGGCCTAGATCTGGTTCGCGTAGCTAGCGCATCCTGCCGCCGCAATCTGGAGGGACTGGACAGCGTCGCCGACCGCTTTGCTCGCCGCGTCGAGCAGCTCGCAGATGTCCCGATCGCTTCTCGTGGCAGAACCCGCTATCAGCGCCTGGACCTGCGCGCTGCTCTGACCAAAGTTGTTCTGAAAGCCGCCGAGGCTACCTGCAGCCCGATTGGCTTCCATCGACATGTGGTGTAGCTGCTCTTTCAACTGCTGTACGACGGACACGTGGCTTCCTCACAGACGTGGAACGCGGGGTCGACGCGGGCATCAGGGACCAGCACGCCGACCCCGCTGCTTAGTTGGGCCTCGGGCCACGAACGGCGTGTGCTGTCGTGCCCATGACCTCATGCTGGCTACAAATGCACGCGCGCGAAATTGACTCAGCCCGTGGACTCGTCCCACACCCCGGGAGCACCCCGCTACGCTCTGTGGGTGGGATTCGGCATCTGGGAAGAACCGTGACTCGTCGCCGGGTGTTTGACCCTGGAGCCGTACCGGTCTCGTTCTGGCGACAGAGCGCCGTACAGGTTGCCTTGGCGCGGCGAGACGTGGCCGAAGTGTTTCGCAGGTATCTCGCCGAGTTCGCTGAGTGCACCCAGACTCAACTGGCGCTTCTGACCGAACATGACCGGTCTGACGTGTCCAACTGGATTCGAGGTACTCGCCACGGCCAAGTGTCCGACATCAACGTACTCACGCGGATCGCAGAGGGTCTGCAGATGCCTGACGACGCACGGATGTTGATGGGTTTGGCACCAGCCGATGCGCTCGTTTCCTCCATCCGCGACGAGCGAGAGCTCGCGAGAGGTACGTCGCCCCTCGCTGAGTCGACGCGTATACGGGTCGATGGTTCCGACTCGTCGAGCACCCGGATAGCGATCTGCGGTAGCCGATCAGGCGGGTCGAATCCCGCGGTTATCGATGTGGCCGTGCGCTCGCTAGCTCGCCTCGTGATGGTACGGCGCCTACTCGTCAACCACGGCCCCGTTGGTGTCGGCATAGAGGTGATCACCCACATCGCGGATCACTACCAACCACCCGGCTTGCGCGGAGCCGTTGCCATCTTCGGGCGACGAAATGTGATCTTCGACGCCGCATACGTGGTCATCATCGGTGGCGGAGGCGGCACCCAAGCGGAAGCTGACATCGCGATGTCGATGGGGAAGAAGATCTTGCCTCTCGGCGCCAGCGGAGGCTCAGCGAATGCGGTCTACCATCAGACGCTCCGCGCCTCTCGCCTATCGAACTGGATGACGGACAGCACGCGAGAGATGCTCGCCAGCTGCGCACAGCTCGGCGACGACGCCGGGCCGAGCGCGATCGAGCAGATGACGGATGATTTCGTGTACCTGATCGACAACCTCGTCGACACCGATCAAGGAGACCCTGCGTGACCGAGCGCCCCTACGTACTGCTGTCGGTGGCGGCCTCTATCGATGGCTATATCGACGACAACAACAGCGAGCGACTCTTGCTGTCCAACGACGAGGACTTCGACAGGGTCGACGAGGTACGAGCCGGGGTCGACGCGATCCTCGTGGGCGCGAACACGATCCGCCGGGACAATCCCCGTCTGCTCGTCCGCTCCGACGACCGCCGCAAACGCCGCTTGGATGCCGGCCTCACGGAATCGCCGATCAAGGTGACGATCAGCGCGAGCGGCGACCTTGACCCGTCGTCGAAGTTCTTCGCTACCGGCGATGTCGACAAGGTCGTCTATGTTCAGTCCTCCGCAGTCGACAAGGCAACTGCCGCGGTCGGTGCCGTGAGCAACGTCGTCGACGCCGGATCAGCCGTCGATCTCGCCTTTGTCCTGAGCGACCTTGCTCAGCGCGGCGTGAAGCGACTCATGGTCGAGGGCGGCGGCACCATGCACACCCAGTTCCTCTCCGCCGGCCTCGCCGACGAGGTTCACCTGGTCATCGCCCCGTTCTTCATCGGAGACAGCAGCGCTCCTCGCTTCGTTAGCAACGCTCAGTACCCCCAAAGCCCGTCCAACCGCATGGACCTGGCCGAGGTCAAGAAGATCGGCGACGTCGTTCTCCTCCGCTACCTCCCGAAGGACAGCCCCCGTGCCTGATCTAGACGACCACTACTGGCTCGAGCAGGCCATCGATCTGTCCCGCTCGTGCCCACCCTCAACCACAGCCTTCTCCGTAGGCGCCATCATCGTCACCGCCGAAGGCGACGTCCTGGCAACCGGATACTCCCGCGAGACGAACCCCCACGACCACGCCGAAGAAATCGCCCTCACGAAAGTCCTCCCCAACGACCCCCGCCTCCGCCAAGCCACGATCTACACAACCCTCGAACCCTGCAGCAAACGAGCCTCCCGCCCCCAAACCTGCACCGAGCTAATCCTCGCCGCCGGCATCCCCCGAGTAGTCCTAGCCTGGCGAGAGCCCACAGTCTTCGTCGACTGCGAAGGCGTAGAACTCCTGAACGCCGCAAACGTCAAGGTCCTCGAACTCCCCGACCTGGCCGGCAAGGTCAAGTCAATCAATGCGCACCTGCTGGGATGACTACACGCCTCGGCCACCAAACGTGCGCCAGACGTCACCATCTGATTTCGACGGCTCAGGTCAACGTCAGTTGCGCACGCCTCGGCGAGACGCGCCCGCGGCCGCAGTCCATGAATGGCTCCGTGCGTACCTATCCTGAACCATGGCCTGAGAAACGTGTCAGAGTTGGCTGGCTCTAGCTGGCCGGCGTCGAAGCCCACGCAAATCGGCCCAGAGGACGCTCGACATTCGGACGCAAACCGTCTCAGACGGCGACCGTGTCTAGGTGATCCCGCTCATCTTCGGCGATACACCCAAGCCAACGGCTGTCATATTCCTTACGAGCTCTGGCGACGTCGGCTCCCCAACCCCGTCCCAGCAGCTCGCCCACCGACAGAACAGGTGCATTCGTGTCGAGCTGCAAATCAGCGGGGTGCCCGTTCCTGAGCAGTCAGCACGAGCGTTCCGACGCCAGTGCGAACGACGACGGCTCAGCTGCCCGCCGCTCAAATACGGCCAGACGAGGGTCGCCGTACGCTCCCGCGGTCGCTCCGGTTCGCTTCGGAAGCCAAAGATTCGGCGACACGAACAGATCTATCATCTGACTGCGCCAGTGCTTGCTCACCTTGAGATGACCATCTACAACAGGAACGGCTACACGCTCGCGCCGCCTTCTGCACGACGTGACTGACCTGAAGGGATTGCCGATCTGGGTGCCGCCCGATGAAGTTGACTACTTCGCCTTCGGCGAATCGGCGCCTCGTTGCACGTGCCGGGGCGGCACTCTTTGCCGCGGAGGCGCGCCACACTACCGAGCCTCATCGCGTAGATTCCGCCCAAATGCTCGTCGTTAGAACGGACGACCCTGATGGCGAAGCAGGTGATCTGTCCTGGGAGCAGTTTCCGTCTTGCCGGGGGTGAACGCGGATCGGGTTGCTAAAATAGCTTCCGCCAGCTGAACGGTGGACATGACCGAGCTACCACGAATCACGAGCAGGTCTGCACGGGCGGGGTCAATGTCGAAGCGGCAGGTGGCAAGTGTCACCATTGGCTCCAGCACACTCGCCCGGAATTCATCGATCGCGACGAGAACAACTGGTGACTCAGACCAGGCTGCCGGGCCGATATGTCCGCGGCAACTCGCCGCCGGAAAGGCTCCAACAGCCGAGAGTGCATAGACGAGCCCACCTACTCCGAGCTCGAGACCATCCAAGAATTGCTCGGCATCGTCGATCAGGTCCTGAAGATGGCGACGCTCGGCGGACGTCAATTCCGAGCGATCAACGTCATCGTCTTCGATTGCCGACGCCACGAGGTCGAATCGCTCCTCGGTCATCGCGATGCTGTTAACGGATTCCAGAACTTTCCGCTCCGCGGCGAGATACTCTCTCGCCTCGTCTACTGGTGTCTGGAGGATCGGCCAGACGTCGCGAAAGAATCCGAAGCCCTCGTCGCTAATATCCGCTGGTCTTGGAGTCCAGAACTTCGCCTGCGACGGGAGTGCACGTGATCCTATTGGTTCTCGATAGGGAATCACCTTAATCCTCCAATTCTTTGGCCAAACGGTCGTAGTCGGGCATCACGCTGAGGACCGCACGTGCCGCCGCCCTCTGGCCGGCAGCGACCGCCACGTCATCCATGAGCCTGCCAGCGTTCTGGCTCTTACGTGCATCCTCATCGATGACAAGAAGGGCAACTCCAACACCGACCGCGTAGCGATCACGCGTGGCCTCCTTTCCCTCCTCGGTCAGCTCCGCCGCACGAGCGGCGGTGTAGGTCTTCAGATGTGAGTAGGTTCGGTTCAGCACGACGGTCGGTATGTCCGCATCGATTGTGGCGAGCTCTCTGTACTCCTCTCTCTGGCCCGCGAGATCCTTAGCTGGCACCATCTCGATCTGACCCACGGTCGCCGGCGTCCAACCCTCCATCTCGACATCGCTCTTCCAGATCATTGCTACGAGCCCACCATCCTTCGAACCATGCCTGCCGGAACTCTGACCCGACGTTCCGCCGCTGTCCTTCGGCTTGATCTCCTCCTGCAGATGAAGTTTGGTCGTCCAGTCGAAGCGCGGCCCCAACCCACCGGAGGATTTCGGCCAGGTAGAGATTTCGGCGTTGATGAGATACGGACCGAGGTCAGCGCCATCCGGAACGGCGATGGATACACGAACCCGGCCGGACCGCAACTCACCAACGGTGATTTCGTCGGCCCCGATGTCGGGATGGTCGCAGGTAACAACGAGCTGTCCGCGGCGATCGGCACCGAGGAATCCGTCCTTCGCGTTCAGCCTGAAATAGAGGCCTTTGACCTTGCCAGGCTGAGCCTCGAGCGATGCTGGGCCCTCGAAGTGCGTGGGGTCGTCGTACAAATCCTCCGGCGGCGTTGGTTCTGGCGCCTTCCGACCTCGTCCACCGCTTCCTCCGACACCAGTATTGCCGATCGTAAACCCCTTGGCTCTGAATGCGCGGGAAATTTTTTCAGCGATGGCGATCGTCGGGCGGTCGTTGTTGTCTCCGGTGATTGCCTCTCGGACAAGCGCCCGATTGGCATCGTTGAGCGCGGGCCACTCGTCAAGAAAAGCGGCGATTTCTTTCTCCAGGCGTAGAGCCGCCGGACTACTGACAAGTTGCGCGCGATCGGCCGTAAACAGCTCTGTTCTCATCTCAATCGGAAGAGCATCACTTTCGACGATGACCAGAATTCGATCGTTTAGCTTATTAAGCCGGGTGTTCTGCTTGAAGCCCTGTGGCGTCCAATGAAAATGAACCTGCCCGTTGGACGTGACGAGAAGAGAGTGGCCGTGCGCAACATAATTCCTTCGTTCCCCTTTCTCACCGCGCTTGGCGAATATACGGAAACGGATCGGCAGCTGATACGTAATGCCCTGATGGTTAAATGGAAGGGTGTCTGCGCCCTCTGACCCCGGTTCACCCGGATTGTCATTGAGGCGTCTTTCAAGTCCGTCAAGCACCTCCTCTCGGTTGGCGCGCGTAATGTTGTTACGGTACTTTGTCGGAAGCACCGGCCGGTACAGTCGAGTATTTAGAATGGTGTCGAATGATTTCTCGTCACCTGAACGCCGTCCGAAGCCTTCCGTATCGAAGGCAATGAGAGCTAGGTGGGTGCCGGGCTCGAACGAAGGGTACTCAGAGGCCGCGATTGAGAAAGGAACTGAGGATCCCCAAGTTGCTGGGTCATCCTCGTCCCAGGGCTCCATTACGAGGTAAGATGCGTTAATTGTGGTCCGAACCCGCTCCCACTCCACAACTGCCACCGAGATTAGATCTGGCTCACCGCGCCCAAGTAGATCCGGGTGACGTCGCGTGACCAGAACGACAGCCTTTGCATTTCTGTAGGTAGTCGCCCCGCCCAGACCGAAAGTCCCCTGCTGCCAGTCACAGCCGTCCTTATGCTTAGAACCGACGCGAAAGATTCCCTGCGGTACTTCACCAGGGGCGATTCCGCAACCCTGATCTCTCATCACAATAGTGACATGCTTCTTGCCGATCCCCTCAACCGCTCGGTCGATTGAGACAGTCGACAGGTCCGCCCGTTCTTTCTTCGTCATCCCTGCCAACAACAATGCGGCGGCCTCGTGTGGGGTAGCAAACGGCGCCGCTGCACGAGACTTGTATCGCTGTACAGCGAATCTCTCAAGTACCGCATCCTGCATGTTGGTCACGACCTCAAGTGCCTTGTGATCGTAGCTTGCACCACTGCCCGTAAGAATTCCTTGATTATTCCATGTATTGCCGAGAGGACGCTGATTCCGCGCGCCGATGGCTGCCTCAATCAGGCGCTGAACTTCCAACGCCTCCTCCTCAGTGCGAGCAGCTAGTGCCAGTCCGATGATCCCGCGTTTGTCGACGGTCATGCGTACACTCCGTTCAGTTGGTCGAGACCACGAGGTGTCAGGTGATACTCCGCTTTGACTTGCTTAGGTTCAACGAGTCCCCACTCGCGGGCTCGTGCGATATAACCAGCGGCGTTCGTCGACAGCTCACTCTCCGTCCAATCAGGCCACCTCTGTGACAGGCTGTCGAGCACACTCTGGCGGGTCGCGCCATCACGCCCCACAGCCCGCAATATCGCCACGAACCCAGCCCAATCCGCTGGCGCGTACCGCCCGATGTGAGCTAGGAACGCGGCTGTCTCATGAGCCTCGTGCGGCTCGGCGATCGTCAGCCCAGCTATGGCCTCGAGCAGTAAGTGCCCTTCAGGGGTGACCGCGATGAGCGGGCTTCCAGCCTCTCCGGCAATCAAGGCCGCAACGCGCCACTCGAAGAGTGGACCACCCGTAACGACTGACCCGCGCCCGTCGTATCGGTATCCACCAACAGCGAACGTTTGAAACCCCAGCTCCGCCGCCTTCTTCTTGTCCCGATTAGTGGGAAACAAGGCCGTCCTCTTGCCCCCAAGGCGCCTCTCAATCTCGAGCAAAAGTTCGCCAAATTTCCACGCCTCTTCGGACACCTCAGCCAAGTAGGCCTGCACTGGCATCGGATCCGTCGCGGTGAACTCAGCTAGGCGTGACAATGCCCAGAGTGAGGGAAAGTCTCGGTTGTGGAGGCCGAACAGGACCTGCCCTTCCGGCTGGGCGAACTCGCTGCCTGCCGCGGCCTTGGCGCCGAGTGCCGGTCGAGCCAAGGCAGTCATCGATATCCCGCTGTTCGCTGGGCCACTTACGCCCGGCTTCTCTTCGACCTCATTGCGTGGCAGATAGCCACTCTCGGCCGGCGGAGCACCGGAGTCCTCCTCCTGCTCGACCGTCAGGTCGAGGACGCGCTCCTGTATTGCGTCGACGATGAACTCCGCTCTGGTGGTATATCCACCCACGCCATTGAGGATCACGGCGTCCATCTCGCGGATCAGAGAGACCGGGAGCGGGATCCGCATGATCCGTTGGTCTAGCTGGCCCACATCCTCACCTCCTTCACTGGTGTATACGCGACATACTCGCGGAGTGATGCTCGTATGTCAAGTATATCTAAAATATAGTGACTCAGCGATGACGACACAGCGAACATATCTCGCTATATGAGCCAGGACTACGTCTGACACGAGACTGGCCGGCGGTCGCTCGGCTCCTATCAGGGGCTCCGCCGCCCTGACCTCGTCGCCGTTGCTCGGCCTCCGGCCAACTTCCGCCGGCTCGGTGCCCCGGTCCGCTCACTGACAGAGGCCTAGGGGAGCAACGACCAGCGCCTTGCTTGCCCCACATGGCGCCTACCGCTGTCGGCCTTACATCAGGATCGATACACGGGAAGTTGTTGACCTGGTCGGAGAAGTACCCAAGGATCACATGATGGCGCTGCACGTGAACGAACTCTGGCCGACGCATTGACAGAGTGCATTCGCGTGACCAGATAATTCGTCACGGGTGGCCTATTATCCGGGGATGCTGGCGCCCATCAGACCAAGCGGATCCGGCAGATCGAAGACGCAGGGAGGGCATAGTCAAATGACTTTGACCTGGTTGTGGGATAGACAGAAGCGCAACTACGGAAACTTCGGCAACGCGAATCAATGGACAGTCAATGCGGGTCTTTCATCATTGGCGCGGGAGAGCGCACAAAACACAAATGATGCCAGAAGAGAAGATGGACCGGCCGAATTGGTCTACACCTTTGTGCGTCTGGTCGGCGACCAGCGACGCGAATTCGAAACAGCTGTCGGATGGAACGCTGGCCTTTCTAAGCATTTAGCTGCCATGGGGGACGCGGCTGGCGGAGCTGTCGCCGCCGGACAGATCAAAGCTGGCCTAGAAGCTCTCGACGACAGCAAAGCTCTCCTGCTGTTGAAGATCTCGGATTACGGATGCCACGGGTTGACTGGGCCGGAATTTGCAGGCGACGGCCTCACGCCAGATGACTACGGTAACTTTATCAAGCTTTGTAGGCTAGATCTATTCAGCGGCAAAGACAAGGCCGCTGGAGGATCCTTTGGCCTCGGTAAGGCCGTCTACTGGCGATTCTCGCGACTGCAAACTGTCCTTTTTAACTCGGTCTTAGATGAGACATCCGCCGTGGCCGGAAGAACCGAGAACCGTGTCTTCGGCGTGAACCAGGGCGTTGATCACCATATCGACGGGCAAGGTTACATCGGGCGTGGTTATTTCGGCATTCCCGACGAAGATGACGTCGCGTCGTTCTGGGACACGGACGCTGAAGTGATCGAGCCGCTGCACCTTGCACGCGTGGACTCTCGGCCCGGCACGACCGCATTACTCGTCGGATTCTACGATCCGGATGAACCTGACAAGGGGCTCGGAGGCGGGGCCGAGCTAATTGATCTCGCAAAAGAGCTCCGGCGAGGGGTCGAGGAAAGCTTCTGGCCACTTCTCACGAGAGGGAGATTGAGGGTCAAGATCCAGGTTTTCGACAATGGCCTCATCTATAATGAGGAGATTGATCCCGGTGATACATTCACAGAACTGGTCAGAGCCTTACAGCGGTTTGACGGCGGCCTGATTGACTCGACCTTGGATGAACCGAACTCGGTAGTTGTTCGGGACATACCCATCAAAGTTTCAGCTAGGCGTAATTCTGGCGACCCCCATGATGCGTTTGTACACACAGCAAAGCTAGTTGTGACGATGTCGGATGACGATCGGGATACGCTCGAAAATACCGTTTGCTTCATCCGTAAGCCGGAGATGGTAGTTCAGACCGTAGGTCGAGAGTTCGAGGGGCGCATCTATCACGCGTTCCTGCTGGCTGGCGCCGCCATTCACCCAGACACCCCCTCCACGGACGATATTCGCGCTGACGACTTCCTGCGCTTCGCTGAGCCGCCAGCTCATGACCGCTGGATTCCAGGTGCGGGTCGCGGACAGATTTCACAGGCCAACCTGACGGCGCGGTACGTCGCTCCCTGGCTACCAAACCTGAAGAGCATCGGCGACGAGGTCCTCAAGGCGCTATTTGATCTGTTCGACACAGTGCCAACCTCGGATGAGAAGGGGCCGGAGGCGATCTTTCGCAACCTGCGCTTTCTCCAAGGCGAGGCCGGCATCGGAGGTGCAGGTGGGGCCCTCAGGCGCCCAGAGATCCGAGTAACGGACTGGAAGGTTGTTGAGGACTGCTGGAACGTCACGTTCGAGCTCCGGGCCAGAAATAGGCCCGAGGGTTGGAGCGTGGAGCCCCATCTCTGCCTCGTGGGTCTTGATGGTCGTGGCGACAGAGTCGAGTGGCAGGAGCTCGACGTCCTCTCGGGCGGCGTGGTTGACGACGACGACATCAAGCTGTACCCGGCACGACGCGGTCGCACCCTCACCGCAGTGATCCGAGGGAAGTCTGGACCGAACCTGCCGATTCCCGCGGCGGAGTCCTCCGTCGATGTGCTGATCGGTCGTTGCTCCCCACTTGTCGGGCCAATGGGAGTCGCCGAGTGAGCCTCAAGTTCGCATGGCCACAGTTCCGTGAAGGGTGGCAAGTTCAACTCCGAGTGGTGCGGCTCGGTGATGGCCTACCCGAGGCAATTGTCGATGACGAGAGGCGTCGGGTCAGGCTTGACGGAGTACCGGACTGGACAGAGGTCGAACTCGAGGTGACGGCGTCAACAACCGAACGATGCCCGCTAGGTATCGGCAACCTCGCCGCTCATATTCTTGTTTCTTGCAGTGGAACCAGCCTCCGACTGCCTGCCCCTCTCGATCCCAAGGGGCCGACGCTCTTCAACGGCAACATCGTCATCCCACGAGCGCTCGTGGTTGGCATCGTCGACATCCGACTAGAGGTCGTAGACGTCGACGAATCCTCACATCTGGTGGGTGAGTCCGAGCCGTGGATCCTCGTGGTAGACAGCTCGCAAAAGCCGCCAGCGCCAGGCGTTCCTCCGTTCCGCACGATTTGGATCAACTTCAACGACCGTAGCGCACCCGCAATAGCACGCGAGGCGGCGACGTCCCACGCCCTCATGGATCTAACGACGCCCGAACCGATCCTGCTGCTCAACGCTGGAGTCGAGGGGCTGCAGAATCTACTTAACTCCAAGAGCCCGAAGTTGGAGAGGCGCCGCCACCGAGACAGCATCGCCGCAGGAATTGCTCGATACGCTACGACCGCCCTCTTCAGGGCAGCCGCCGGCGAGGTGTCCGCGATCGATGACGAGGCACCGACACCTCCTTCGGATCGCCTAGGTCGGCAGCTCTGCGAAGCCGTCGCTGCGGAGATGCTGCGCGTTTCTTCCGTCGACGAACTGTATGACGGATTGGCACGGGAGGCACAGATGACCGCCGTCGATCGAGCGTATCTGTGGGCGGACATCGATTCGGCGATTGATCGCCTCACGAACCATTCGAGGGTGATTGCGGGAATTTGCAAGGAGGTTCTTCATGTCTGATCCGCGAAGCGTGCATCGATTTACGCGCCAACTAAGTGAGGACGATCGCAGAATATTCCGCACCGGCGTCATGCCAGTGGGCGTACACGAAGAGCTCGTGCTGCGTCAGAATGGCACGACAATTCCGTTGGACGTGGTCGAGGACCTGATGTCGATGTTCGAGCAGAAGCGACAAAGTCGTGATTGGAACCGCGATCGCGCCGTGAGCGACCGGTGGGTTGCACCTCGTCTGCACCACGCCCTACGGCTCACAAGAACACAGGCCTCGGATCGCGGCCTGTGGCATTGGCTCGCCCTCGCAATTTGCCCTGCATATGCCGAGTGGCGCTGGACAGGACACGGAGGAGTTGCCGCCGACCGATGGTACGGCCCGATTCACAAACAGTCATTGGCACGTCTCTGGTGGGGGGCTGAAATATTTAGAGATGGCGCGGACTACTCTCCCGTCGAGCGGGCATTTATTCGGCAGGACCTGCCGAATAGCTATCTACACCGCCCCATGGTCAGATGTCGATCGCTCGCCCTGGGGATTGTTGAAGTAATCGCACCAATTGACGGCGCAAAGATTCTGTCGTCGGATCAGGTAAATGACCTCGCACGCGTGATCAATCTATGTACATCGGGCCGGCCGCCCGAAGCCGAAGTTGGATACCAGGTAGACGATCATCTGGCCGCCCTAGAGTGGGCCGAAAACGATCCGACGACACCAGATGATTGGGAGTACCTGCCTCTAGGTCCTCGCGCTGTTGACACGACTGAGAGGTCCATCTTCATGGGCCGAGGAATCGCGACTCGCGGCCTCCGGTATGCAGAGGGACGCGTGCATCAATTCGACGCTACTTCGACTTAGGGCCGGACTTCGCGGACGCCAGCCGCACCGCTATCGCAATCGTGCTCGCCGCCTCAGCGACCTGCTCGTGCTCCCATACTCTTATGACAATCCATCCCAACTCCTCGAGGTGAAGGGTTGTCTCCAGGTCTCGTGTGCGGTTCGCCTCCAGCTTGCTCCTCCACCACTCAGAGTTGTTTCGAGGTGAAGACGAGTGCTGTGGGCAACTGTGCCAGAAGCATCCGTCGACGAAGACCATGATCCTCGCCTGCAGAAAAGTGATGTCGGCGCGTCGGCGCGGGAATCCGGGTATCGGGTGGTTGACTCTATAGCGCAAGCCCATTGCGAAGAGCTCACGCCTCAATCTCAGCTCAGGCGCAGTGTCTCGACGTCGTTGCCTGGACATCCTTCGGGACACGGCTTCATCTGCGGGCAGGACCTCGCCGTTTAGGCTCACGACATCCATCCTCGTCGGTACCAAAGTCTGTGGGATCATGACTACTGTCCACGCCGTTCGCGCGCCGGCGTGCGATTTGTCGGCACGACCACCTAGTGTGCGGGGTGTGATTGACGCGCGCACTCCGATACGCCTCCTTGACCTCTTCGCTGGCGCTGGCGGCCTCACCTCAGGCTTCCATGCTGCTACTAAGCGTTACGAGGTGATCAGAGCCGTCGAAAGCGACGTCGCAGCTGCCGCATCATACGCGGCTAATTTCGGTGTAGACCATGTCTATCAGGGCGCTATCGAAGATTGGCTCGCCAACGAATCGGTTCCTGAGGTGGATGTTGTGATAGGCGGACCGCCATGTCAAGGGTTTTCCCTTCTGGGAAAGCGCGATGCCATGGACAAGCGGAACGGACTATGGGCTCACTACGCCGAAACACTTAGCAGAGCCACCCCGAAGTACTTCGTACTCGAAAATGTTCCTGCGTTCTTCCAGTCCGAGCAGTTCGAACAGCTGCGTGAGTCGACCTCTCCTGGCGGCCTACTCGAAGAATACGACTTTCACGCGGAAGTGATGAACGCCGCGGATTACGGAGCTGCTCAGATCCGCAAACGTGTTCTTGTCATCGGATGGCATCGGGATCTGAAACCACCAGCGCGGCTGCCAAAGACTCATCTTGGTCGTCACGTACCAATTTCCAAGGTTCTCGCGAAAGTTTCGCATTCGGCGAGAGAAATAGACTTGCCAGAGAAATTTACAACCGCGTTCGGTAGATCGATGCGGGGTATCTTCAAGACATCAGACTTGCACTTATCACGAAGGTACGAAGATCTGTCACTGGAGAGGTTCTCCTATATTCCCCAGGGCGGCAATCGTTTCAATTTACCTGATCGCTTGAAGGCACCATGCTGGCTGAACCACACGTCCGGCTCCGGTGATGTGATGGGACGCCTGCATTGGGATCGACCGTCGGTTACGATCCGAACCGAGTTCTTTAAGCCAGAAAAGGGTCGATACCTTCACCCTAGCGAGAACCGCGCGATAACGCATCTCGAAGCTGCGTTGATCCAGGGCTTCCCGGTGGGTTATAAATGGTGTGGAAGCAAGGTTTCGATCGCTCGACAGATCGGAAACGCGGTGCCAATCAAGCTTGGTCAGGCGATAGGACGGGCAATCAGCAATGAGTTCGACCGTCAGGATTGACGGACCGAGGATTTGCCTCTGAATTATGCCTCGTAAATCACTACCTGAACGAACACACGTACATGAGGCGATCAATGGCAGCGTGAATTGCCCCAGAATTATCGACCATCTTGACAAGTTCCTGTTCCCTGGCCGATGCCCACAGAGACGTCCAGGTGACATCTTTCGCCGCCTGGACGTCCAGCCTTGCGAGCCCGAATACGTCTGGCCAGAACCTGTTTCGGCGGCTTCGTATTCGGTGACGGCGTCGCGGATGCTCTGGGCTGCGTTGTCGGGTAAGGCGGCGGTTTGGTCTGCGGCGGTTTGGTCTGCGGTGATTCGGTCGTTACTGACAGTCTCGACGTACGGGCGTGCGCTGTGGCCAATGCTGCCGATGCGCGTCTCTGGGGAGTCGTGTCAGAGGGCGAGGTGCGCGGCGCGGGCGGGCAGGCCGACTTCGTCGCTGGCGACTCTAAGGCGGCTAGCTGGGCGGCTCTGGGGCTGTGTTCTGTAACGGACCCCAGATCGCGGGACGCCGGAGTGTCACCATCCAGACTTGCGAAGCCTCTTCAAGACGCTCAGCTCGTAGGCGAAGGCGACGGTTCCCGCTACGGCCACGTCGCCGTTCCAGCCTCTCGGTACTCAGAAGTGGGGGTGATGGGACTGAGTTGATTCTTCTGTTGGAAATCTGAGGGGTGTGGGGGGAGGGTGAAGGTATGGACTTTACTCAGCTTGGGCGGACGGGACTGAAGGTCAGTCGGATCGTACTGGGGACTATGAATTTTGGGCCTCATACCGAGGTGGGGGATGCGCACGCGATCATGGATGCGGCGCATGACAAGGGGATCAACTTCTTCGATACGGCCAACGGGTACGGGCGGGCCATCTACCCGGGGCGGACCGAGGAGATCATCGGCGAGTGGTTCGCCAAGGACGGGAAGAATCGCGAGAAGACTGTGCTCGCGACCAAGGTGTACGGCGACATGGGTGACGGCTGGCCGAACGAGGGCAAGTTGTCGGCCCTGAACATCCGGCGGGCGCTCGACGCGTCGCTGAAGCGGCTGCAGACCGACTATGTGGACCTGTACCAGTTCCACCACGTCGACCGGGCCACTCCGTGGGACGAGATCTGGCAGGCGATCGAGGTCGCTATTCAGCAGGGCAAGATCCTGTACGCCGGGTCCAGCAACTTCGCCGGATGGCACATCGCGCAGGCGCAGGAGGCGGCAGCGCGGCGGAACTACATCGGCCTGGTCAGCGAGCAGTCGATCTACAACCTGATCGTGCGGGACGTCGAGCGTGAGGTCCTGCCGGCCGCGCAGTACTACGGTCTCGGCGTGATCCCGTGGTCGCCGCTGCAGGGCGGTCTGCTCGGCGGCGTCGTACGCAAGGAGAACGAGGGCGTACGGCGTCTCGAAGGTCGCGCCAAGGAGGCACTCGAGCGACTGCGTCCGCAGATCGAGCAGTACGAGGCGTTCGCCGACGAGCTCGGTCACGAGCCTGGCGAACTGGCCCTCGCGTGGCTCCTCCACCAGCCCGCCGTCACCGGCCCGATCGTCGGCCCGCGGACGATGGAGCAGCTGGATTCCGCTGTACGCGCGGTCGACGTCAAGCTCGACGAGAAGGCACTGGCCCGACTCGACGAGATCTTCCCCGGGTACAAGACCTCGCCTGAGGACTACGCCTGGTAGCAAGCACGGCTCAGGTCTGTACGGCGACCCGGCCGCCGTACAGACCTCCCGAGTCAAGGCCGGCTGGCGCGCAATGCAGCCCTGGCGAACATCACGCCTTCTGGCGTGGGCACGTCAAAACGGTGGTCGCGTGGCTCGCGGATGACTGCACCGAGGCGGCGCAGAACGGACATACAGTCCCAGGCCGCGTCGTTCGCCATCCCGGGCGTGACCGGAGTTCCATCCTGATCCCCCCAACCGATCGCGGCGAGAAGGTTGGCGAGCTTCAGGTTCAGGTTCTCGGTCGATCCAGCGGCTAGAGCGACAAGGCAAATCAGCCCGGCGTGAGTCTCGTACGCGTACTTGGTGGTCGGTGGCATGTGTTCGGCCAGATGCCACCAGAGCGCGAGAGGATCAGCGCGCAGCGCGCGGCCACGTGGCGTGAGCACAAGCGCTCCCTTGTGTTTGCGTACAAGGCCCAAAATCTGCGCAGTCTCCCGCAGTCTGAGGACGGGCCGCGTCTGCACCTCACGGTTGCCCTTACCGATCCATTCCTCGGCCAATCCGAGTTCGGTGACTGCCGCTTCCACGTGGACGGGCGGTAGGTAGCCGGCGCCCGTCAGCTTGATGCCGTCGGCTCCGACGCGATCCAGCAACCAGGAGTACGGCGCCACCATCCGGGCAGCCGTATCTGCATCGATGTCAACAGCCTGATCCAGATCCGCGTCCGCGACCAGCCGCTGGAACAGCTGCCGATGTTTCCCCGGGCCAATGGCATCAATGAGGTCTTCCAGCGGCCCGGCAGGATCGGATTCACGAGCGACAGGCCCGGACAGCATTTTGTTGATGGCTTCTGGATCGAACGGAGTGGGGCCGTAGGTGCCCGGGTCCGCGTCTTCGCCGTACATGCGGGCATAGTCGGCAACCGTCTCCGCACGATCCGGATGGTGCGGATCGAGCGCCGCGCAGATCAGCTCGTACCCGTACACACCGCCGCAGTCCTCACTAGGCCCGGGGCGGCGACCACCGATGCAGACAGCCCGGGACGAAGACTCGTCCCTAGGCTTCTCGGACTCGAGCTTGATGACGTGCATCCAACCGTCGCCGAAGTCGTACAGGTAGTGCAGTTCGTCACCCCGCTTCGCCAAGACCTCGTCGAGGCGCACATCCTCTTCGGGTACGCCGATCTCGCCTTCCTCGACCTGGAACGGACATAGGTAGTGCTCGCTCGCGGGGTGGTAGTAATCCCTGCCGACGGCGAACTCGTGCAAGTGGCTGTCGGTCCATCCGAAGGCAATCTGAATGATGTCGTGGACGTCGTTCAGGGTCAGGTCGGAAGAAAGCTCCAGCCGCCGCCACAGCGGGGGCTTGGTCTCGGCGAGATCGACCCGTACCTGGTAGGTGACCACGTCATCGCGACGCGGCCTCCGACGCGAAGGAACTGCCTGGTCGAAGGAGTCAGGGACCGCCTCGAGGAGCTGTGGCAGCAGTTGGCGTAGCTGATCGGATCCCACGCCGGAGATGCTCGCCGTGAATTGCTCCAACAGTGACGTCTCCTCCGCCGAGAGCGGCCGACGATCTTGCTTACGTGCCATGCCCGCAACGTTAGTTCCTCCGACCGTCTGTCGGCCGGTACGTCGAGTCAGTTGTGGCCGGCGGTCGTGGGGAGCATGCCGATGAGAGCGTCGGCGGCTAGGGAGGCTGCCGTGCCGGCGGGTACGGCGACCGCTACCTGCCAGTCGGCCGCACAGCCCGGTGTGAGGCCGACGGTGACGTGGTCGCCGCGCTTGGCGGCAATGCGCTCGGGGACGAGGGCCACGCCGAGGTTGTGCGCAACCAGCGCCAGGAGCGTGTGTACGTCGTTCACCTCGATCGTGACGGGGTGAGCAACTCCGCTGGTGGCGAAGGCGCGGTCAGAGATCGCGCGCGCTCCCCAGGTCGGGTCGAAGTCGACGAACGACTCCCCCACCAGGTCGTCGAGCGAGACGGCGTTCGCGTTGGCGAGACGGTGGTCGGGCGCGCAGACGAGAACCATCGACTCGCGCGACAGCGGCCGCAGGTCGAGGCCCTCGACCGGATCGCCGGCCGTGGCGACGAACGCGACATCGAGCCGCCCAGACGCCAGCTCGTCGAGCATCGGCGTCGAGCCACCCTGCCGCACCTCGATCTCCACGCCCGGGTAAGCAGAGCGGAACTTGGAGAGCAGGGCCGGTACGTCGACCACCCCGAGGCACTGCTCGAGCCCGACGGTCAGGTGACCGCGGAGCAGACCCTGCACTGCGGCGACCGCGTCCTTGGCTGCTTCTGCGGAGGCGAGCGTACGACGCCCCTCGCACAGGAGCGCCCGACCGGCCTCGGTGAGCTCGACGCTGCGGGTATTGCGGACGAAGAGCGAGGCCCGGAGCTCACGCTCGAGCGCACGGATCGAGGCGGACAACCCCGACTGCGAGATCGACATCGCCTCAGCGGCCCGCGTGAAGTGCTTCTGTTCCGCCACCGCCACGAAGTGTTCCAAGTGCCTCAGCTCCATAACTAAGAACCCTATCCGATCAAACCAACCCGATTCTCCTCTCCCGCATGTTGTCGAGTTATCCACAGCCGCCAAAGAGGGCGCTCGCCGGCGGCCCGATCTCACTATGTTCCAGGCATGGACGATCCCCTTGGAGAAGAGCTTCGCGACCACTGGATAGGTACGGCCCTCGGGCGGACCTTGTCCTTGCTCATTATCGCCAGCGAGCACGTGCGTGAGAGACGACCCGAGCGAGCAGCGGCGATCTGGGAACAGTTGATCAGGGAAGGAGGTGCGACCGGTGACGTGGCTCGAGTGGACTATGCCGATTTCCTGTTCGAGGAGGGCAGGGACACCGAGGCATCGAGCGAACTCGACGCCGTGATGACAAACAACCGGATCTACAGCTTCGCCTGGCGCAGCGCGGCCGAGTTGCTCGAAAGGCGCGGCGAACTGGAGGAGGCTTTGCTCTGGTATGAAATCGCAGCCGACCAGCTGACCGCCGAAGACGTGACCAGCGGCTCACCCCGAATCCAGGATCTGGTCACGGGGCGGAGACGCGTGAAATGGGCCTTGCGGCTGCCACTCGACGGCCTCGACCTGATGGGGGAAGAGGGCGACGACGAAGCGGTGGACAGGGAGGGCGAGTTGCGTGCCTCGCTGCGTGAGCCGACTGTGCACGAAGGCCGGATCGAGGTCTGGGATCGCGGCGAGTTCGATGAGGAGGTGCCGTGGCGCAGACACTTCATCGGCGAGAACGCGGACGCGTACTGCCAGATGGTCGAGCGAGTTCTGCGCGCCCAGCCTCACCGGGTGATGATCGCCACCTGGACCTACGGCGGGATGCTCGACTGCCTGGAGAACGCCAGACTCCGGCACGACGAACTGCCCGACGGTCGACGGATCGTGTGGCCGCCTCCGCGCAACACACCGTGTTGGTGCGGGTCTGAGCTCAAGTACAAGAAGTGCTGCGGCGGACCGTTGCCGCCTCCTGAGCCGGGCGGACGGCTCACGGCGGCACTCAGTAGGTAGGGTGACCGCATGGCGGATGAGGAGTTTCGGGTTGAGGTGGTCCTGGGGAATGAGGAGCACCGGTTGTCGTTCTGGGATCGGTTGCGGGCGTTGGATCTGGATGATGATGCCCAGAAGCGGCTCGGGCGGCAGGTGACGGTGACGCGGGACGGGCATCGGATGCTGATGTACACGCACACGCTCGAGGACGCGCAGGAAGCGGAGCGGACGGCCAAGCAGTTGGTGGCCGATGACAACCTCATCGCCGAGTACACGGTGACGCGGTGGAACCCGGCCGAGCAGGAGTGGACCGACCCGAGCGTTCCCGTCGGCGAACACGACGCCGCCAGCGACGCAGCCAAGAACGCCGACATGGAGGTGCCGGACCCCCGGTACGTCGTCCTGCAGGCCTACAAACCCGAATTCCTCCGCGACCTCGGCCTCTGACCCCACCAGGTAAGCAACCGGCCAGAACCGTCAGGCCGCGGCCAGTACGTTGTCGGCTCGAACACGTCCGCACCAGGACAGTCTCGGGGTTGCGGCGATGGGCTGTTGCCGGTCATTGTCATGCCGACGGATCCCCAGGCCATCACAATCGTCGTCCCGCGAGGCTTTCACGCCTGAACTCCAGGGGAATCGGCGCATTGTGATGGCCTGGAGATCCGCACCCACGCGCCAAGTTGGGTGGAGCGGACCCGTGCCACTCAACAACCCCGGCGGTGGGTCGCCCCGCAGGGCGTTTGAGCGCGCCCGGGTGCTCAACGATCTGGTTGGTGAGTGCTGGCCGTCCGCCGCTGACTCACGCCTCGACCGCAGGAGCCGGATTCGCATACGCCGGAGGCGGAATTCAGGTCATGCATCGGGAATCTGGCCGGGCTGAAGTCGTGGTCGACAACGGTTCGGTGACGGGATTGGGGGACGACGCCTCCGGAGAGCCCTTGGAGCACTAATCTCGGCGGGTCGTTGCCGGATCACTCGTTGTGGTTCTGCGACCCTGAAAACTGCTCGAGGGAGAGGGGAATCGCGTGTCTGGTCGTCGTGGTCTCGTTGCCGGTGCCGTCGTACTGTCGTTCGCGCTCGTCGGCTGCTCCGACGTGGCGGCCAGCGAGACGAGTCCTTCGGATACCCCAACTAGTACTGCCAGTACGCCGAGCCCAGCGACGCCGAGCCCGAGTACGCCGACCTCCGCTCCGACCACCACCAAGCCGACGCCGGTGAAACCGACGCCCGTGAAACCGAAGGCGAAGCAGAAGCCGCAGTACTACGCGCTGCGGGTGGAGCAGCAGCTCGACAAGCTCGGGTACCCGGTCGGCGACATCGATGGTGACATCACCGTCCGCGCGAAGCAGGCGCTGTGCGCGTGGCGCGAGACACACGGCATGCCGGTCAACCGCGGCGGCCTCACCCTCACCGACGCGTATTCGGTGCTCAACGCAACGACCAAGCCGACACCGACGCGCGAGCCCGGGATCTACGTCAACAAGACCTGCCAGATCCTGTACCAAATCGTTGGCAAGACCTACAAGCGGATCGTCTGGATCTCGACCGGCGCGCCCGGGTACGACACCCCGAACCGCACCGGCAAGGTCTGGCGCAAGTGGGCCGGCGCCCACGAGAGCAGCCTGTACGACGACGCGTTCATGTACGACTCGCTTTACTTCCTCAAGGACCGCCCCGGCATCGCTCTGCATGGCTCGCGAGTCAACTCCCTGATCAAGCCGTACCCGGCCAGCCACCGCTGCGTCCGAGTCCTCCGCCCAGAAATCCACGAAATCTACGCCGACACCCCCATCGGCACCAAGGTCCAGGTGTACGGCGAGTTCTGAGGCGACGCCCGCGCGTCCACCCAACTGATGTTCATACCGCGCCAGGCAGGTGCCTGTTCCTGGCGTGACCGACGGCATCGTCCTGCGATTGTTCTCGAGGCTGCGTTGAAGCTTGAGGCGGTGGCTGGCTAGGTGGGCCAGGGGTGTTGGGTTTCCAGGTGAGCGGCCAGGGCCAGGGCGGTTAGGTCTTGGTGGTGGGGTACGGCGAGTTGGGCGCCGATGGGGAGGCCTGATGTCGACCAGCCGACGTTCACTGTGGTGGCGGGGTGGTGGGACATGTTGTAGGGGACAGTGAAGGGGATGTGTTCGAACGGGCGGGCGGGGTCGTCGGTGGGATAGGCGAGTTCGGCGGGGAAGGCGGTGATGGGGGCGACCGGCGAGAGGATGACGTCGTACGTCGTGAACACCTGTGTGACTGCTTGGGCCATGGCGGACATTTGCGTATAGCCGTGGAAGACGTCTGAGCCGGACAGCGAGCCGGCCGAGGAGACCCACGAGCGGATTTGTGGGAGGACCTTGGCGCGGCGGTTCTCGGGGAGGGCGGCGATGTCGGTGGCGGAGCGGATTCGCCAGAAGCGGTCCAGGCCGTCGAGCATTTCGCGGGTGATGATCGGCGGGATCGGCTCGATCCGGGCGCCGGCTTTCTCGAGTACGGCGGCTGCCGTGGCGACGGCCGCGGATACCTCGGGATCGACCGGCAAGCCGACGCCGGCATCGAGCAGCAACGCCACGCGCAGTCCGTCCACGCTCAGCTCAAAGTGATCGGTGGAAGCCGGCAGGGAGGTGTAGTCGCGTGGGTCGTAGCCGGAGATGACGGACAGCGTGAGCGCGGCGTCGGCCGCCGTACGGGTCAGTGGGCCGATCGCTCGGCCCGGGTACGGGTTGCCGACCGCGACTCGGCCGTGGGTTGGTTTGAGGCCGATCAGGCCGCACCACCCGGCGGGCAGGCGGATCGAACCGCCGATGTCGGTGCCAAGGTGGATCGGTCCGTAGCCCGCTGCCGCAGCCGCCGCAGCGCCTGCGCTGGACCCGCCGGCCGTCTTCGACAGATCCCACGGGTTGCGGGTCAGTTTGTGAAAGGTGGAGACGCCGGACGAGAGCATCCCGTACTCAGGCATCGTTGTTTTACTGAAGATCACCGCCCCCGCCGCGCGAAGTCGAGCGGCCGCCGGAGCATCGTCAGCGGCGGGGATCAACTCGGTCGCCGCCGTCCCTTGCGGGACAGGAGTGCCGCGGGTGGCGATGTTCTCCTTCACAGTCGCAGGTACGCCGTCCAACGGCCCGGCCACGCCGTCACGCCACCGCCCCTCCGACTCCAGCGCCGCAGCCCGGGCGCCCTCAGGGTCCAACGCATACGTCGCGCAGATCCGTGGCTCGAACTCCTCAACGCGCGCGAGCACCTCCTCGATCACCTCGACGGGTGAGATCGAGCGCTCGCGGTACTGCTCGAGCAGCTCGGTCGCGGTGAGATCAGCCAGGCTCATGGAGGCTCCCGTCAGGTGGGTGGGTTGAAGCGACCATCGACCGCGGTCCAGCCGCCGTCCACGGCGAGGACGCTGCCGGTGACGAAGCTGGAGGCGTCGGAGGCGAGGTAGACGACTGCGCCCGCGAGTTCGCTCGGTTGCGCCCAGCGACCCAGAGCACCCTTTTGTGCGTACGCGTCGTACCAGCTCTGATCCGCCTTGATTTGCGCGGTCAGCGGGGTCTCGACGACGCCCGGAGCGATCGCATTGGCGCGTACGCCGGATGGCCCAAGCTCGGCGGCCGCCGTCCGAAGGAGTTGGACGAGGCCGGCTTTGGTTGCCGCATACACCGATTGCCCAGGCTCGACCGTCGTACCGCGGATAGAACTGAACCCGATGATGCTCCCGCTCCCCCGGTCGGCCATCTCCTTGCCAAAGGCACGAATCAGCTGGAACGACGCCCGCAGATTCAGCGCCACCACCCGATCGAACTCGTCCAGGCTGTAGTCGACAATCCGTTTCCGCACGTTGGTCGCGGCCGTGAACACCAACACATCAACCGGCCCAAGCTCCTCAACGGCCGCAACAATCGCCGCATCATCCAGCACATCCAGCGCGTACGCCGTGAGCCCGCCCGACCCATGTGTCACGGTCTCCGCCGCTGCCGGCAGATCCCGGTCCGCACACGTCACACGCGCCCCCTGAGCCGCCAGCGCGAGCGCGCTCTCCCGACCGATCCCGCTGCCCGCACCGATCACCACCACATGCTTCCCGTCAAGCCGGAAGAGATCCGCGTAGTTGGTCATGTGAGCTCACCTCTCTCGACTTTGTGCACCAGATCCGCATCCTGCGGCGCGCGCGGCGCGGATCCCGTGCACAAAGTCGGGCAGTAGACGGCGTCGGGTGGTGGACGAGGCTTGGGCGACCGGCGGCGGTCGGGTGGTGGACGGCGGTCGGGTGGGCGATGTCATGGGCGGGGGCGGATGATGGCCATCCGGGTCGTGGTGAGCTCTTCGATCGCGAACCGTGGTCCTTCCCGGCCGATGCCGGAGTCCTTCACGCCGCCGTACGGCATGACGTCGGAGCGGAACCCCGGGACCTCATTGATCACCACTCCCCCGACCTCGAGCCGATCGATCGCGGCGAACGCGGTGTCGAGCGAGGACGTGAACACGCTTGCCTGCAAGCCATAGCGGGTCTCATTGACCGTCCGAAGAGCGGCATCGATGTCCGGCGCCGACCGTACGGCGATGACCGGCCCGAAGATCTCCTCGTCCCACGCAAGCTGCCCGGACGGTACGTCGGTCAGCACGGTCGGCCCCAACACCTCACCCGCAGCGGCGTAGGCGATCGCGGCTCCCGCGTCGACCGCCGAGGCGACCCACGCGCGGACGCGGGCAGTCGACCCAGCGTCGATGAGGGCGGACACGCGGGTCGCGGGATCGCGCGGGTCGCCGACGATGACCTCAGGAAGCCGGGCGCTGAGCTTCTCCAGCAGGACGGGACGAACGGACTCGACCGCGATGACCCGTTGGACGGAGATGCAGGCCTGCCCGGACGCGTAGTACCCGCCGCGGATGATCGCGTCCGCGGCCGCGTCGAGGTCGGCGTCGTCCGCGACGACCAAGGCAGAGTTGGAGCCAAGCTCGAGTAGGACCTTGGTCGGCGCCGCATCCCGCGCGATCTGGTGACCCACAGCAGCAGAGCCCGTGAAAGACACAGCGCCGATCCGGCTGTCGGTGGTGAGGGCCGACCCGACGTCGACTCCCCCGGTGACCAATTGGACCGCGCTCTCCGGCGCCCCAGCTTCGAGCAGCGCAGAGCGGATGATATGAACCAGCCACAGCGTCGCGAGCGGAGTCTGCGGAGCGGGCTTGATGATGATCGGACACCCAGCAGCAACGGCCGGAGCGAGCTTGTGCGCCGCGAGCAGAAGCGGATAGTTGAAGCCGGTGATTCCCACGACGACCCCGATCGGCTTCCGGACCCAGAAACCGAGCAGACCCTCTCCATTCGGCAGCAGGTCGAGCGGCACGGTCTCGCCATGCAGCCGCGCGACTTCCTCAGCCGAGGTTTCGAGCGTGAGCAGAGTCCGTTCGAGCTCGACGCGGCAATCGATCAGCGGCTTGCCGGTCTCCAATACCAAGAGGTCGACAAAGGCATCCCGCGACGCCGAGACCGCGGAATGCACGCTCTGCAAGACTTTCCGGCGCACGTACGACGAGAGCCGGCCGACGGACTCGCGGACCGCAGCCGCGTTCTCCACGGCCTGATGGGCCAGCTCAACGGTTCCCACGGGCGCGTCTGCCACCGTGGATCCGTCGTACGGGAAGAGGACCGCAGCGGTCGTGGGTGTCTCGACCCAGGACGCACCGATCGGCAACCCGGCGGGAAACTTCATCCGGGTTCCCCCTTCGTCGTGAGCAGGTCGGAAGTCGTTGCCCCGGACAACGCACGCTGCAGGGTCGGGATCGCCGACACGAGGCGTTGGGTGTAGGGGTGCTGGGGCGCGGCGTACACGTCACCGGTGATGCCGGTCTCGACGATCTGGCCGGCATGCATCACGGCGACGCGGTCGCAGACGTGCTTCACGACGGACAGGTCATGAGAGACGAAGACGAGGGTGAGGTTGAGTTCGTCCACGAGGTCCGAGATCAGGTTGAGTACCTGAGCGCGGACCGAAACGTCGAGTGCGCTCACCGGCTCATCCGCGATCAGGATCCGCGGGCGAGGAGCCAGCGCTCGGGCGATCGAGATCCGCTGACGTTGCCCACCGGAGAACTGGTGCGGGTAGCGGTCTCCCGCGTCGGCGGACAGGCCGACGGCGTCGAGTAGCTCGCGAACCCGCTCGCCGGAGGCCGGATGCCCTTGGACGACGAGAGGTTCGGCGATGATGTCGCGGACTCGCATGCGCGGGTCGAGGGAGCTCATCGGATCCTGGAAGACGAGCTGAAGGTTCTCGCGGAGGAACCGCAGCCGGCGCTCCGGGAGGCGGGTGATGTCGGTGCCTTCGACAACGACGTTCCCCGAGGTCGCGCGGTCCAAGGCCGCGATGATCCGCAGCAGCGTCGACTTGCCGCAGCCCGACTCGCCGACGATGCCGAAGCGCTCGCCTGGTTTGACCTCGAGACTCACACCACGCAAGGCATGGACGACGGGCGCCGGTCGCAGCAACGACGTCCGCGGCCGGGGATAGTCGCGCACAACGTCAACCACCTGAATGGCCGTCTCAGACATGAGCATCCCCAACGGAGGCAGGGTGGTGGCAGGCGAATCCGTCCGTCGGCGTGCCGGTCCAAGGAGGCTGGGTGGCGCAGATGTCGGTCGCCTGCGCGCAGCGAGTCCGGAAGACGCAGCCCGAAGGAAACTGCCCGGCTGGGGGCACGTTGCCAGGGATGGTCGGGAGGCGGCGGTCGGCGGTCTCCAGATCCGAGGCGGCCAGGAGCCCCTCGGTGTAGCGGTGACGGGGACGCGTGAAGACCTCACCAACCGGGCCGGACTCGACGACGCGGCCGCCGTACATGACCAGGACGCGTTCGCAGACGGTGGCGACCACGGCAAGGTCGTGGGTGATGAAGAGCAGCGCGGACGATCGGGCGACGACACCGCGAAGGATGAGGTCCAGGACGAGAGCCTGCACGGTCACGTCCAACGCGGTGGTCGGCTCGTCGCAGATCAGCAGCGCGGGATCGTTGGCCAAGGCAAGCGCCAGCACTACTCGTTGCCGTTGGCCCCCAGAGAGCTGATGCGGATAGGTGCGCAGGGTGTCGATCGGGAGTTGGACGAGCTCCAGAAGCTCGGTCGCGGCGGCGCGCGCGGCACGACGACCCGGTCGGGTGTGGTGGATGAGCATGGCCTCAGCGAGCTGGTCGCCGATCCGCATGGTCGGGTTGAGCGCGGTCATCGGTTCCTGGAAGACCATCGAGATCTGCAGCCCGCGCACCCGCGACATCCGCCGCTCGTCCGCACCGATCAGCTCATGGTCGACACCGGTGAGCCGAACCGATCCGGAAGCGATCACGTCCTCGGGGAGCAACCCGAGAATGCTCAACGCGGTGAGCGACTTACCCGATCCGGACTCACCGATCAGCCCGACCCGCTCCCCCGGCCCCACCGTCAGATCGACATCGGAGACCAGAGCGGTGTCGCGCACGGCGACGTTCAACCCCTGCACGGTGAGTACGTCGCTCATCGCCGGTCCTCCAGCTTCGGATCGAACCGGTCGCGCAGGCCGTCACCCAAGAGATTGAACCCCAGTACGGCGATCGCGATCGCGACCCCCGGGAAGACCGCGAGCCGTGGCGCGCTGAACAGGAACTCCTGGCTCTCCTGCAGCATCCGTCCCCACGACGGCGTCGGCGGCGGCGTCCCGTACCCCAGGAACGACAGCGCTGCCTCGGCCAGGACCGCAATCGCAAACGACACCGACGCCTGCACGGTGATCAGGCTGGTCACATTCGGCAGCACATGCCGTACGGCGATCGGCCACGGCTGACGTCCGGCCGCCCGAGCCGCCAGCACGTACTCGGTCCGCATCACCTGCAGCGCCCCACTCCGGATCACCCGCGCGAAGCTCGGCACCGAAGCGATGCCAATGGCAACCATCGCCGTCAAGGTGCTGGCCCCGAAGACCGCACCGAACATGATGGCCAACAGCAACGCCGGAAACGCCAGCAACAGATCGTTGCCCCGCATCACCAGTTCCGAAGCCCACCGCCGCGTCATCGCCGCCAGAATCCCCAGCGGTACGCCGATCACCGCAGCAACCCCCACCGCGACCACCCCGACGAACAAGGTGGTCCGCGACCCAACCATGATCTGGCTCAGCACGTCACGCCCGAACTTGTCCGTCCCGAACCAGTGAGCCCAGGACGGATGCGCCAGTCGACCAGCTGGGTTCACGAGGGTTGCGTCGTACGGCGTCCAGACGAACGAAACCAGCGCCATCAGCACGATGATCCCGACAATCACCCCACCCGCAACCAGGCTCGGGTTCAATCTTCGCATCAAGAGACCCCCGTCCGCAGGCGCGGGTCGAGAGCGACGTACAGCAGGTCGACGACGAAGTTGACCAGCAGTACGGCGATGACGAGCACCATCACCACGTCCTGCACCAGCAGCAGGTCGCGGTTCGACACCCCGTCCAGCAACAGGCTGCCGAGTCCCGGGATCACGAAGACCCGCTCGACGACCACGGCACCGATCAGCAACGTTGCGAGCTGCAGACCAAGCACAGTCACCACTGGCACGGCGGCATTGCGCAAACCATGTCGCCACAAGGCCTGAAAGGGCCGCAACCCCTTCGCCCGCGCCGTGCGCAGGTAGTCCTCCCGCAGCACATCCAGGACGGCGCTGCGCACGTACCGGGTCAGCACCGCGCCCTGCACCAACCCGAGCGACAGCGCGGGCAAGATCAGTTGCTTGAGGAACATCCCCGGGTCCTGCGCCGGCGGCGTCCACCCGTTCGCAGGCAACCAACCGAGCTTCACCGCGAACAGCATGATCAGCAGGATCCCGGCCAGAAACGCAGGCACCGCAACGCCGAGCTGAGACAGCGCCGACAACACCAGCCCGGAGACCTTGCGGTGTCGCGCCGCCATCACCGTCCCGGCCGGTACCGCGACCAGCAGCGCGATCACCATGCCGGCGACGACCAGCCACAGCGTCACCTGCAGCCGGTCGAACACCTGCGGGCCGATCGCCACCTTCGACACGTACGACGTCCCGAGGTCGCCGCGAAGTAGTCCGCCGAGCCAGTCGAAGTACTGCGTCACCAACGGCCGGTCGAGGCCGAACTGCCGCCGCAGCTCGGCCACCGCCTCGTCCGACGCGTTCACGCCCAGCGCGACCCGGGCGGGATCGCCAGGCAGCACAGCCATGAACGCGAACACCAGCACCGAGCTCACCGCGAGGCTGACCAAGAACACCCCGGTGCGCTCGATCAGGCGGACGACCACTCAGCTCACCTCGACAACTTCGACAGATCGAAGCTCTCGGTGATCGCGTTCTGCGGCAGGCCCTTGATGTTCTTGTCGGCGACGATCAGGTTCGGCAGGAGGAACAACCAGTCGCCCGCCGCCTGCTCGGACAACCGCCGCGCCGCCTTCTTCATGTTGTCGATCTGGCCGGCCTCGTCACCCGTATCCGCCGCGGCCAGGTAGCCCTGCAGGGTCGGATCGTTGTACCGGGTGTAGTACTTCGCGTTGAACACCGCACCCAGGTCCCGCGGCTCGACATGCGCGACGATCGACATGTCGTAGTCGGCGTTCTTGAAGACCGTGGTCAGCCACGCCGCCGGGAACTCGAGCTGGTCGATCTGCACCTTCAGCCCGGCCTGCTCCAGCTGGCTCTTCACCACCTGACCGCAGGACGTTGCGTACGGCAACGTCGGCAGCCGCAACCGGAGCGTCTTACCGGCCGCACCGGATGCCTGCAGCAACGACTTCGCCTTGGTCAGGTCGTACGGCGCGACCCCGGTGAGATCCTCGTACCACGGGTCGGTCGGCGGGACCATGCTGCCGATCAGCTTGCCGCGACCGGCGAAACACGTGTCCAGCAAGGCCTTGTGGTCGATCGCCGCCCGAATCCCCTGCCGGGTGCGGAGGTCGGAGAAGATCGGCCGTGAGTTGTTGAACGACAGCAACACCTCGCCGTTCGTGGTGCCCTCGATCACCTGGTACTTGTCGTTGCCGGTGAACTGGCTGAGCGCCTCGGGCGCCTGGACCGTGCCGATCACGTTGATCGTGCCGGTGAGCAGCGCGTTGTTCAACGCTGTCGGGTCCTTGAAGTACTTCAGCGTGATCTGCTGGAACGACGGCTTGCTGCCCCAGTAGTTGTCGTTGCGGACCATCACGATCGAGTCGCCGCGGTTCCACTTCGAGAACTTGTACGGCCCGGTGCCGATCGGATCGGTCGCGAGCGCGCTCACGCCGGTCTCGGAGAACATCGCCCCGATCCGCGTCGTCATCCGGAACAGCCAGTCGTTGCTCGGCTTGCCCAACGTCACCTGCAGCTGCGTCGGTGACAGCGCCTTCGACGCGGTGACGACGTCCATCGCGCCCTTGAGCGAGATCGTCCAGGCGGTCTTGACCCGGTTGATGCTGAACACCGCGTCGGCCGCGGTGAACGGCTTGTCGTTGGTGAACTTCGCGGTGTCGACCAGGTCGAACGTGTAGGTCTTGCGGTCCGGCGAGACGGTCCACGACTTCGCCAAGGACGGCACGATCTTGCCGGAGTCGTCCTGCTTGACCAGCGTCTCGTACACGTTGCCGAGCAGCACCTGCGGGATCGCGGCGCCGTCGGTGGTGGTGAAGTCGAGGCTGGCGGGCTCGGCGACCAGGCCGATCGACAGCGGCTGATCACCTCCCGGCGAGCTGCCCGACGACGTACTGGAACCGGCTGAGCAGGCTGCCAGCGCGAGCAGCGCGGCAGCGGCCAGGGCGACCGCGCGGGTAGGCGGCGAGATCTTGATGCGAGGGGACTTCACGAACTCCTCCAGTGCCTCGAGCTGTCGCCGCATTCTGACGAACCCGGTCCGGCGGCCCGGCACCGGCCACGCCGTACGACGGACTTCGCCGTTCAGCTGTGACTGGTCAGACCAGTGGACTAGGTATCAGTGGGGCACTAGGTTTGTCGCACCACACGGCTGTGTCAAGGCGATTGGGGTGTACCGGATGACAAAGGCTCCGAAGTTTCAGCCGGTGCAGCCCGTCCGCGCGTACCAGCGGATCGTGGAACAGGTCGAGGACGCGTTGTTCCGGGGTGATCTGGCGCCGGGTCAGCGACTGCCGAGCGAGCGGGAGCTGGTGACGCAGTTCGCCGTCAGCCGGTCCACGGTGCGCGAGGCGCTGCGGGTGCTGGAGAGCAACGGAGTCGTCCGGTCCCGGCCCGGTGATCCGAACGGCCCGGAGATCCTGCCGTTCTCGCAGACCGCGCTGCGCAAGCAATTGGTTCGGCTCGCGCGGGTGGACGAACTCACGCTGTCCGAGCTGATCGGCTTCCGGATGATCATGGACGGCGCCGCGATCCAGGTCGCGTCCCGGCTGCGGACCCCCGAGCAGCTGGCGGAGATGGAAGAGACGCTGGTCGCCATGCGGGCCGCGATCGACGTCGACTTCGCGGCGTTCAGCGAGGCGGACCTGGCCTTCCACGACGTGATCGCACGGATCAGCCGCAACTCGTTGATCCAGACCTGCAACGAGGTCGTCCGCGGCGTCGTACTGGGCCTGATCTCGGACAAGATCACGCACGCGCCGAACAGCCGGGCGCTGATGCTCGAGTCCCTGCAGCATCACGCCGAGGTCGTCGAAGCGGTCCGCGCCGGCCGCGGCCATGCGGCCGCTCGGATCGCCCGGCAGAACATGTACGACTACTACGCCGGCTACGTGCCTGCGGCGGAACGAGAGACGCTGCGCGCCCTCATCGACGAGTGACGACCGATTCCGAACGACAGGAAGTAGTGGCGGTGCGCGCCGTCACCGCGGAGCCCGCCCGCTCGCGATGACTGCTACGTCCTGCCGTCCGGAACTGGACCTCAGGTGTCGTGTTCGAGGATCCGGACGCGCGGGACCTTCAGGACCTTGCGCGCCTTCGTGATCCAGTCGGAGCAGAGGAACTGGGCCGCGGTCTGCGGCCACGCGACCACCACGACCTCCTGTCCCTGCGTGCTCTTCACCAGCGACATCAGCGCAAGCAGCACCTCGCCGTGGGTGATCGAGACATTGGCCGGATACCCACTCGCGGCACGGAGGCGGCGCGAGCTGTGCTCGATCACGCTCGCCAGGTCGACGGCTGGGTCCGCGAGCGTCGCGACCGCCGTTGCCGCCGGCTGAGCCGGGACGTAGCGCGCGGACGGGGCGGTCGCGGAGCCGATCACCGCAGCAGAGCCGGTCGTGCCGGCCACATCCGCGAATGTCGAACCCAGTAATGCCATTGGGCCACCGAAACCGCTCTCCGGATGAGTGGAGACCAGGAGGTGGTAGTTCACCCGTTCTTCGAGCCTTGCATGCAGGGCGGCAACGCGGCGCGCGTCGCCCTCGCTCATCTCCCGCTCGATGAGCACAACCACGTCGTACGTCATTCGTGGCTCCCTTCGCAGTCACTATCCGTTGTACTCCTGCCCTGGACCACACCGAAGGACGCGCCCCGCCACCGACACGGAAATGTCAAACTCTTCTCAGGTTCCTGCCAGACTCGCCCGACCGCGCGGGTGGTGGGATCGGGCGGCTCAGCTGGGCAGAGGCGCGGGCGCGTGGGCACGGGAGTCCGGCGCCAGGACCGCAAGCAGGTGCGACGCGTCGATCAGCCGGTGGCTCGCGTGGTCGAGCAGATGCGGGTGCAACGCGTAGATCTCCGCGCCGGTCCGCGCAGAGATGTCGCCGGTCAGCACCGCGACGAAATCCGATCGAGTCGCAGCGTCTTCGTCCCAGACCCGATCCGGCTCGAGCCGGGCCGTCAGCCGCCGCGCGAACGTCGCCACGTCCTCGGCCGGATCGCGCAAGTAGCCGACCACCGAACCATCAGCACACCGTACGGCGATCTCGTCGGTGCGGGCGGCCGCATGCCAGCAGCAGACCTCCCACAGGCTCACCCGGTCCCCGGCGCCGTGCACTTCCTCCAGGGTCGCGGCCATCAGCGCCAGGTGACCGCCGTACCGCGCGACGTTGTGGCCGTATCCGGCAGCGCTGAGGTTGACGTCGTACCAGCGCAGCTCCTTGGTGAAGAGATCGACGCCGAAGGGCAGCAGGATCTTCGCCGGTCCGCTCAGGTCGAACCGCTCCTCGATCGCGGCCGGGTCGAACAGGTCGGTCGGCGTCCGCATCACTCCGACGAACCCGCGCTCGAGGTCCTCGAACGGCACATTGTTGTAGCTGAAGACCACCGGCAGCACGTAGCGACCGCCGACGCGGCGTAGCGCACGCAGGTCGAGGTCGACGAACTCCGTCGAGCCGCCGGGTGCCGGCGCGGAGGTCAGATCGCCGGAGTGCACCAACGCGTCCTGGTCGAAGCGCAGTCGGGTGTAGTCGCACAGTCCGACGAAATCCCACTCCTCGTCGAACACCGCGACCGACAGATCGAGATCGACGCGACGACCGGCCGGCTCGACCCAGTGCAAGAACAGCCGCAGCAACTCGTCCGACGGAATCGGCAGCGCGCTCCCCCGGGTCAACCGCCGCAACGTCGACGACGAGCCTCGCTCCGACGCCGGAGCGGCCAGTCGAGTCAGCTCTTCGTCGAGGAACGCCCGGTGCCACCGCGGCAGATCCGTTGCCCGACGCAACATTTCACCGACCAGTACGCCGGACAACGCGACCGCGAGCTCCGTCGGTAAGGGCTCACGGTCATCCACCGTCGTCCAGATCCGCGCCGTCCCACCCCGGGGGAAGAACAGCCGCAGGTCGCCGGGCGGCGTCCGAACCTGACCGAGCGCGGCCGTGATCACCGCCGGGGACACGTCCGAGACCGCGGTCGTCAACGCGCCGACCAACGCACCATGCTGATCTGCCGGCAGCGCACGGGCGAGCTGCATGAGCCGCCGCAGCAACTCGCCCGGCCGGTCCCGCAGCAGATCGAGTGCATGCCCGGGACTCCCGTCCGCGAACGCACCCTCGACCCGCGACGCGAAGGTGCTTGTCGCCAAGCGCCCGTTCTCCCAGCGGACAAAGGGATTCTGCGCCGCCTCGCCCGCGATCGCGCGCCCAGCCGCGGTCCCCAGCTCCAGCTCGGTACGCCGCAGGATCGCGAACGCCAGCGCGGCCACGCGATACCGGGTCGCGAACTCGAACGGATGCAGGCTCTCGGCCATCCGCTTCCACGCGCGCTCGTGCCGGAGCATGTCCTCGACGAGCCGCTCGGCCGACAGCCGATCGAGTCGCTGCAGGATCAGCCGGCGAGTTGCCCGAGGCAACGACTTCCGCCGGACCGGTGGAGTACGCAGCCCGGGATCGGCGTCCATCAACGCGTAGAGCAACCGGAGGACATCGGTCGCAGTGCCGGCTCGCTCGATCAGCTCGGGGACGACATCGAGGAAATGCGCGAGGACGAGTGCACGTGTCTCGCGGACCGGGATGTCGTCGGGCAGCCAGGACGGGTCGGCATCGGCGAGCAGCACGCGCAGGTCGGCGCGATCCACGGCAGCGAGCGGAGAACGCCGTACCAGCAAGGCGTTGACCGTTTGACGGACAGCGTCGGGGGCCGCGAGGTCGAGCAGGCGGAGGCGGTCGGAGCGGACGTGGGTCGGCTGCGTTTCGTCGGACGATGGCCGGAGGAACGGGTCCTTCGGGTCGATCCGACGCAGGCAGAGTGGGCAGGCGCTCAGGTCCGATCCGTCCCAACAGGTCCGGCAGACCAGGTGCGCGCACGGAGAGACCGCATGCACCGACTTCGTATCGCCGCACAGCACGCAGGGCTGCTGGGGCTCCTGCAGGAGCCGCGCGAACACACGATTGACATAGAAGGTCTCCGTGTTGCCCGGAACGGTCTCGGGGAAGCCACGGAACAGCGGCGTGTGCTCGGTGTCATGACCGGACTCGGCGTCCAACAGGTCGAGCAATGCGGTGCCGAAGCCGGCCAGCGCCGGTGCGGACAGCGCCGAGCAGTGGCGGTAGAGGGCAACGGACAACAGAAGGCCGCGCTGGATCAGGTCGGCCTGCAACGCGGACAGCCCGGCCTGGATGGTGAGCGGCCGACGCAGCCATTGCCAGGCGGAACGTCGGACCGGCGGGGTCAGCGTCGAGGCGTCGACCAGGCGCCGGCGACGCAGCAGCACTGCGGCCTGCGCTGCGGCGTGTGCAGCTCGCGTCGAGTGCGTCTCCGGCTCCGGCATGGTGCGTCTCCCCAGTGGGCGCTCTGATGAGGCACCAGGGGCGGAGAGCGGACGCGCTACTTGGCCTGGTGAAGGAGAAGGAAGCACGTCCAGGAGCCGCCCCTGGCACTGAGAACGCTACCGTCCGCCACCGACAGTTTCTGTCGCGCGGGCCCTAGCTGAGTGGTGCTTCACGGCCCGGACAAAGAAGAGCTCCGGTAGCAGGGTCGGGGCCGCCCCGCCCAGACCCCGCTACCGGAGACCTCCAGAGTAGAACGTTCATCCAAGGACATCCCACTCGGGTCCCCCGATCTGGCGTGATTTGGCACTGATGCGCCGCAAACAAACCCTTGAACCACTGCCCTCACGGTGCGATGGAACACTTTTGGTGACTGCCGGGAGATGCGCCACCACGGATTGTGTCGACCGGCCCTCCGACGCGTGGAAGCGTAGGCCGCCGTCCGGCGCCCAAGCGTGACACTGATCCGCCACCGGCCATCGACGCCGAAGTCCCGGCGTCCGGACGTCGATCTGCTGGCATTCGGACGTCGATCCCGCGACCGCAGCAATGGCCGGTGCGGACTCATTCCGAGGCGGGCTCGGCGGGCGCTGTCGGCGCATGCGCCCGCCGATTTGGACCGAATCCGCTAAATCACGGTAAGGTAAATTCTCCGGGCCTGGGGTTTAGCCCCTGACAGAGTTTCGCGGAATGTAAGAATGACGTAAAGATTTACCTTTCGTCACCAGTCGTTACCGCCCTTGCCGGCGCCCGGTGCGAACCAGTCGTTCCCCCCGCTGAACCAGTCGTTCCCACCCGACGTGTACCCGTCGTTACCGCCCGTGAACCAGTCGTTCCCCCCGTGGAACCAGTCGTTGCCCCCGGTGAACCAGTCGTTGCCGCCGCCGGTGACGCGCACTGTCTTGTGCATGATTTTCGACCCTTCTTGGTGCTGACCATCTGGTGGAATAACCCGGACACAGGGGTGACCTGAAGTGAACAGGCCGTTACGATGAACGCATAACCGCTCAGATCGACTGTGTGAGGCTCATGATGATTCTGATCGGTCGGAGCAGCTGGGTGCCACCCCGGCAATGGAAGCTCTGGTCGTTACCGAGGGCTGCCTTGGGATATGTGCTCGCGATTGATTTGATCGCGGTCACGATAACCACTCTCGCGATCCGTTCGACGGTGTTCGGCCCGAATTCCGGAGTCAGTCACTCCGAGTGGGTGGCGTTCGCCGTGCTGGCCGCCACATCAACCCTGCATCTGGAGTCTGCCCGCGGGATCGAGCGCCGACGCGAGATGGCGGCGAATACTTCGCCGCACACGAACCTGAAGTGCCTGTGGATCTTCGCCGCCCTGCTGCTACTGCCGCTCTCACTGGTCATCCCGCTGATCGCATTGTCGTACGTGTACTCCTGGCTCCGCGTGTACGGCCGGACCGTCGCCCACCGCAAGGTGTTCTCGATGTCGACGTACGTCCTTGCCAGCGCCGCGGCTGCTGCGGTGCTGCGCGGAGGCGGTCTGGTCGACGCCCCACGGGTCCCGACCGGTTTCTGGTCGCTCTTGGTGGTGCTGGCTGCGGCCGCGACCTGGTGGCTGGTCAACTACGCGCTGGTGATCGGCGCGATCATGCTCTCCAGCCCGGAGGCGACTGCGAAGGACGCGCTCGGTGAGCTGTCCGACCAGTTGGTCGTGTGCGCGGGGCTGGGTCTCGGTATCGCGATCGCTGCGATGCAGACGTCGTACCCCTGGGTCGTCCCGGTGCTGATGGTGACGGTGTTCGCGCTGCATCGCGATCTGCTGCTCCCGCAGTACCAGCGTGCCGCCGCGACCGATGCCAAGACCGGTCTCGCGACTCCGTCGTACTGGGCCAACGCGGTGCCGGCTGAGCTTGCGCGCGCTCAGACGCTGCGTAGCTCGGTCGGTCTGTTGATGCTCGACCTGGACAAGTTCAAGGAGATCAACGACACGTACGGGCACCCGGCCGGTGATCAGGCGCTGCGTGCGGTGGCCGAAACCATCCGGGCGGAGGTCAGGCAGGGCGATCTGGTCGCACGGGTCGGTGGAGACGAGTTGGCGGTGCTCCTGCCCGGTGCGGCCGAGACAGAGGTGCTGGAGATCGCCGAGCGGATCCGGGACCGGCTGTGCAACCTCAGCGTCGCGGTTGGTAGGTCGGACCTGCGCAATGCGGTGATCACTGGCGTCCCGGCGTCGTTCGGCGCTGCTGTGTATCCAGATGTCGCGACGACCATGGACCAGCTGATTCTGGCGGCCGACGACGCACTGCTGACCGCAAAGCGGGATGGGCGCAACCGCATCGTCGCCGCGCGTCCCACCCCGCCCGGTCTTACCGACCACTCCGACCAACCCGTCGGGGACTAGCGGATCTCCAGCCCATCACAATCCTCGTTCGCCGCGGGCGCCCCGCCTGACCTCCGTCGGACCGGCAGATTGTGATGGCCTGGAGATCGGCGCTATCTGACCCGGATCAGGGCCTTGCCGCGGAGAGTGCGGTCCTCCAGCGCCCGGTGGGCGTCAGCCACGTGGTCGAGGTCGTAGACCTGGTCGATGACCGGGACCAGGTCGCCCGCTGCGGCTCTGGCGATCACATCGGCTCCGGTGACGGTTGTCGTGGTGCTGTCGGCGCGGAGGTCCATGATGGTCTTCACGGTGATCCCACGGCGCTCGGCCTCGGCTTCGTCGTACGCCGCGAAACCGCCACTGGGCGAGCCGTGAGCCGAGAACCAGCCGCCGTCCTTCACCAGCGTGAACGCCGTCGCGCCGAGCTCGCCGCCGGCGCCTTCGAAGCCGATGTCGATGCCGGTGCCGCTCGTTGCCTCTAGCACCAGCTTCTCCCAGCCTGCCTCGCTGTAGTCGACGACTACGTCGGCGCCCTGGGCCTTACTGAGTTCGAGCTTCGCCTGTCCACGAGCCGCCGCGATCACGTGCGCGCCGGCCTTGTGCGCCAACTGGATCAGCAGCAGGCCCATGCCACCGGCCGACGCGGTGATCAGGACCTCCTGGCCCTGCATCGGCGGAGCGAGCTCCTCGAGCATCAGTGTGGTGAAGCCGTCGCCGAAGACCGCGACCGCGGTCTCGAGGTCGCCGGAGACCTCGACGAGGTCGGTGCCGGTCAGAGCAAGCTCGGCGTGCGCTCCGAAGCCCAGCGAGCGGCCGACGACGGTCTTGCCGAGCCAATCCTCTGATACACCGGCACCGACCGCACGCACCCGTCCACCCAGTGAGTTGCCGGGCACATAAGGCGTCTTCACGTCGAAGTACTGGCCGTAGACTCCGCGCCGGATCGTCGTCTCGACGAAGATCACATCCGCGACGGCGACCTCGACCAGAACCTGACCGGCGGCCGGCACCGGATCCGGCCATTCCTGGGTCTGGATGACCTCCGGGCCGCCGAACTCGGTGACTACTGCTGCACGCATATCTGCTCCTCGAATACTCGTGTGTACTTCCCAGGGTGCAACCTCGACATTGGTTGAGGTCAACTCGGGTGATCCGCGGAGAGTTGTCGGTGGCCCGGCGTAATCTTCTGGGCATGTTCGACGCCGTCTTCGTCCCCGCCGACCCGCCGCGTGCGGGGCGATTGGCGTTGTACGGCGATCTCGCGGCGGCCGGTGAGGTCGCTGACGGGACGGTGGATCTCGTGCTGCCCAAGGGTTCCGCGGTCCGACGGACCACAGTGCCCGCCAAGCTGTTGCGGATCGACGAGGTGCTGTCCCGGCTGAGCGTCGAGGGCTCGCGGAGCTGGGAGGCGTGGCGGGCGGCCGCGCTGGCAGGGATCGGATTGATCGGGCGGGGTCGGCTCGTCCCGGATCAAAGTCCGAGCGGGTACGGCGCTTGGCGAGTCGCGCCCCTTGATCCGCTGGACCACGGCTGGTTGCGGAGTCTGGCGGCAGCAATGCCGGCGTACGGACATGCGTTGCCGATCGAGGGGACGCGGCCGGTGCGACTCGTCGATCCGGAGCAACTGGTGCGAGCGTTCTGGGACGCGATGGCCGACACTCTCGTGCGGACGTCGGCCGCCGCGGTCGCCGTACGTCCCGGTGCTTCGGCGTTCGCTGGCGTTGATCCGGTGGCGGTGACTGGGCCTTCAGGGTGGTTGGAGGAGACCGCCCTGAGTGAGGAGGCCGGGGCGCGGCTGGTGCTGCGGATCGAGCCGCCCTCCGAGGAGGTTGAGGACTTCCGGGCTGTCCTGCAGTTGCGGAGTGGCGTAGATCCGAGCTTGCTGGTCGATGTGTCGGACGTGTGGAGTGCGCCGGCCGCTGTGCTGGCTGCTCTTGGGGAGCGGGCCGAGACGGATCTCCTGCTGGCCTTGCGGCGTGGGGCGCGGGTCTGGCCGCCGTTGGGTGCCGCGTTGCGGGACGCGGCTCCGTCGGACGTCGAGGTCGACGACACGGCGTTGGAGGAGCTGGTCGAGGACAGCACGGCCTTGGAGGGCGCCGGGATCGAAGTGCTGTGGCCGACCGAGCTCTTTGCCGGTGAGCTCGCGGTGCGTGGGACGGTCGCCACACCGGCGCCGGGCGCGGTGACCGGGCCGGACTTCAGCCTGACGGACCTGGTCGCGTTCCGATGGCGGCCGACGTTGGATGGGCAGGAGTTGACCGAGCAAGAGGTCGCTGCGCTGGCCGAGGCGAAGCGGCCGATGATCCGGATGCGTGGCCGGTGGGTTCGGATCGATCACGATCTTGCCCGGAAGCTGCGTCGTGGTGAGACCCGGAAGCTGACTGGAGCCGAGGCGCTCGGTGCCGCATTGACCGGGAGCATCGAGGTCGATGGTGAGCTCGTCGCGTTCGATGCCGATGGATCATTGGCGTCGATGCTGGCGCGGCTGCGGGCGGCCGATGAGCCCGCGCCGTTCGTGGAGCCGGCTGGGTTGCAGGCGACGTTGCGCGACTACCAGCGGCGTGGGGTGGCGTGGATGACGCAGCTTGCCGATCTCGGGCTGGGCGGGTGTTTGGCCGACGACATGGGTCTGGGGAAGACGATCCAGGTCATCGCGTTGCACCTTCAGTTGCTCGGGCGTGGGCGCGGGCCGACGTTGGTGGTCTGCCCTTCGACGCTGCTGGGGACGTGGGAGCGGGAGTTCGCCCGGTTCGCGCCCGAGGTGCCGACGCGGCGGTATCACGGTGCCGGTCGGAGCTTGAGCGATCTGGTTCCGGGTGAGGTCGTGCTCACGACGTACGGCGTGGTGCGGCAGGACCATCGGGTCCTCGGCGAGGTGTTCTGGGGGCTTACGGTCGCGGACGAGGCGCAGCACGCGAAGAACCCGTTGTCACGAACGGCGCGCTCGTTGAGGACGTTGCCGTCGGCAACCAGGATCGCGCTGACCGGGACGCCGGTGGAGAACCGGTTGTCGGAGTTGTGGTCGATCCTGGACTGGGCGGCACCGGGGTTGCTGGGGACGCTGGAGCGGTTCCGGCACGACGTCGCCGTACCGGTCGAGCGGTATCACGACGAGGATGCGACGGCTCGGCTTGCGCGGGTGACGCGGCCGTTCCTGTTGCGGCGGAAGAAGAGCGATCCCGGGATCGCGCCGGAGTTGCCGCCGAAGACCGAGCAGGATCTCGTCGTACCGCTGACCACCGAGCAGGCGACGCTGTATCAAGCCGTGGCGAAGGAGACGCTGGCGAAGATCGAGGCGGCCGAGGGGATCGCGCGGCGTGGATTGGTGCTCAGCCTGCTGACGCAGTTGAAGCAGGTGTGCAACCATCCCGCGCAGTTCCTGCACGAGCCTGGGCCGTTGGAGCGACGGTCCGGCAAGCTCGCGGCGCTGGACGAGCTGCTCGACGTGATCCTGGCCGAGGGCGAGTCGGTGCTGATCTTCAGTCAGTACGTCGAGATGTGCCGCCTGATCGAGTCACACCTGGCGGCGCGGCAGGTCAAGACGTTGTTCCTGCACGGTGGGATCGGGGTGCGGAAGCGGGAGGAGTTGGTCTCACAGTTCCAGGACGGTGCGGCTCAGGTGTTCTTGTTGTCGTTGAAGGCCGGCGGGGTCGGGCTGACGTTGACGCGGGCGACCCATGTCGTGCACTACGACCGGTGGTGGAATCCGGCGGTCGAGGATCAGGCGACCGACCGCGCTTATCGGATCGGCCAGGACCGGCCGGTGCAGGTGCATCGGCTCGTCACCGAGAACACGCTGGAAGACCGGATCTCGACCGTGATCGCGGCCAAACGCGATCTCGCGGATGCCGTGGTGGGGTCGGGCGAGGCGTGGCTGAGCGAGCTGTCGGACACCGAGCTGACCGAGCTGGTCGAGCTCTCGACCACTCCACTGCGCGCCGGCGCCGCCGGTCCGCACAACCCATCCACCGTCGGACGCGTCGCGCTGGCCGGTGAGACCGATGAGTAAAGACGATGCTCAACCGACCAGTCGCGCTGCGGGGAGCTTGGAGTGGCGACAGGGGTCTGATGGCGATCGGGAGTATGCGGCGGGCGGCGAGCGAGGGGCTTGGCAGGGGTGGCGGCGGCGTGGTGAGGAGGATGCCGGGTTGCCGGCGGCCAAGGGGGCGGGGAGCCGGCGGACGTTCGGGGCGACGTGGTGGGGGCGGGCGTGGCTGGAGGCGTTGGAGCAGCGGGCTCGGCTGGATCCAGGTCGGCTGTCACGAGGACGCTCGTACGCGCGTCGTGGCAGTGTGCTCGAGCTGACGGTCACCCCGGGGCAGGTCGAGGCAGTCGTGCAGGGCAGCCGCGTCACGCCGTACCAGGTGACTGTCCGGATCAGTCCGTTCTCGGCCGCCGAGTGGGACGCCGTGCTAGATGTGGTCTCGGCTCAGATCGGCCGTGTCGCCGCGTTGCTCGACGGTGAGCTGCCGCCCGAGGTCGTCGACGACGTGCAGGCGGCGGGGCTGGATCTGTTGCCTGGAGCGGGTGAGGTGCTGACCAACTGCAGCTGCCCGGACTTCGCCGTACCGTGCAAGCACTCCGCGGCCGTTTGCTATCTGATCGCAGACGCCCTCGATGACGATCCGTTCTCGCTGCTGCTTCTGCGCGGCCGCCGCAAGGACGAGCTCTTGTCCGCGTTGCGTTCACGCCGATCGGCTCCAGATCCGACTACCCCGGTTCGCACTCCCCCGCCCGCCGGCATGCCCGCCAAGGCAGCGTTCAGTCGAGACGCGGCTGTGGTGCCTGTCCCACCTCGGCCGCTCGGTTCCCCTGGCACGCCCGCTGCGGTGCGGGTGCTCGATCCACCACGCTCCTCGGGCGTCGACGTACGCGATCTTGTCGCCCTGGCAACGGATGCGGCCCAGCGAGCCTGGGAGTTCGCATCCGGCGACGGCGACGGTGGTCTGAGCCTGCCGTTCCAACAAGACCTCGCCCGCCGAGCGGCATTAGCCCTCGGTACGACGGACCTCGCCGACCTCGCGCATCGAGCCGGAGTTCCCGCCCGCCAACTCACCAGCTGGGCCGTCGCCTGGCGCGAGGCAGGCGCCGGCGGCCTAGCAGCCACAGTCGACGAACCCACCGACGTCGACCCCCGATCCCTGGCCGAGGCCCTCGAAGCCCTCCCCGGCGCCACCACCCACTCCAACCGAGTCACCGCCGGCAAAACCCAACTACGCCTGGGCCCCGACCACCTCTGGTATCGCTTCGACCAACACTTCAACGACTGGACCCTCACCCGCCCCCCATCCCCCGACCCCCGCGACCTCCTCACGAGCTAACCGGCCTACTGAGGCTGGGTGCGGGTGGTGAGGAAGGCTTGGGTTAGTTGGGTTATCAGGGGGTAGGGGATGGGCTTGGTCAGTGGGAACTTGAGGGTGCTTTTGCCTGAGCGGTAGTGTTGAGGTCGGCGGCTAGGGCTTCGTCGACGGGTGGGACCGGGTAGACGGCGAGGTGGTGTTTCCAGGCGCTGAAGTGGAGGAGGGACTTGCCGTCCAGCGTGATCGTGGGGATGTCGTAGCTGATCTTCTCGCCCGCTGCGGGCACGACGGCGCGGATGGTACGTCGTACCTCCTCCAGCACCTCCCGCACGTCAGCCGGGAACGACGCGATGTACTCGTCGACGCTCGAGAACTTCATGGCGTCATCTTGCCTCGAAAACCGTCAGTTGGGACGTCGGAGTGAGGTGTGGGTTTCGAGGGCCGGGATCAACTGAGCGGCGATCTTGGCGTGGCCGGCCACGCTCGGGTGGACGAGGTCGGTGCAGTCGTCCTCGGTGATCCAGCCGGTCGAATCGATGCAGACGAGGTTGGGATCGTCGAGCGACTTCACCGCGGCCTGGATGGTCTCGGCATGCTTGCCGCTGAACGGCGTCAGCGCCACGATCCTCGTTTCCGGGTACGCCGACCGCACTCGCGCGACGTAGCCGGCGTACTCCTCCGGCTCGAGCGTCGGATCGTTGACGCCGAGGTTGATCACGACGACGTCGGACGGCTCGACGCGTTCGGCCGGCGAGCCGGCGAAGTTCCAGCCGAACGACTCGATGCCGGGCGGGACCTCGCCGTTCCCGGGCCGGCTGATCCCCTGACGCCCGAAGCCGACCTGGTACGACGTCGCCCCGAACGCGCGAGCAGTCAAATACGCGTACGACGTCGTACCGTCAGCACCCTCGGATTCCGGATGCGAGCTCAGCGACCGCACGCCTTGCGTGATCGAATCGCCGTAGAACTCGATCCGCGGACCGCCCGGTCGACCGCTGAGCCGCAGCCGCGAGTTCACGTCGAGGACGAGGCCGGCGAACACGACCGCGGATTCGAACGGCGGGTTCCAGCGGTTCGCGTGCTCGTTCACGTCCTTGACGACGATCTCGACCTGGTGTCGGCCGGTCGGGGCGTCCAGTTCGATGACCGGGGCGTCGACGAGGTGGAGCGCGGGCTCACCGTCGTCGACCGCGATCCACAGGTGCGGTGCGACGGTGAGCCCGTCGGTGTCGAACAGGAGCTGGAGCCGCTCGCCCGCATACGAGAACGAGATCCGCGACCCCGAGTTGACGGTGATCGCCAACCCGGGCTGGTGACCCCACTGCCCCGCCAGGACGATGCGCGGATCTGACGGGGCGACGACCTCGCCTGGTTCGAATGCCACCGATTGCTCCTTGACTGCTGCGGGCGTGAACGCCCTCCATTCTGCCGGTGGCGCTCAGAAGCCGCTGTTCCCGGGGCCTCTGATCAGGGTGTAGCCGGTCGTGTTGTTGAGGCCGCCGGAGCCGGTGCCGGACACGGTGACGTAGTTGAACGTCGCGCTGCCGGCGACCTGGATGTCGATGCCGTAGGTCCCGGTGTTCTGGACCTTGACGTGGTCGAAAGTGAGGTTGCTGACGTTCTTCTGCCAGCTCATCAGGATGCCTTGGTAGGTGCTGTCGACGATGTCGACGTCCTTCACCAGGACCGGTGCCGTGATGTCGCGAGCCTCGGCGTAGATCCAGAGCGCGCCCTGACTGCTGTTCCAGTCGGTGTTGAAGCCGCCGGCCCGGGTGACCGTGTTGCGCTGGACGATCGTCGTACCGGTGAAGGGCAAGGCACCGTGCCAGGTCGAGACGGTGATCCCCGAGGCGGTGTAGACGGTGTCGGACAACAGGTTGTCCTCGATCCGGTTGGCGTTGCCGCCGTAGATCGCGGCGGTGTTGGCCAGGGCGGGCAACGTCGCGGTGTTGAAGGTGAAGGCGGAGTTCGTGACCGCGGCACTGTTGGACCACATCGCGAGGGCGTCGTCGCCGGTGTTGCGGAACACGCTTTGGTCGACGCGGGTATTGGCGACCCCGCTGTTGAGGTTGACCCCGTCGGCGAAGCTGTCCCGGATCCGGATGCCGGCCACGTAGAGCCCGTCGGTTCCACCGGTCGCCCAGAGACCGACCTTGGTGTGTTCGATCCAGAGGTTGTGGATCAGCGATCCGGTACCGAAGTTGCCTTCAAGCGCGGCATCGGTCGTCACCGATCCGTCCGGATCGCGATACCGGACGTCGCCGGCGAAGGTGAAGTCGGCCAGCTGAACGTTGCCGCCGACCGCGAAGAATCCGCCGCGACCGGCGTTGCCACGGACGGTGGAGTACCACATGCCGGCGCCGCGGATCGTCACGTTGTCAACGTTCAGACGCGACGTCAGGTCGAAGGTACCGACCGGGATCCACAGCGGCTTGCCCGCGGCCTTCGCGGCACTGATCGCAGAGTTGAACGCGGCGGTGTCGTCCCCTGTCCCCGACACCGCGCCGTACGACGTGACGTCGAGCGCACCTGCTGGAGCAGTGAGGGCCGGGGCGACGACCTCGGTGTCGATCAGGTCGACGGTGATCGGTGTGGATGTGTCGTTCTGCAGCGTCAGTACGGTCCCGGCCGGGTAGCTGGGCAACGTCGTACGGACCTCGTCGTAGAAGCGGTGTCCGCCACCTTGCGCGGGGTCGTTCGGGAACGGATATAGGCCGTAGACCCAGCTGTAGGCGGACGTGAGGGTGACGTCCTTCACCTTGCTGCCGCCGGTGTAGATCCCGAGCGGTGCGGTGATGCCGGTGCCGGCCGCGTTGTCGGGGATGGAGTAGCGCACCACCAGCGAGTTCGTCGGCTGGGTCAGCGTGAATCGCACGTACTTACCGGTGTTGTCCAGGCGCACTGCCCGTCGTCCGGAAGACTCCGACGGAACAGTGCGATATGTGCGGTCCGGGCCGAGTACGACGCCGTTGGTACTGCCGTTCTCCGCCTCGTACTCGGTGTACGGAACGGTCGCTCCACGGGCCGCGAGTTGGGTCGACCCGGCAACGGTGATGTCGTCGAGGGCAACATTCCCGCTGTCACCGGAGTCGTACTGGTACCCGATCAGGTTGAGCCCGGCCCGCAGCGGCAGCGTGTGCTGAACCGTCGACCAGCCAGTTGCCGCCGGCAACGATAGCTGCCCGGCCTTCACGCCGTTCGCGTAGGTACTCAACGTCTTGGTGGCGCCGGTGCTGTTGGCGTATCGCACTGTGACCGTTGCGTTCCCGGCCGCGGCGACGTTCACAGTACGGATCACCCGGCCGCCGACCGCGGTGAACCCGGTGACGTACCCGCCTCCGGTGAAGCCGGTGATCGACGTACCGACTGAGGCGCCGCCGGACAGGAAGCCGCGCTCGAGTGCGCCGGGCGGAGCCTCGTCCACCGGCGCCGCGACCGTGAGATTGTCGAGGTTGACATTCCCCGAATCCGCGCTGTCGAAGCGATAGGCGATGGTGTTGCTGCCGGCAACCAGCGGGAGCTGCTCGGACGCAGTGCCCCAGGTGTCCCAGTTCGCCGTCGCCGGCAGACTGATCTGGCGGACCTTGCTACCACCGGCGTACAGCGACAACGTCATCGTCGCGCCAGTCCCATTGGCGTAGCGGAGAGTCGCCGTACCTGTGCCCGCCTTGGTCGAGGTCACGGTGAAGGTCGTTGCCGCGTTCCCCTTGTTGCCGTCGACGTACCCACCCACGAACCCGGATCCGCTGTAGCCACCGTGGTCGGTCGCGACGACAGCGCCGCCGGAGAGCGCGGCCTGCTCGGCCTCGTACGTCCCTTCGGCCGGAGCCGGCGCGTCGGTCAACGTCACCTTGTCCAGGTTGACGTTGCCCGAGTCCGTACTGTCGAACCGGTACGAGACGGTTGTCGCGGCGGTCAGTGACAGCGTCGTGGTGTTGTCGGCCCACGACGTCCAGGAGGCCGTGGCGGGCAGCGTGACCTGCTGCAGCCGGGTCGCGCCGATGTACAGGGACAGCGTTTTGTCGGAGCCGGTCCCGTTCGCGTACCGAAGCGTGATTTGGTACGTGCCGGCGTTGACAGTCGCGCTGACTGCGGCGGTGCCCTTGTGGGCGTCGGTGAAGCCGCCGACGTACCCGGTGCCCGAGTAGCCGGTGTGTTCGGTCTCGACCACGGCACCACCGGAGAGGGTGGCGGACTCGGCTTCGATGGTCCGAACCGCAGCGGCTGCGGTCCGGGCCAGGAGGAACGTCAACAAGACCGCGATCAGAGCGATCCGGAGTGATTTCGACATGGCGGTGCCCTTCGTCTGAGCTGTGGGGCGGGATGGGCGGGTCAGCCCTTGACGGCGCCGGTGAGGGCACCCGTCTTGAGGAAGAAGCGCTGGAACACCAGGAACAGCACCACCGGGATGACGGTGGAGATCGCCAACGCGGCCAGGAAGACGTCGAGTTCGACGAACCGCTGCAGCGCCGGCAGCCGGACCGACAAGGGCTGCCGCGCGGGGTCCGGCAGTACGAGCATCGGCCAGAGGAAGTCCTTCCAGGCGGCGATGATCGCGAACACCGACAACACACCCAGGATCGGGCGCGACATCGGCAGCACCACCGACCAGAACAACCGGAACGGACCGGCACCGTCGACCCGCGCCGCCTCGAACACCTCGCGGGGCAGGTTCGCGAAGAACCGCTGCACCAGCAGGATGTTGAAGGCATTCGCCCCGGCCGGCAGCCAGACCGCCCAGAACGAGTTGATCAATGATGCCTTCAGCAACGGCGGGTCGACGATCGTCAGATACAGCGGAACCAGCAGGACCACCGACGGCACGAACAGCGTCGCCAGCACGACACCGGTGATCAGCTTGCCGTACCGAGGACGCAGTACGGCGAGTGCGTAGCCGGCGGTCGTTGCCACGAACAACTGCATCAGCCACGACCCGGCCGCCAGGGCCACGGTGTTGAGGAAGTATTTGTCCACCTCGACGCGGGTCCACGCGGTGGCCAGGTTCGCCCAGTCGATCCCGTGCGGCCACAGGGCCAACGGCGACCGCAGCGTGTCCTGGGTCGGCGTGATCGCGGCCTTGGCCAGCCACAGCATCGGCCCGAGTCCGGCGACGAACAACACGACCAGCAGTACGCCGTGCAGCCCGAGCACCCGCCACCGGATCCGCCGCCAGTCGGCCGGTGACAGGATGCCGCGACTCACGACGTACTCCAGGACCTGGTCAGCCGGAAGTAGAGCGCGGAGAGCAGACCGAGCACGACTGCGAGCATGATGCTCAACGCGGTCGCCATCCCGTACTCGCCGCCGAGGCTGTTGGCGAAGGCGTAGTTGTAGATCTGCAACAGGATGGTCGTGGTCGAGTTGGCCGGGCCACCACCGGTGAACAGGAACGGCTCCAGGAAGACCTGCGCGGTACCGACAATCTGGAGGATGAAGGTGATCAGCAGGACACCGCGCAGTTGGGGCAGGGTGACGTGCCAGATCTTGCGCCAGATGGACGCCCGGTCGATCTCGGCCGCCTCGTAGAGATCTGTCGACACCCCGGTCAATGCGGCCAGGTAGATGATGATCGTCCCGCCCGCCGCCGCCCAGGTCGCCTCGAGCACCAGCGACGGCATGGCCGACGCCGAGTCCTGCAGCCACGACACCGGTCCGATCCCCACCGCCCCCAGGATGGTGTTGAACACTCCGGTCGGTCCGGCGTCGTAGAAGAACTTCCACAGCAGTACGGCGACCACGGGCGGGATCACCACCGGCAGGTACGCCAGTGCGCTGTAGAGACCTTTGAAACGTCGTACCTCGCTCATCACCACCGCGGCGACGAGCGGCACCGGGTAGCCGAAGACCAGCGCGAGCAGGGCGAAGTACAGCGTGTTCTTCACCGCGGTCCAGAGCAACGGATCCGCCAGGACGTCCTTGAAGTTCTGCAGGCCGACAAAGGTGGACGGGGTGACCAGATTGGTCTCCTGGAAGCTCATCACCACCGCACGCCCGATCGGGATCCACGAGAAGACGCCGAACACGATCAGCAGCGGTAACAGGAACACCAGGGTGCTCAGCCCACCGGTCCGCCATCGCCGGCGCGCTATCGGCCGGACCGCCCGGTTCACCAGCACTGACGTCGCCATCGGCCTACTTCCGGTCCAGCAAGGCCTGAGCCTCGGCGTCGGCCTTCTTCAACAGATCGGCGATGTCGGCGTTCTTGTTTGTCAGTACGGACTGCACGACCGGGTCGAGGAGCTTGTAGACCTCCTGCGTCGACCGGACCGGCTCGGTCACCAACGGCTGGTCGAACATCTTGTCGGTGTAGGGCTTCAGCTGGGCCTGCGGGACATTGACGTACGACGCCACCCATCGCAGCGACTCGTCGTACGTCGCCCGATCGAACACCGGCAACTGCGGTGCGCCAACGGGCTGCTTCGACGCGGCCGTCGTCTTAGCATCCAGTACGGCGGCCTCCTGGTCGGTGAGCTTCTTCAGGTAGTAGAAGTCGATCCACTTGACCGCAGCGGCCTTCACAGCATCGTTGGACTTCGCACTGACCGTTGCGAGCGTCCCACCACCCAGTACGCCGGCATCCGGCTTGTCCATCAACGGCAGCACGGTCACGCCGTAGTCCGCCGGCTTGAGGGCGTTCTGCGTCACCAGTGAGCCGTAGTTGCCGCCGCCCGACACGTACATGCCGATCTGGCCCGAGGCGAACGCCTGGTTGATGCCGGCCCAGTCGTACAGGAAGTTCGACCCCATGCTGTTGTCCGACCACCGCATGTCCTTCAGCAGCTGCAGCACCGCGGTCATCTCCGGAGTATCGAGCTCGGCCGTCGCCGCATCGCCGTCGATCTTCTCGGTCCGGCCGCCGAACGCGTAGTCGAGCGTGGTGAGGATCCACCCGCCGGTGTTGTCCGTGGTCAGCTCGGCGTAACCCGCCTTGCCGGTCTTGTCCGCGATTTGCTTGGCATCCGCGCGGACCTCGTCCCAAGTGGTCGGTGGCTGGTCCGGATCGAGCCCGGCCTGCTTGAACAGAGTGCGGTTGTAGTGCAGCGCCTGTCCGTACGCCGCGATCGGGACTGCCCACTGCTTGCCGTCCTCGGCCTGACCGGCCTTCGCCACGTTCGCGTTGAAGCGGCCGGCGTACGGCAGCCCGGTCACCAGTCCACTGATGTCGGCGATCTGCTTGCGCTCGATCAGCCCACGGCCGTCGGTGAATGGGACCGTGAACACGTCCGGCAGTGTGCCGCCGGCGAGTTGGGCGGTGAAGGTGGTCGCGGTCCAGTTGTACTCCTGCGGCACGATGTCGATGCCCGGATTGGCCTGCTCGAACTGCGCCACGCGCTGGTCGAAAGCAGCGATAGCGCCCTTGTCGAGACCCGGGTCGCGCGCCACCTTGACCGTCACCGGACCGGTGGAGGTATCGCTTTTGGCGGAGCCTGAACCGGAACACGCGGTCAGGCCGAGAGCGACCACCAAGGCCGCGGCAATGAAGGACTTCATGATCTCTCCTAGTGGTCGTGCAGCCGCAGCCAGACGGCGGTGTCGGTGGGTAGGAGGTCGCCGGCCAGGTCGGCACTGGCGAGCAGAACGGTTCGGTACGACGGCAACGGCCGCGGCTCGGGTCCGAAGTTGACCAGGCAGAGCACGTCACCCCGGCGGAACCCCAGCAACTCGCCGTCGTACCAGTCGAAACCGGCGCCGAGCTCGCGACGCAGCCGCAGCATCGACCGGTAGAGCGACAACATCGAGTCCGGGTCGTCCTGCTGAGCCTCGACGGAGTAGGAACCCCAGTCGCCGGGCTGTGGCAGCCAAGGCCCGAAGCCCTGCGAATTGAACCCGAAGGTCCCGCCGATCGTTGTCCACGGCAACGGGACTCGGCAGCCGTCGCGACCCGGGTCGACGCCGTCGGACCGATGGAAGATCGGATCCTGCAACGCAACCAGCGGCAGGTCCTCGACCTCGGGCAACCCCAGCTCGTCGCCCTGGTAGATGTACAGCGACCCCGGCAGCGCCCCGGTCAAGAGAGCAGCCGCCCGCGCTCTGCGCAGGCCCAGCTCCAGATCGGTCGGTACGCCGAACCGCTTGGTGGCGAACGAGAACGAACTGTCCGCGCGCCCGTACCGAGTCACCGGACGGGTCACATCGTGGTTGGACAGCACCCAGGTGGCCGGCGCGTCCACGGGGGCATGCGCGGCAAGCGTCGTACGGATGGATTCGCGGAACGCGTCGGCGTCCCACGGCCGACCCATCAGGTCGAAGTTGAAGGCGGTGTGCATCTCGTCGGGTCGCAGGTAGCGGGCGAACCGGACCGGATCGGCGAGCCAGATCTCGCCGACCAGTATCCGGGGTGGGTCGTAGGAGTCGGCGACGGCACGCCAGTCCCGATAGATCTCGTGGAGTCCGTCGCGATCGACGTACGGATGCTGCTCGGTCTGGCCGACGTTCGGGAACGACGGGTCCTTGACCGGCATGGTCGCGCTGTCGATCCGGATACCGGCGACGCCGCGGTCGAACCAGAACCGCAGGATCTCCTCGTGTTCGCGGCGTACGTCCGGATGGTTCCAGTTGAGGTCGGGCTGCTCGGGCGTGAACAGGTGCAGGTACCACTCCCCCGGCGTACCGTCCGGGTCCTTGGTCCGGGTCCAGGTCTCGCCGCCGAAGCTGGACACCCAGTCGGTCGGTGGCTCCTGGCCGGTGCGGAACCAGAATCGCTCGCGCTCCGGTGATCCCGGTCCGGCGGCGAGCGCGGCGCGGAACCATTCGTGCTCGCTGGAGACGTGGTTCGGGACGATATCGATGATCGTGCGGATGCCCAGGGCGGCGGCGTCCGAGATCAATCGCTCCGCCTCGTCGACCGCTCCGAAGGCCGGGTCGATCCGGCGGTAGTCGGCGACGTCGTACCCGCCGTCGGCCAACGGGGACAGGTACCAGGGCGTGAACCAGATCGCGTCGACGCCGAGGCTCCGCAGGTACGGCAACCGTGAGCGCACCCCGGCCAGATCGCCTGTGCCGTCGCCGTCGCTGTCGGCGAAGCTGCGCGGGTAGATCTGGTAGATCACCGCGTCCCGCCACCACTGGTCCATCTCCGGAATCCCTTCGTTTGTGGTAGGTTTAGCGCTCCACCTTGCTGGACCGTAATGTCCTGGAAACGAGCTGTCAACGGGTGGGCGCAAACCGGCGGCACCGGGCCGCGGGCCGCTGCGGTGCTGCCCGGTTAGGGTGAGAAAAGCGAGAGGGGACTGTGGATGCGGGTCACGCTGAAGGACATCGCGGACGAGGCCGGCGTCAGCATGATGACGGTCTCGAACGTCGTGAACGGCAAGCGGGCCCGGGTCTCACCCGACACCATCGAGCGGATCCAGCGGATCGTCGCCGAGCGCGGCTACGTGCCCAGCGCCTCGGCTCGCAGCCTGGCCGCGCGCGCGTCCAAGCTGATCGGACTGCTGGTGCCGGCGGCCGACGAGGACAGCCTGATGATCAGCCCGCACAACGTGGCGATCCTCGGCCAGATCGAGCGAGAGCTGCGCAAGAGCGGCTACCACCTGCTGCTCCGCGGCATCGCCCAGCCCGGTGAGGTTGGGGAGGCGCTCAAGTCGTGGAGCCTGGACGGTGCGGTCCTGCTCGGGTTCCTGGACGAGGACATCGAGCGGCTGACCCCCGGAGCTGTCGGCAGCGTCTCTCTCCTGGCCGTCGACAGTTACGCCGCCAACCCGCTCACCACCGGGGTCCGGTCCGACGACTACACCGGCGCGCTGCTCGCGGCGCGGCACCTGCTGACCCTCGGGCACCGCGAGATCGTGTTCGCCGGGCCGTCGTTCAGCGGCATCGGCGTCGTCCACCAACGGTACGACGGGTTCCGCGCGGCATACGCCGAAGCCGGCCTGACCTGGACCGAGCGACTCGTCACGGTCGAGACCACCACGCACGCCAGCGGCCGGGAGCTCGGCCGGCAACTGATGGCCGAGCACCCGGACGCAACCGCTGTGTTCGCGACCGCGGACATCCTCGCGATCGGCATCATGGAGGGCCTCGCCGAAGCCGGGTACGACGTCCCCGGCCAGGTGTCCGTCCTCGGCTTCGACAACCTCGACCTGAGTGAGTACGTCACGCCGAAGCTGACCACGATCGCGCAGGACATCCCACGCAAGGCCGAGATCGCCGTCCGGCTGCTGCTCGACGCGATCGAGGGCAAGGACCACCCGGCCGATCCGATCACGCTCGATGTCTCGTTGATCGAGCGTGGGTCGACCGCGTCACCAGCCTTCCTTGCGGGCTCGCGCCTCGAACAGGAGGATGCCGGCCGACAGCGCGACGTTGAGTGAGTCGGCTTGCCCGAGCATCGGGATCGACACCGCACCGAATCCCTGCTCGTGCCACTCACGCGACAAGCCTGCGCCCTCCGAACCAACGACGAAGGCCGTCGGACCGTCGTACGCCGGAACCCGGTAGCTACCTGTTGCCGCCGGATCGGCGAGGTGGACGCCGAAGCCGTGGTCGCGCAACCACGCCGCCGCGGACGCGATGTCGTCGAACTCCAGGACGGGTGTCGACAGGACTGTGCCGCGGCTGGCCGAGTAGACGCTCGGGTGGCTGGGCTTGGCTCGTCTGCTGGTGAGAATCAGGCAGTCGGCCTTGGCGGCGTCGACGGTCCGGATCAGCGTGCCGAGGTTTCCGGCGTACTCGACTCCGTCGGCGACGAGGACCAGCGACTCGTTGCCGAAGCTGAAAGCTTGTGGGGTCCAGACCGGCAGGCGGGCGATGGAGATCAGGCCGTCGGGCCGGGTCTTCCGGGAGAGGCGGGCGAGCAGCTTCGCCGAGATGCGGTAGACCTCGGCCGCGCGGTCGGCGATGCTCCGGATGTCCGTCTGACCGGCTTCGGGACACCAGAAGAAGGCGTCGATCGTGGTCGGGGTCGCTAGTAGGCGATCGTGTTCCCAGCTGCCCTCGACCATGATGCGGCCGGATGAGCCGTCCTTGCGGACGGAGAGCAGGTCGCGGACACGGGGGTGTTGCGCACCGATGGGGCGCGCGTCATGCACGGTCATGTGCAAAGCTCCGAAAGGAGAGAATCAACAAGCGCACCGGGGACCCTGTGGTGGGTCCGCACCGGCGTTGCGATCGCCCGGAGTCACGGTCCCGCTAGCAGCGGAACCTCACAACTCGAGGCGGCGTGAACTGAGCGCGGTCAACCAGGACCGCGTCAGCCAAGGATTCTCATCACCCTACGGATGCTAAACACTCCCCACCCCACCGTCACCCGGTTTTCCACCCCCCATCCACAACCCCAACCCCCTCCCCCGCGCCACGCGCCCCGCGCTGTCCACCCCGACTTTGTGCACCGATTCCGTACGCCAACGCCCGCCAAACACGGACCCCATGCACAAAGTCGAGCAACCACCGGTCCGGCGTCCCAGCTTTGGGGCGGGGGTGTGCCCCCTCTACCCCTGCCGTTCGTAGTTATCCCCAGGTACTCGCGTCTCGGTTTTGGGGTGGGGGTGTGCCCCCTCCAGCCCTGCCGTTCGTAGTTATCCCCAGGTACTCGTGGCTCGGTTTTTGGGGTGGGGGTTTGGGTGGTTAGAGTCCTTGTCTCTGGTAGCCCTCGGGTTATCACACGGGAGGGAGTGCTGATGGACGCGACTTTGCTGGACGCCGAGGCCGAGGCGGCCGTGTTGCGCGTCTACCGCCAGGTCTTCGCCGTGCTCGCCCGCGAGGCCGGCGCGATGATCGTCGACCCCGATCTCCTCGACGTGGACCAGGCGATCCTGGACGCATTCGCCGAGGCCGGCAGCGACGGGCTCACGGTCGAGCAGGCGACGCTCGCCTGCCGCTCGTACCCGCACGACGTGATCGTCCGGCGCTTCGACGTACTGCGGCAGTACGGCGCCATCACCAAACTCGTCGACCGTCCGAACGAGCTACGCCACCGAGCCGCGTTCGCGCCGTACGTGATGCTCATGTTCCTGCGCCGGATGTCCGTCCAGGGCGGTCAAGGTGAGCTGCACCAACTGCTCACGCTGGAAGCCCACAGCGTCAGCGACCCGACTGCAACCGAGGACGACGGCCTGGCCTCGATCGGGCGGTTGACAAAGGTGTTCCGCCTCCTCGGGAACGAGCTAGCCATTCTGGTCTCCACCAGCACGACCGCCCAACTGCGCGAGAACGCTCAGCTCGCCTGGGGCAACGAGCGCCTGATCGAGCAGGCCGAGAAGGTGCACCGCATCGTCCTGGACCGCTGGCCCGCGCTGCATCGCGCGTGCACGTCGCTGCGGATGGCACTCGCCGCGTACGCCGATGCCGTGCAACTAGCCGCAGGACGTCTGGTCGAGCGAGCCGGTACGACGCGCGCACTCGGACTGCTGCCGATCGAGACATGGGTGACGTTCACGCGAGGCAGTTCATCGGAGGTGCTGGCGGGGGTCCTCGACGGGCTGCTGTTCGATGCCGCGGCGCCGGACTTCTCGCCCCAGACGATGGTCGAGGCCGTCGAGACAGGACGCCGTACCGGGACCGCCCGGATGGCGCCGCCGAGACCGACCGGGGACGTCGACGCGCCGGAGTCAGCGGCCGCGACGGACCGCGAGGAGCTGCGCGCGGAGGCCGAGCGCGTGCTCGCCGGGCGAGCTTCGGTCGACATCGTCGCGGTCATCGACGACGCCGGCGACTGGATCACCGCGCGCCGGGTGCTGGCCGAATTGACCGCGGCCCACCTGCACGACGAGCTCGACTACGAGCTGGTCTATTCAGACGGCATGCGGATCGACCCCACCGCTGGCACCCCCTGGGCAACCGAAGGCGTCTTCCGCCGGGTGACCCGATGACCACGCCCGAGCCGAGTGCGACGCGGGCGTCGGAGCCGAGTGCGACGCGGGCGTCGGAGGCTGTTGAGCGGCGGTTGTACAACGCGTTGTGGTGGGCGAAGGTGCAGTCGGCCGGCCCGCTGGAGGTCGAGCCGGACACACCCGCGGTCGCAGGTCTCACCAGAGCCGTCTCGCCGGACGGCGCAACGGTCTGGCTCGTGCCCACGCTGCCCTCCGGTGCCGGTCACACCGTCCTCGACGAGCTCGACACTCCCCCCGTCGCGGTCGAGCAGCCGAACGAGACAGCTCGTGTCCTGGCAATCTGCGTCGCCTGCTGCTGGACCGACCGCAGCGGCCCCGCCTGGCCCGGGTCGACCGGCACGCTCGCGCAGGTCAGATCCGTGTACGCCGGCATGCGCGGCCGCCCGGAGCAATCGAGCGACCTGACCCTGATCATCGGCAGCCTCCGCCGCCTCCACGCCACCCACTGGCTCCGCTGGAACGAAAAGGCCGGTGAGGTTCGCCTAGGCCCCCGCGTCATCACCTGGACCCCCGCCGACGAGTCAACCCTCAGAGACCTGTGCCGCCATCTCCCCGACCCACCACCGGCACTCCTCACGTCGACCCAGCCGACTCCATCACCAGATGCCCTCCCGGACGACACCTCCGGCGCGGACGAGCGCCGTACGGAGGTGTCCGATGAGTGAGCAGCACGTGTTGTTCGATCCCCTCCTGGAGGATCTCGGCGATCGGGCTCGCGATGAGGCGCTGGCGGCGTTCAGCGCGGTGCAGTACGCGGCGCATCCGGTCGCCGAGGTCCAGCTGGCAGGACTGCGCGACGTCACCCTTCGTCGGCATGTCCAGAAGATGTTGAAGCTGATCGGGCGGACCCTGGTGCACGTCGACGGCACCCACTGGACGGCCGGGTACGACGACGACATCGCCGCGAGCCTGACCGCGCAGGGCTGGCAGCCGCTCTCGGTCATCGATCGCGCCGTCCTGGTCCTCGTCCTGATCCACTCGGTCGCGATCCCCCGCAGCGAAGGGATCCTGACCGGCGACAGTTGGAAGTCGGCGCGGCCCACGACTGTCGACGAGCTGCGCACGACGAGGATCAGCGGCGAGGAACGACGCCTCGCCCTCCAGCGCCTCCGAGCAGCCGGTCTGATCCAGCTGTCCGGCGACCACTCCGGCGGTCCGAGCTACATCCCCGGTCCGCAACTCCAACGGCTCACTCCGGCCGCGCGCCGACGCCTGCAGGACCAACTGATTCTGGCCGCCGCCCCGGCCAGCCCGATCGCCGAAGCGATCCGAGCCCGTAACGGCACCCCGAGCCCGGACGTCACCAACGAAGCGTCAAGCAGCACGGATCCAAGCAGTCTGAGTACGGAAGGAATCGCATGAGCAGCGGTGTAGAGGACGGGCCGTACGACATCCTCGGGTCCAAGGTGCTGCTCGGCGTTCAGGTCGTCGACCTGTCTCGTCTGTCGACGCATCCGATCCCGATGGTCGGCCAGGGCCTCGTCACGGTCGCGGGCCAGGGCCCGACGGACTCGAACGGCGCCGGCAAGTCGTCGTGGATCGCAGCCCTCAGCCTCCTGCACGCCGACGACCAGTGGCGTCTGACCAGCGGTGCCCCCGGCGCGGCCGAGCTGCTCTTCACCGCCGAGGCGGCCGGCCAGGAAGGCAATTGGTCGAACGTCGACCGCGGCTACATCGTCGGCGTCTTCTCCGACCCTGAGCTGACCGACCTCGCCGAGATCGAGGCCGCTGCCATCACGGTGTGGATCCGCATCAACCGCAAAGCGTCGTACCTCGATCTGCGCTGGAAGAACGGTCTCCACGTCCCGTACGGCGCGACCGAGGCCGAGCGCGCCGCCGGTGCCGACGCGCTGTGGGCCGCTCTGCCGCATTCGAACGGCCGTACCGACTTCCACGCCAACAAGCTGTCCACGGTTCTGTACGGCGGTCAGGTCCGCTGCGTCTCGTTCTTGTCGACGTCGGTGCGATCAAGCCCGACCGCCAACCTCCTCGCCGAGCCGCTCAACGAGCTCGGCCCGGCGCGGATCTTCAACGCGATCGCGACCCTCACGGGCCTCGATCACGAGCTCGAGCAGGAGCAGGCGCACAGATCCGCCGAACACACGCAGCGCGAGGCGACCAAGCAGGCGACGGCCGACCTGCAGCGCTGGGAGCAGGAGATGGCGACGGTCGAGGCCGGCATCCTGCAGCGCGCCGCGGCCCGGGACGCGCTCGCCGCAGCGAAGGAATCGTGGCTCGCTCGGTGCGCCCGGCACCTGATCGACGGCGAGGCCCGCAACGACGAGATCCGCCAGGAGCTCGGCGTACTCGACGAACGCGTCGCGGAGCAGGAGGTACGGCGCGAGGCCGTCGACTCCGAGATCGATGCCTTTGGCAACGAGGAGGTCCTGCTCAGGGACGTTCAGCTGACGCGTCAGGAGCGCGACAAGCTGGATGCGCGCGACCGCGAGCTCGACCTGGCGCAGCGTTCGGTGCGGGAGCAGTTGGAGCGGCTCGGTCAGGAGCATCGCAAGCTGGTGGACGCGGGGCGTTCGGCGGACGGGCGTGACCTTGCCGCCGCGGCGGACGAGCAGGACGAGGCCCGCGCCGTACTCGAGGAGCACATTGGCCGGGATCACCTGGCCCGCTCGGCGGTCGACCACGCGACGGCGGAGCTCCGGGAGGCCGAGAGCGGTCAGACCGTGTCGGCGCCGCAGCAGCAGGTCCTGGAGAACGCGGGCATCGAGTGCGGTGCGCTGACCGACATCACCGAGTTGTCGGCGTCGGACCGCGCCGAGTGGGAGCCACGACTCGCGCCGTACCGCGAGGCCGTTGTCATCGACGCCGCTGACGCGAGCGTGGCGGCGACCGCTCTGTCCGATGCCGGGTACGCCGGATTCCTGCTCGTGCTGGCGAATCGCCCGGGGACCGGCAAGGGCCCGCGCGGTGGACCGAAGTCCGCCGACAAGCGCTTCACACTCGACGCCTTCTTCACGGCCATCGGCGAGCGCGCGACCAAAGACACCATCGACGACGTCGCGGGCGTTGTCGCGGTCGGTCAGTTCGACGAGCCGCTGACCGGCCGGACCGCGCGCATCGAGGCCGCTCGCCGCCGCGTCGAGGCCGCCGTCGAGGCACGGGCCATTGCTTCCGCGGCGCTTGACCAAGCGCGATCCCGAGTCGAGCAGGCACAGCGTCGTACGGCGGCCGCCCGCGCCCTCGCCGATGCCGAGTCGGTGCAGGAGCAGATCCTCGCGTTGCGGGAGACGATCGATCGGCACGAGACCGACCGTGACTCGCTCGCACCGCACCTGCAGGCCGCGAAGGAGTCGGCCGAGGCCGCGGCCGGGCAGCAGCTCGTCCGGGACGAACGGCTCAAGAACCTCGAATCGACGCGTCGTGACCACGAGCGGCTGCTGGACGACCTGACCGGCCGCCGGCTCACGCTGCTCGAGGAGCAGACCGCGCTCGACCTGACTACTCGGACGACTGCCTGGGGTGGAACGCCGACGGAAGCCGAGGCGTTCATTCTCGGACTGCCGGATGACGCACAACGCCGTACGACGGCAGACTGGAACCACCAGGCCTGCACGCAGCTCGAAGACGTCATCCGCCGCTGCTTCCCGAATGCGCGGTCCCGCGAGGAGATCCCGACGGAGCTCTGGGAGATCCTCAACGGCCCTGACGGCTGGACGAACGGCACGCTCGGCGCTCGCGTCGGCCTCGTCCCGGCGCTGCATCGGACCTTGAGCAGTCACCTCGCGCAGCATGAGACCTTCGACAGCCTGCAGCAACAACAAATCGCCAGCCAGCGCGCCGAACGCAACGCCGCGCTCGAGCGCGCCCGCGAAGGCTTGGGCGAGGCCGAGAGCACCGCACGTGCACACCGCGCATCACTCGCCGACGGCATCAAGGCGCGACTCCGGCTGGTCTCACAGGAGTTCGACCGACTCGATCAGCAGTACGGCGGGTACGGCGCGAAACTCGAGTTCCCCGAGCCCGATCCGCCGGCCGAGCCGGACAAGCCGTGGCGCTGGACCGTCACGCCCAAGTGGCGTCGCTCCGAGGGTGGGCCGTTCTCGGCGTTCAACGTGAAGGGCAACACCGCCCAGATGGACGAGAAGGCGGTCAAGCTGGTCTGCGCGGCCGCGCTCGCCGGCGGCTCGGACCGGCCGCTGCTGCTGATCCTGGACGAGCTGGGACGCAATCTCGGGTCGCAGCACCGACGTGAGGCGGTCGCGTTGTTCGAGCAGATCGGCCGCGACCGGAACATCACGGTCATCGGCGCTCTGCAGGACGACATGGAGCGGTACGCGCTGGCGTCCTCGCGGCTGTATGTGAAGCTCCGGCGGAGCTCCGACACGATGGCGTACAACCAGGCACCCGTGGTCAAGGGCAATGAGGAGTACGGCGCCCGGGTGGAACTGCTCCGCGAGTGGCTGAGCTCGTATCGCGGTCCGACGCCAACGCTCGACCTCGCATCACCCACTTTGACTCCTTGACAGTTGTCAAGAATTTGGTCGGGTGATTACCTAAATCGGACCCCGATGCATACACCGGACCAGGTGGTGCTTCAGACTGGACCGGTGACCGCTCCAGAAATCGATCCCACGCCTGTCCGTCGGCATGCCGTACGGCGAACATGGTCCGGGTCGATCCGCCAACACTGGGTGGGCGGAGCCCTGGTCAATCGTTCGACTAGCGGCGTACCGTCTCCAGCGCGGGTCTGGTCGCCCCACGATCGGAGGGCGTGAATGGCATCCTGGCTGCTTCGCGCCCAGTGGACCCATCGGGACGAGTCGATCGAGCACCGATCGCTGCGCGTCGGCCGTACGCTGACAGCGGTCGCGGTGGCGTTCCCCGACGTACACAACTGGACCCAGGACGAGCGCTGGGGCTACCACGTCCTCGAAGCTGACGGCTCCAGCCCACTGCAGGAGATGGTCGAGGCCACAACAAAGGTCCTCGCGAACGGGTCCAGTACGACGCGCCTGCACTTGCAGAGCACCGGCGAGCTGCCGTGGCTGTTCGACCTGTCGATGGGTGGGACACTCACCACGGTCTCCGACCAGCTGACCCTGCACTGGAGTGACGAGGACGCACTCGCCCAGCCGGAGCGGTTCGCCCAGGTCCTCCGCGCGGTCGTCACGATCTGGGAGCCCCAGTGGGCGAGCATCGCGGACACCGAACTCGCTGCCGCGGCGGGCGTCTTCAGGCGCGGGATCCCGATGATGGGCTGGCTCACGTACGTCCGCGGTCTCGTCGCCGGCGCCCACGGCATCGACATCACGCTCACGCCGTACGAGCGCGGCACCCTGCTTCAGGCCCCAGTCGCTCCCGCCGACCTGACCCCGGTCCACATCTGCGCCGCCGCCGCCCTGGTCGGCATCGCCCCGGAGATCTAGTCGGTCACCACCGTACGGAATGTCCGAAACCTTCAAGACTCCGCGTAGTGACGCCCGACACCATGGCCGTATGAATGCCACAGAGCTCACAGGTCTGATGAACGTAGGTCCGGCAGTAGCCAGGTACCTCGGACGCGCCGGCATTACCAGGGTCGACCAACTAGCCGGCCGCGATCCCGTCGAGCTCTACGACACCATCTGCACAATCGACGGACAGAGCCACGACCCATGTCTCCTAGACACCATGATGTCCGCCACAGACCAGGCCAACGGCAACCCCGCCCGCCCCTGGTGGACCTACACACCCACCCGCAAAGCACTCACGGCGTCCTCCACCCACCGAACCACCGCCTAACGCACATCCCCCGCCGGCCCGCTCCCCGACGCCCCCAGGACCAACCCACCAGCGCGGCCGCCCCGCTCGGGCTCAACCACCACCGCATACACCGACCTACTCAAGATCAACCCATCGACGCGTAGCCCGACCCACTCAAGATCAACCCACGAGTGCGTACACCGGTCCGCCCAACTCAACCCCACCGACGCGTACTCCGGCACACGAGGGATCAACCGAGAGGCGCGTAGACCGACCCGCCCGGGTGCAACCCAGCAGCGCATACACCGACCCACTCGAGGTCAAGCCACCGACGCGTAGACCGGCCCGGCATCAGCCGACCGGCGTGTGTTGGTCCACTACGGTATCAGGAGCTCGCCTGTGGGCGTTAAGAATCGCCCGGCGAAGTGCCGGGGGAAATGTTAAGGGCCACCCCTTGTGGGGTGGCCCTTAACAGTGTGAATGTCCGGCGGCGTCCTACTCTCCCACGACCTCCCGGTCGCAGTACCATC